>CAZRKB010000006.1:3763-39335 GCA_964601125.1 uncultured Candidatus Saccharibacteria bacterium
TTGACAGGTTTGCTGTTGATTTTGGCCACCGTCGCTTCGGCGCAGTGGCAAACCGAGTACGCACTTCGATTTGATCCGAACAAATATAAACCAGGTGTTCATTATCTAGTTTTTAGTTCGGATAGTCACACATCAGCCGTGGTAGCCGAAATAAAGGCCCAGGCCGAGCAACAAAAGATACCGGAGTGGGTTGGAAACGAGGACAAACTGTTTTTATTCGTTTCCAAGCCAAAAACAGAAACCATCAAGATCGAGGTGGTTTACTGGGGACGGTTACGAAGCCAGAGTGAGCAGTGCCCATGCGTAGGTGGCTTCTTTGTGATAATGAAGCAAGCCACCCCCAAGAGCATCCGCTTCATTATGGACAAGATTAAAGATCTGCCCCGAGACAACAAGAAGCAAATCGTTGTACCATCCAAGACATCCGCCTGATGCCTCCTCCCCGTGAGCAAGGGCGCTTCGTTGCGAACTCGAAAGAGTTTGCGCGAGGCGCCCTCGATATTTTATATAGAAACAGATCAAACGCCGCTAAATCTTAGCGGTTTTACTTTTCTCAAAGTTATACCGTGAAGTTCTTGGTTTTTGGCAAGCTCAAGACGCAAACGCATGTCCTGCAAAACATTCATGTAGGCAATAAAAGCTTCGTACGGTGATTCATACGGGCTGAAATATTTATGAACATCTCCGTCGTTGAAATACTTGGTGCACATATAATAAAAATGGTCGGAAGTTTGCAGGCGTCGCCAATCTTCAAGCAACTCAGGATCGTCAATATAAATTATTTCCTTACCCAGTTCATAAATGGCGTCCAACGCCTCTTTTTGAAGATCGTTTGATAGCCAAGCAGAAAGGTCCCGCTCGGTATCAGCCCAGGACACGTAATGAGGCACATCTAACTCCGCCGCCGCTTCATACCTGTCAACCGCTTCACTCGGAGTTATAAAATCATTATCTCTGTTTTTTAATATTTCCGCAGGTAAGTGTCTTAGAAACTCAAAAATACCGGTGTCTTCCCATTGGTGTTCTCCAAATGTTTCATAATCCATGAAAAGATTTATGGTGTGGCCGTTACCGTTGTGAGATGCCACCCAATCAGCAAACTTAGGCGCAGTAAGAGGCCAACCTTCCCAACTTCTCTGACTAAAACGGAAAGCTATATCATCAGAAAGACGATAATGCTTGAGCAAAAGTTTTATGCTATTTGTACCTACAGGCCGATAAAGGAACGTCGGGCTACGCCAACCGAGAATATGATCCGCTCCTTCGGCCAATATACCCCTGTATCCCATATTTTCCGCCATCTTTGCAATTTCATTTGAATAGATGAGTTCGGTATTTCTAAAAATTGTCGGGCTCACACCAAAAAGATCGCGCACTTTCCTACGATGCATTTTAACCTGCGACTCAAACTCTTCAGGAGAGTAGATGGACGAAAGAGAGTGGTAGTAAGTTTCAGAAAGAATTTCTATATTCCCCGTATCAACAAGTCGCTTGAATGAATCGATAACTTCAGGCGCGAAGCGTTCGAATTGCTCGAGTGCCACACCAGAAATCGAAAAGCTTGCTTTAAAGTCGGGATGATTTTTTATGTTCTCAAGGAGAGTAGCATTTGCCGGGAGATAACACTTGCGGGCAACCTTTTCTACTATAGCTTTATTATCTAAACTGGTGCCACTTTCATCATTGAAATATTGGCTATTTTGGCCGACATCAAACACGCGATATTTGCGTACACGCAAAGGTTGGTGGACTTGAAAATAAAAACATACCGATGGCACGCAGGTATTTTAACACAAACATTTTTAGCAAATACTCTAAATATGTGAGTATCTTTAAACTTTTAAGCTAATTGGAAAGCTGGCTCAAAAGAAGGAGTCATACTGTTGTAAATATCTATCAGAGACTTTGCGGCTTTACCCCAGTGCACTCCTCGAGCTTCTTTTTTGCCATTGATTTGCAAATGGCTTTTTAGTTTTTTGTTTCGAAGGATCGCCACCACCTTGTCAGTCATATCGTCAACATCCCAAAAGTGAGATTTGAGAGCAGTCGAAAGCACTTCGCTTACACCGGATTCCTTGGAAATCAGTACCGGCGCATCAGAAAGCATGGCTTCAAGAGGGACGATACCAAAAGGTTCGGATACAGAAGGCATGACGAAAACATCGGCCGCTCGAAAAACTTTTTGTAATTCGGCACCGCGCAAAAACCCAGAAAAGATAAAATTTTGAGAAAGACCGCGATGAGCCACTTCCCTTATCATCTGTCCTTCAAGATCACCACTTCCAGAAACAACAAAAAAGGTTTTTGGCTCAAAACGCAAAACCTGCTCGGCCAGAGCAACAAAATAGTCAGGCCCCTTTTGCAGAGTTATGCGCCCGACAAAAAGAACGATGGAATTGCCATAACGCTTCAAAACCTCGAGATCGCTCGGCAAATCTGTACTACTCTCTGCGAATTCAACTCCATTATGCACTACCTTTACTTTTTCTGGAGCGATGCCATATTTTTTTATCACGCTTTCACGAGTCCGCCCTGAGACAGCCACCACCACATCAGCTCTTTTAAAACCCTCCTTCTCGATATTAAAAATTTCAGTATTCACGCTATCGCTCCCACTTCTGTCAAATTCGGTGGCATGTATATGAGCCACTAGTGGTTTGCCCGAAGCCTCTTTTGCTGCGATGCCCGCAGGGTAAGTTAACCAGTCATGCGCGTGTATTATTGAGTGATTGTGTTTTTGAGCAATGGCCGGAGCCCTTTGTGCGTACGCCTTAACCCTCTGCACCAAAGAGCCGGAAATCGCGGGCTTAATAGAAGAAGATATGCCGTATTTATCGAGAGTCACTTGGTCAACTGCATGGCTTTGATAACCAGCAAAAAGCTTGGTTATTTGATCCTTGGTCATACCCACAGCATCTGCTTCATTTGCAAAAACAAAACGGCACCAGGAAGCCGAGATGGGGATCTTGAGAGGCAGGACAAAGGTGAGCGGCACACCAGAACTCGACAGAGCCTTAGACATACCTTCACAAGCAACACCCAGGCCACCACTGTTAAACGGCGGGAACTCCCATCCGAACATTAAGACACTTGGTAAATTGCTTGCCATTTTTATCAATCAACTTAGATTTTCTTTTCTGTAGGACATTATGAATGGATAAATTTTCATTAGAGAAAGAAAGGCGCTAACCAACAACGGCCCAGCCAAAATACCTACCGCGCCAAAAAATTCCACACCGCCAAGTATAGAAAAGAGTATGATGAGCGGATTAACCTTGGTTTTCCTGTTTAAAATCACAACGGAAAGCACGTTGTCAATCAAACCAACTATCATCGCTGACCATACAAGGAGGCCGACCGCCATGCCGACGTTGCCGTTTGCAAACAAAAATATTACTGCCGGAACCGTTATAATGGCCGTACCTATAGTCGGCACCAGAGAAGCGATGGCACCCACAAAACCCCAAAGGACAGGGCTACCAACTCCAAAAATGAAAAAGCCTACACCTATCAAAAGCCCTTGGATCAAAGAAACGACGAACCTTCCGCTTATTACTGCATCAATCGAACCTTTTAGGACAGAGAGTATTTCTTCATCATATCTGTCGGGCAGAGGGCTCCACACGATTATATGTTCTCTGATAAAGACCGCATTGCGGAGCATGTAATACACAGATATCAACATAAGAATGAAGCCTAAAATACCATTGAAAACAACAGTAAAAACTGAATTAAAGTGACCGATAACCCAATCTAGAATGTCCTTAAAATAATTTTCAACTTCTATATTTAAGCTTGGATCATTGAAGAAACTTTGGGCAAATTTTGAAAGAGTGGTATTGCTGTAAAGAATCGCTCTTTCAGCTCCATTGCCCAGAGTGAGAGAATTGTAAAGCCCTACAGCTTCCTTAAAAACACTGGTAGATATAAAAATAGCAGGAATGATTATGGCCACCACAATGATGCATAAAGTTAGAGCAGACGCCAAACTTTGCCGGCCGGAAAAATATTGTACAAACCTTTTATGTAGAGGATAAAAGACTACTGACAAAACGCCAGAAAGAAAAACCACCCCCAGGTAGGGTTTAAAAACTAGAAACGACAGGACAAACAGACATAGAGTTAAACTCACGAAAAAAGATAGTTGTATGGTTTTTTGGGGCATTATTATTTTTGTCTGCCCCTATATTTTAACACAACAAACACAACAAGTATCAAAATAGTGGATAAAAGAACCCCTGTTTCTATAGAAGAAATCATTTTTGCGTATCTTTCATAAATGCCCGCCACCTGCCAACCCAAACTACCCAAGATCAAACCCCGGAAAAATACACCAACAAAAGATATGACGAAATATTTAATCGGATTCATTTCCAAAATCCCGCAAAATGCTGATATAACCACACTTGGGAAAACTGGCAAAATCCTAGCCGCTCCAATAATAATTTCGTCTTTATTACTGCCAGACATTTTTGCTTGTAGCTTTTCAACGTCGATCCAATAAAGACCCAAAAAGCTGCCCCATCTTTCAATGATTGGTTTGCCACCAAAACGCGCTATTGCGTATACAAAATATGACCCGATAGTAACCCCCAAAGCGGCAGGTATCGCCACTTTAAAAGCCAAAGCTGAAATCGATTCCAAAGAAACCGGCCCAGAAACCAAAAGGAAGCCGGACATGGTCATGATGAGCGCCGAGGGTATGGGAGCAACCACCTCCTCGACCACTGAAGCCAAAAAAACGCCCATGGCTCCGAGAGGTAGAACATGTGTTTGTAAAAATAAAACTAAAGATTCAATCATGAAAAATTCATTACTCTAAATGCAAAAGGGTTGAAGTAAGACGACATTTGTTCTTTGTTCACAGGAGACTCTTTTGGTTCAAATACAAATTCACTCAAATATTGTTTCAATATATCCATTTCTTTATTTGCGCTTGTATTTTCAAATTTTTTTATCCTATCGATAATCTCGATGGATCTTTTATAAGCATTATTCATAGCCTCAACATCGCCTTTTTCTTGCCAACCAAAGATCCTTCGAACCTCACTACCCAAATTAGCTACATAGAAATGTATTGGTTTTTGTTGTTCCACTTTATTCAACTAGATTATTAACGATTTCAAAAATTTTTTGCCGTATTTCTCCATTCTCAACTTCCATGCTCCTATTGTTTTGTTGAGGTCTAATGTTTATTAGGGAGTTATACTCCAATCTTTCTTCTTTGGGTTTAGCCCAATACAAGTTAAAGCCCCACAAATTCTTTTGTTCAGATCCATCTTTGATTAAAACTTCATTTGCGTCCATGTGCCACTCTCCACCCAAAGCAAAAATACCTTTTTCTATATCGGCTACTCCTTTTGCCATTTCTTTATAAAATTCTTGGGCTATTTCTTCAACTTCCTTTAAGCTTATTTTTTCTCTTACGACTTTGATATTCATTTTTTAATCTTATCCAAAATCCACCCAAAAAGAAAGTTCCTGATCATACACCAAAAACTCACGACTCACCTCGCTACAGCTTTGGCGAAGCGGGTCGTGAACTTTTGATGTGTGGCAAACTTTTTAACGGCTCACCTCGCTGTAGCCTTGGCGAAGCGGGCCGTTAAATTTTGTACAAGTTTTCTTTGCCGCACCAAGGACAGAACCACTTTTTCTTAACTTTTGGCGCATCCCCTACGCTCCACCACTTTTTACATTTAGAGCAACTAAAATGACTGATTTTTTCAACTGTACGCTTATTTTTCATTTTTAAATTCCTCTCTTATTTCCATCCAGATTTTACCCATTTCATTTCTTCCCTTACCATCTTCTCCAATATCCCAGAAACCGTCACCAGGAGGATAGGTAACTATCTTCTTTACAATCTCTAAATCACCAGAATCAAGCAAAGCTTTCTTTACCTCTTCATGTTGAATAGCTTTAAGTCGCATCATTTTTTTCATAACTTCCCTTTTATAATTTTCATCTTTAAATTCTGGTATTTGCAGATGCTTATACTTAGTTGAAGTTTCCCAAGCTTTTACTGGGCTGGTTGCGCTTCTTATTTCCTCTTTTATTTTTTCATCAGTATATCTTGCACACTGATAGGCGTGCTCGACAGTAGGATACAACACCCCATCAACCTCAACCGCATGTGAAGTGTAGGGCGAAAAATAAATATAAAAAATCTCTAATGGCAAGGTTTTCATATCTCACTTGTTTTGTCATACCCGAGCTCTTTAGCTCGAGCAACAGCTTTTTTCATAAAATAAATCCAGTGGTCATTATCTTTGTTTTCATTCCTAGCTTCCATATCTGCCATGATTTGTTCCGCAGTAGCCCATACGAGAAAAAACTTTTCATGCTCTTCTAAATTTACCTCTTTTAAATCTGCGCTTTTTAAAATAACAAGAAAACATGTGGCATGGGCAACTCTATTTACATTTCTGAGACTATTATGATAGTGAGTCAGAGCTTCACCTATTTTCTCAACGTATTCAAAGTCATATAAACCACTCTCCTCTATTACCTCTCTTAAAATTCCATCTTTGATGTCTTCGCCCAGATCTACACCACCAGAAAAAAACCTTAAGGAGCCATTGTTGTGTTGTTTACCGACAGCATATTTTTGAGTTTTAGGATCAAAAACAATACCACATCCACCATCCCTCCTTTCTTCATTTTCCCTCTTTATTCCAAATTCTGGTATCTGATTTTGCATAAATTTATAGTTTTGGATCAAATTTTTTTTTCAATTCTTCCATTTTTTTCGGGTCATTTTTTGCCCGTAAAATTTCAAAAATTACCTCTTTCTCACTAAAAAAACCCTCTCCGCTATCCATAGTTGCAATTTCAATAAATTCACTCAGGGTGACCTCTTTCAATTTGATTTTCTCCCCGCCGTCCAAATTCATGTCTGCGACTTTTTTAATTCCCTTCGCGACAAAAGTGTAAACAACCCAATCTATTTTACCAACCGGATGCTGTGCGTCCCACAGAATATATTTTTCCGCTTCATAACCACTCTCTTCGAGCAATTCCCTTTTAGCTGCCTCTAACACTCCTTCACCTTCATCGATTCTGCCACCAGTAGCTCCAATAAAAGATTTTTTACCTGGCTGCTCCTGCTCAGTCAAAATAATGTTCCCACTAGGTAAAACAGGAAAAACTACAACCGTATCTGGTCTTTTTACTTTTTCAAAAGTAGTTGTCGTTCCATCAAAAAGTTCCTGTTCCCATTGATACACATCAAACATAACGCCTGAAAAAACTTTTTTAGCATGTTCAGGAATAGGTTGATTTGATTCTGGTCTTACAATTTCCATAATTTGATTCTAACCAAAGTTGATAAAAAGCGAAAGTCCGACACGAAGTCGCCTCTCGCGTCGGACTCTAAAAGTCATAAGGTGAAGGTCAAGCGGTGTAACCCTGACCTTTTCTTATAATCATCAAACGGCTTTTGGTTTTCTGCAATCTCTTGGACGACTTTGATCAAGTTATTTATTCCAATTGGATTCTTCCTCTTGTTGCGCTTGTAATAACGAGCGCAATTCTTCAGAAACTCTTCTTCTGGTAGATCCAGAGGATAAATTTCACCCCCTTCGGGCAAAACATTTGCCAAATTCATCCAACAGCGCCGATTGCCAGTATGCCTCAGCTCGAGGCGGATAGCCCTGCGCAGTTTCATCGCTTCTCGTTTAAGTGAGGCGATGTCCATCCGCTTAAGATCTTCATCTATTTTCATCACCATCTCCTTCCTTTTTCAATCTTACACATCTTTAAATAAAAAGAAAGGTGATTTGGTATTGTACACTTTTTAACGGTCGTTAATTTTTGTACAAGAGAGCCGACCATAAATCTTACTCACATCTATCAAATGTATACCACCTAAAAGTGCCCACAGGAATATTGTAAACATTTTCTATAACCCATCTCGCATTATGAAAATCGGCTTTTTCCCAATATAAATCAAGCAGTTTTGCTGCTTTTTTTAAATCTTCTTCTGATTCTCCCTCAAGTTCTACATATGTGGGAATCATAGGCCAAGAGTCGATATCTACTGAGACTCCGTCGAGCTTAAAAGCATGGCGCCTCTTTTGTTGATGTCTGTAAGGCCAGAGACCTATTTTTTCAAAAAGGAGTTCGGCTTTTTTATAATCTTCAATCTCAAATTCTATTTCAAAAGTACCATCCACTGTTTGTATTTTTTGATCTTTATAAGTAAGTTTAGTTTTATCACCCACTTTTCTTATCCGAACAAACTTTTGTTCATCTCTCCATTTTAGATCTTTATCATAAATTACAGTTTCCTCAATTAGTCTCTCTCCTTCATCATGCGCTCCAAGTTCCTTAAGTTTTTTGACCAGACTTTCCTTATCTATCTCCAAAAACCTACATTCAATTTCAGCAGTGTTCATAGTGCTAGTTTAGTAAAAATTTAGCCAAAAATAAAGTTTGCCAAATTGTACACTTTTTAACGGCCGTTAGATTTTGGTCAATGGAGGTTTAAGCGTTGGCACCGTGACATTTTTTATATTTCTTACCACTACCACAAGGACAGGGATCATTTCTGCCGATATTTTTGTGTTCTGGTCCTGTTACCCCTTTAGAGTAAAGGGGGCTAGGGGGATTAGAAGAAGAATTCGAAGCGGTGATCCTCTCCGCCTGTTTTTGCACGTCCGCCATCCCAACATTTTGAATTTTCACCTGCCCGACTATGTCATTCAGGCGGGTATCCTCTAGTTTTTTCAGATTTTCTTCAATTGTATTCGCGATCGACTCTTCCATTTGCTTATAAAGCCTGAGGCCATCCCTTTTATATTCGACCAGCGGATCTCTCTGTCCATAAGCGCGCAAATTTACAGAGCTTCGCAAGTAGTCCATTGTCTCCAAATGTTCAACCCAAAACATGTCGTAGACTTGTAGCTTAACTTGCCTCACCTGATCATCTTTTTCATTCTCAAGCACTTCACGCCTTCTTTCGTAAAAAGTTTTTCTCTGGAAATTTAAAACATCGTCGTACTCAAGCACATGTTTGCGAGCATCAAAATTTAATCCTTCTATCTTGCTCTGCGCGCTCTCAAGCGAACGGGTGATCAATTTATTTTGGATAGCTTCATCTTCTGGGATACCAAGACGCCCCATCATATTTTTAACTGTATCAGCGGCAAAAACTCGCATAATATGATCCTCCATTGAAACAAAGAACTGAGTTTCTCCTGGATCTCCCTGGCGGCCCGAGCGCCCTCGGAGTTGATTGTCTATGCGACGAGCATCATGCCGTTCGGTTCCAAGCACAAATAAACCACCCAAAGACCTCACTTCTTTTCCAAGTTCATCATTTACCGGAGCGCCACCGAGCTTTATGTCCACCCCTCTACCCGCCATGTTGGTCGCCACAGTCACGGCACCTCTGCGACCCGCTTGGGCTATTATTTCTCCCTCTCTTTCATGATTTTTGGCATTAAGCATTTCAAATTTCACTCCTTCTCTCTTTAAGAATTCTCCCAATAATTCGTTTTTTTCAATCGAAATAGTACCTATGAGCACCGGCTGCCCCTTTGTCTGCAACTCTTTAACTTTTCTAGCGATAGCTTTGAGTTTTCCCTTTTCTGTTTGGAAAATAAGATCATCTTGATCAATCCTCTGCACCGGTTTATTGGTCGGAATAGAAACGGTATTCAATCCATAAACTTTATAAAATTCTTCTGATGAAGTAAGAGCTGTACCTGTCATGCCAGCAAGCTTTTCATACATTCTGAAATAGTTTTGGTATGTGATGGAAGCAAAAGTCCGTGACTCTTTTTGAATATTAACTCCTTCTTTGGCTTCGATAGCCTGATGCAAACCTTCCGACCATCTGCGACCCGGCTGTAAGCGCCCCGTATATGGGTCGACTATCACGACTTCGCCATCTCTGACGACATACTCTTTATCCTTTTGATAAAGAGCTTTCGCTTTTATAGCAGTTTCCAAGTGGTGAACTGTTTTTACACCACCTTCAGCATAAATATTATCTAACCCTAAAATTTCTTCTGCCTTGCTTATACCGGCGTCAGTAAGCAAAACGGCGTGCAATTTTTCATCGAGAGTGTAATGCTCATCTTGTTTTAGCTTGCCCGCAAGAGAAGCAAACTTTCTATACAAAGCATCCGAATCCGCTGCGGGCGCTGAAATAATTAGCGGGGTCCTAGCTTCGTCGATAAGTATAGAGTCTATTTCATCAACCACAGCAAAGTTGTGTCTCTTCTGTCTTACGCTTTCATATTTATATTCCAAGTTATCTCTCAAATAATCAAAACCAAATTCACTGTTTGTGCCATAAGTTATATCTGCCTCGTAAGCCTCTATCCTCGAACATGGTTTTAAAAATTCATGCACCACTTTAAAACTTCCTTTTTCATCTCTTTCTTTATCTCGTTTTTCGTTACTCGTGTCTCGTTTCTCGTTTTTAAAATTTTCGTCGTAAATAAAACTTGAATCGTGTGCAATAACTGCCACAGTCAAACCTAAAGCATTATAAATTTGTCCCATCCAAGCAGAGTCCCTCATCGATAGGTAGTCATTTACAGTCACTACATGCACACCCTTACCAGAAAGAGCATTTAGGTACACAGGGAGAGTGGCTACAAGGGTTTTACCTTCTCCTGTTCTCATTTCTGCAATACCACCCCTATGCATAACGATGCCACCCATAAGCTGCACATCGAAATGCCTTTCGCCCAACGTTCTCTTTGCGGCTTCTCGCACGCAAGCATAAGCCTCCGGCAAAATATCGTCCAAGGTCTCACCTTTATCCATCCTATCTTTAAATTCAAAAGTCTTATTTTTTAGAGACTCGGAAGACAGCACAGAAACTAGTGGCTCAAAAGCATTTATTTTAGCCACCAAAGGCTCTATTTCCTTTATATAACGCCTGCTACTATCTCCAAAAATTTTTTCCAAAAATGACATATTGAGAGCATATTATCACAAACAATCTGACTTCGCTCATGATAAAAAACAAAAACTCCCAAGAGAAACCTCGAGGGAATTTTTGTTAAGTAGGAACAAGACTTCTCGCTTACGCTCGAAGATCTCAATTTTGTTAGTCGCGCTTTGCGCTAACAAAATTGAATTATGCTCGCTTCTTCTTTGCTTTTTTCTTTGCTTTCTTTTTTGCCATTTTAGTTTATTCCTCTCGCGAGGAAATTGGAGAAATTATTTTTAAGTGCACTCGTCCTGAAAATTTTAAAATTTATTTTTTAAAATTTGAAGGACATTCGACCTGAAATAATTATCTCGCTAAAAAAAATTTAAGTAAATGATTTTTGAAATAAAAATGTGGATAACTAAAAAAATTTTGAGATTCACTATAAAAAATAAAGTGCAAAATTTTTGGTAAGCGAGACTCGCTCTGCAGCTTTCAAAAATTTTGCATTTTATTTTTTATTTTTTCGAAAAAATTCTTCAGAAAATTTTCTGAAGAATTTTTATTTTTTATGTCCCTTCGTGGGTGATGGAGGCTATCTCCAAAAAAACAAATGTCTATGTGAGCGCGAACCATCACCCGCGAAGGGACATATTTTTAGTATAAATAAAACACGACCATAAAACAAGGAGATTTTGTATGTACGAAAAGCCCCGTAAAACGGGGCTTTTCGCAGACATTCATTTGTTGTTAGAGAGAACCCTAACACTCACCTACAGAGTATAGCACAGTTTATCTTTTTATGCAAATGAGCTGTGGAAAACTAGGGGTTTCTACCGGCTTTTATTTCAGCTATATAGTACTCCCCTGTTTCCTTAAAAGAAGGGCTGATAGCTATGGCTTCCTCAAGAGCATTTATGGCGTTTTGCCTCGATCCAATATTTAGATACGCAGCCGCAAGAGTTATTCGGTGTTGTATATTGTAAGAATCCAAAGCAATCCTTTTTTTCGCTATTTCTATCACCTTTTGATAGTCACCGATCGATACGAGGACACTCATGTATCTATCGTCAAAAATTATTTTGGATTCGTCAATTTCAGAAAATAATTTATTGCCAAGAGCCGAATCGCCAGTCGCTGTCGCAACAAAACCGTAAATGAGTTTTGCTTCTTCAAAAGATGGCTCTAGTTCATAGGCAGTTTTTGCAGCATCAAGAGACTTTTCTGGTTTATTGTCTAGCAAATAATTGTTTGCTAGTTCAAAATAGATTGATTGCTTATTTGGAGAAAACTTTTTAGCTTCTTCCAGCTGTTCTATCGCTCTACCATACCAACCAAACCGAGAAAGGAAGAGCGAATAGAAGAGTCGGTACCTTACATCTTCGGGCACTTTTTTAATCTGTTTTTGAAAAGCTTCATCAACAACGCTAAACAACTCTTTCTTTGTCTCTTCGGGTGCATTTGGATTTCCAGCGAGAGCAATCACTGTCTGCGAAACATGCTCAAGACCTTCTGCGAAAGCAACGTTGTATTTGGACAGAGGTTTTGAGTACTGCTCTATCGTGCCAACTTGCCCCTGGTTACCGAGACGCAACACTTCTAAAAGTTCTGCGTTCCTTCTCCATGGAGAAAATATAAAGACGTAAGATACTACGCATAGCAAAATAAGGACTGATGACTCGAAAATTGGATGCCATTTTTCTTTTTGGAATAGAGCGCTGAATTTACCAGACACTTTTTCCCACACCGACACTTTTGCTTCTTTTGTGTGCGCATGCACATAAGCAAGAACTGTGAAAAACAAAATGTAGCTTGAAATCTGATCAAAAACGAAAAAGTTGTTGAATGAATATGCCGAAACTGTTCCCAAAAGCACCGCCTTATCTTCATTTCTTAGGAAATCTTCCTCGGCCTTAAATAAGTAGTAATAAAGAGCGCCCAATACTGAAAGATACGAAAGGAAACCTAAGAGACCCCCAGCCACCAACCAATCAAGAAAAGTGTTGTGCGCCCGATCAAACCAAGGTTCTTGAGTATACATCCTAGGATCATAATATTTGTTGAAAACAAAATTGAAACCCTCCTGCCCCCAACCAAGTATAGGCTTTTCAACAAAACCTTTGATCGCCATGGGCCACACATAGTATCTTCCCTGATTTTTAAATTCACCAGGACTAAGCTGTGCAAACCTGCTTAATACCGGACTACTTTGCACAAAAGAAGTATTTTTTACTAAAACAAACAAGCCAATTAATGCAACTACTGCGATAGTGCCACCTAAAGCAATTTTTCTTATCTTGGCACCTTTTTCTGATTTGAATACAAGAAAAATAAATGTTATGAGCGCACCACCAACGAGACCTAGGATGGCTCCCCTAGTCGCTGTGTAGTAAAGGATAATTAGATTAAGAAAAATTGAAATCGATAACAAAATTTTCTGCCAAGCTTGTTTTGATCTAAAGAACAGAAGGGCCGCAAAGCAAATATGGAACACCATATAAATACCGAGGTACGCGGCATTACCCAAAGTACCATCCACCCTGACACCTCCTTGATTTATCGGTATTTTGCCTGCAATTTGAAAGATAGAGTAGATAGACATTATAAAAGAGGCACCGACTGTAGTAGCAAGAAGTTTGTTCCAAATTTCTTGCCCTTTGAGCATTGACCCGGCCACGACAAAATAAGCAACCAGGTGAGCAATGGCAACAAAGCCCTCCATCCTCTCATAATTGCTCCAGAATGCTTTAAAAGGATTTACAGCGAAAATATCGGCAAGACCGATCGAAAAAAGAAATACCATGACCGCACCCAATATCCATGAAAATTTGGGTCTATAAGAGGCGTCACGCACACATAGAACAAGGTAGGAAGCAAACGCAATTTGAACCAAAATCCTAAACACAAAGGCTTTACCGGTAATAAATGGAAAAAAGAGTGAACTAGAAACCACAAACGGAACAAAGGGAACCATAAAAATGCCAATGTAAGCCAAATATTTCAATGATTGATTTCTCATAGTCAAATTAATATAACATTTTAAAATGCCATTGTCACAACCAAATTGTGCTAGTATTTAACAATGCTTATAGATTATTTCAACATAAACCATAAAATACCGAATAGAGATCTTATTTATATAAAAAATTTCCAAAAAATGGGGCATACGGTGAGGTATTTTCAAGATGAATCAACTGGCTTGAATAAATTTTTAAAAATTTTTAATAAAAAAAGGCATGAAAATAAACCGCCAGACATACTTTGGGTTGGATACACTGCTTATATTTTAGTTCCATTTATAAAAATATTTTTTAGCGGATACTTGGTATTCAATGCATCAAATTCAATCTACGACGGAATGATAATATCAAGAAAGGTGGGTTCTCAATTTTCTTTTGTATCGATTAAATACTGGTTTATAGATTTTTTGTCTTTTCTTTTTGCAGATTTAATCTTGGTAGAGACAGACAGACAAAAAGAATACATTTCAAAAAAGTTTTTTGTTAATAAGAATAAAATAATTAGAGCATGGACCGGAGCGGATGATGAATTCTTTTTCAAAGACGATTCGATCAAGAAAGACGATGATTTTACGGTTGTTTTTAGGGGAGGATTTCTGCCAGAGTCTGGAGTAGACTGTGCTGCACAAGCTGCTACTTTTCTTAAAGAAGAAAACGTGCGATTTAGAATAATAGGTTGGGGTATATTGGAAGAAAAAGTTAAAAAAATCATTTCAGAAAATAACCTAACAAATGTTGAGCTCATTATAGGGCGAGATTTCACGGAAGAAGAGCTACGAAACATGATGCAATCATGCCACTTAGCCCTAGGACAACTATCAAACCATCCTAAACTACTAAGGACAATCCCCTACAAAGCATTTGAGAGTTTGGCTATGGGCATGCCGTACCTTACAGCCCGCAAAGAAGGAATTCTCGAACTTTTAGAGGAAGGTAAAAATTGTTTATGTTTTAGCCCTGGTGACCCGAGTGACTTAGCGCAAAAAATCCTTTGGGCCAAAAGTAACATGGTAAAAGTAGGAGAAATCGCCAAATTCGGTTATGATTTATACAATTCAAGGTTAAAATCTGAAATATTGGCAAAAGATATAATTTCAGAAATATCTAATAGATTAAAACATGGATAATGCAAAGGAAACCTTTCTTGATCTTTTTTTAAGAAAAATATCAAAAATTTTTGGCGTAAACCCTCTTCCCACCATTAAAAATTTTGGCTGGCTTTCAAGCTCTCAGCTAATAACACTTACGAGTTCTTTCCTTCTCTCTGTTGCCTTTGCTAATCTACTATTACCTGAAACTTACGGAATTTACAGATACCTCATATCACTTGCGAACATTATCGCAATAAGTTCTCTCAGTGGCATAAATGTTTCGCTCGCTACCTCTATAGCCAAAAATAAAGACGGTGATTTTGGTAACTCCTTGAAAGCAAAGCTACTCACTGGTCTCTTGGGGACACTTGGTGGCTTGGTTTTTGCATCATATTACATTTGGAAGCAAAACAGCATCCTCGGATACGCCCTAGTAATCGTCTCTCTGCTCGCACCAATAACCGACTCCCTACTTATATACAACTCAATACTCCAAGGGAAAAAAGATTTCAAAAGAATATCCTATTATTCGGGATTTTCTCAAATAATTTTTGCGATAAGCATATTTTTTTCAATATATTTCAGCGAGAATATATATATAATCATTGTCACTTATTTTAGCTCTCTCATTTTAGGAAGATTTGTAGCATTCAAACTCACTACCTCAAAATTTATCTTAAATAAAGAGAGAGACCCAGGTACGATAAATAGAGGTTTTCACCTGAGCTTCAACTCTATTATTACCACAGTAGTAGCGAACATAGACAAATTAATTATTTTTACATACCTAGGAACAATCGAGCTTGCCATTTACAGTATAGCCACCATACCAGTTGATCATATAAGAGGAGTTTTTAAAAATCTTTCAACCATCGTGCTCCCCAACTATGCCACACAAGAAGTGTCTAGTATAAAAAATGGCATATTTAAAAAAATACTCATCCTTTCTCTTCTGTGTTTATTAATAATGGGTCTTTATATTATACTAGCCCCCTTAATATTCCCTATTATATTCCCTAGATACAGTGAATCGATACCCTTAACCATCATTAGCGCATTTTCAATACTAGCCATACCTGCACTCCTCCCAAGTACCATGCTTCAAGCAAAGGCAGAAAATTCACTTTATTATAGATATAATGTAGTATCGTCTTTGACCCAGATTATCCTGCTTTTCATCGGGGCATATTACTTCAAACTTATAGGGGTAGTGGTAGCGAGGACACTAGGTCAGTTATGGCTATTTGCGATATCTTTTTATTATTCAAGAAAAATTAATTGACCTCATAATATTTTACTTATTATCTTTTCTTTGAAGCTATCGTAATTTATCAAAAGGTCCAAAGATGCATTAAAAAGAACGACGCAAAAAGAAATGGCTAACGTTTTATATTCCATACTATTTTCCTTAATTTCAAAAATAAAATAAGCTGCAAACAAAGAAAGAAACGGGTAAATCTGAAATCGATACCTAGTTTCAACAACAGTTATAAAAATTATTAGTGGCGTAGCTACAGTAAAATATGCCAAATACCTAATTTTAGGATTTTTATCTTGTTTTTTTAGGAAACTTAAAAAACCTCCGATTCCGAGCGTAATAGTGAAAAATGAAAAAATTGCAGAACTGATAACAAATAAAGCCTGCTCAACACCAGAGTTATAAAACCAAAAACCCATGGGCCTTAACGTGCTGAAATACTTGTTTACCCTCATCAAAGTTAGTTTTATGAATTCTTGAGGATAATTCACAACAAAATTCTTAAACTGATACACAGACTCGTCGTACGACTCAATTACATTATGACTATTAAAATATTCAGTAAGTTGAGGCCCTGGATCCTGTTCGCCGCTCGCACCAATATGGTTGCCTATCCAAAAATTATATGCACCTCCAGCCCCAAAAGGCATGGCCTTTCCGTATAAGTAATAATTCCTTACAGTCCATGGAGTAAGAACTAACACCACAAGCATAATAAAAATAATAGATCTTAAAAACTGCTTTTTTTCAAAAAAATAAATTATTAAAACCGGCAACAAAAAAGCCACCGGGGGACGAGTAAGAACGGCCAGACCAAAAGCAACAGAAAGAGCAACCAAAGTAATTAGTTGATTGTTCTTAAAGTAATAAAAGAATAAATAAATAGACAAGCATACAAGAAAAATATAAAGAGTCTCGGTCATTAACATAGCGGATATTTCTATTAGGTCTGGATATAAACCCAACATAGACGCTGCAACTAACCCTATTTTCTCTTTGTTGTCATTATTAAAAATTAATAAACATGTTAGATAAATCAATAAAGCAGAAATTGAGTGTAATATAGCCTGAATTACCCAAACAGCTGTGTAATTATGACCAAACACTTTATAAATACCGGCTAGAAAATACTCATACACTGGACCAGCTCTTACCAAAGAAGGTTCGTATTTCACTTCCGGATCCAAAATCTCCTTATAACCGTATCCATTTATTATGTTCTGTGCAATAACATCATAAGCCCTAGCATCTACCATTGGCTCTATCTTGTAATAAAAAGAATAAGAAATGCTTACAAAAAAAGTTAGTAGCAGTATGCTACATATTAATTTATTTTTAATGAAAAAATTTATAATCTTATTTTCTTGCATACACAAAATTATTCATAAAAAACTCAAAATATTCGTGCTTAACAAATGAGAAGCCTGCTTCATTGAACAATTTTGTTAAAATAGTCTTATTGAAATAATTTTTATGATCTCTAATTTCCTCTTCATTGACCACTTTCAAATTAAAGGAGAGGAATTCTAGTACTGGTTTGGCATAAATCGAAGGCGTGGTTAACAGAAGTAAACCACCGGGTTTCAGTACCCTAAACATTTCTGCCATACTTAGTTTAGGGTATTCTAAATGCTCTAAGTTTGCCAAGGAAACCACAACATCGAAATGTGCATGAGGAAAAGGTAATTCCTTATTTAAATCAGTTTCAACTAATTTTATTTTAGGCCCAAAGTCTTTTTTATTTACATAAGCATCTACCCCCACTCCGCTAGATATTTTATTTTTTATTTTCTGAAGTAAATTAGAATTATATCCTGCGCCCACATCCAACACTACTGAATTTTGAGGTATAAATTTTATTACTTTATTAAAACGGAGCCAACTTAAAAAACCCTCGAGAATTGGTTCCTTATCTTGAAAATGACTTTTGGTGATCATCTTATAAAAGTGTTTTACATAATAACACAATATTATATACATAAAAATTTGAGTTTTTATAAAAAAACATGTACTCTTTTCATAAATTATGAAAAGGATTTCAATATTAATACCGGCATTTAACGAAGAAAAAAGCTTGAATGCTATAGTAAGAAAAGTACTAGAAGCTCCTGTGTTAAATCTTGAAAAAGAGGTTGTTATTATTGATAACAACTCAAAAGACAACACGCTTAGAATAGCTGAGGATCTTGCATTGTCTCATCTCAACATAAGAGTTTTTTCAGAAAAGGCGAAAGGTAAGGGAGCCGCAGTAAAGAGAGGTATAAAGGAGGCTACGGGAGACATATTACTTATACAAGACGCGGACCTTGAATACGATCCTTCCGACTACGAGTCAGTAATAAAGCCAATAATTAAAGGAGATGCAAAAATAACAAACGGTGTTAGAATAGATGATCGCCACAGAGAAGACTGGCAAATTTATTTTTTGGGATGGCTTGGCAATACAGCGATTACTTGGCTCACTAATATTTTATATTTACATAATGCAAAAGAGTACGAAGGATGCTACAAAGCGTTTACAAAAAAACTTGCAGACAGCGTAGAAATAAAGACTAACGATTTTGATTTCGACAATGAATTCATTTGTAAACTTTTAAAAAGAGGAATTAAGCCAATAGATGTACCTATACACTACTACCCAAGAGACTACTCAGAAGGCAAAAAAATAAACTGGCGTCATGGATTTAAAATCCTCTGGACTATATTAAAAACTCGTTTTGTTGATTAAAACAAAAGACACTCGAACCCCCTTAGGAGGTGCGAGTGTCTGCGCTAACGCGCAAAATGTTTAAAGGAAGAGGTCCCATCCCCATTGAGTGTTCATAGCGAATAGCAGGAACACCCACGTCATACGGGATACCCAACTTCTCCCTTACTTCACTTTCAACCTCTCCACGCAAAGATACGAGATCTTCACGAGAAAGATAGTCGGTGTATACATAAGCGACATAACCACCCTTTGGATCACCTTTGTAGTAGTCGGCCACCCGAGTGAAGTCTACCTCCACCTGGTATAATCTGTCACCATTCTTAGCGTTGGTGTAGCACCAAAGACCAGACTGATTGGTCGGCTTCGCCTCATCATAATAAGGTGTACCCGGATAGCATGTGATGATGCTCAAGTCGAAAGCTTCTGGTTTGACCTCGAGAAGCCAGTCGCGGGTTTCCAAGACTGTTTCCTTCGTCTCTCCTGGGTGCCCCATGGACATTAGGGCTTTCACCTTGAGCCCGTGCTTCTTAGCGATTGCGACGCACCGGGAATTATCATCCCTAGTGGCCTTCTTGTTGATGGTTTTTAAGATCTTTGGAGACCCTGATTCAAATCCGGTGAGGATCCACCGGAAGCCGGCGCTGTACATAGCTTCAGCCTGAGTCTCGGTAAAGAGCTCAGACTTAACAAACCCGCGCAATCGCCACTCTACGCCGAGCTGCTTTTGAGTAGCAACAATGAGATTCATGAGGTCAACCATATTCGGGTTTACATTGAGTTCATCGTCGTAAAACATGAACCCAGCACAACCCAAAGTCTCATACATGTGTACCATTTCGGCCACAATACTTTGCGAGCTACGGGTGCGAACCCGGCGAAGCATAGGCGAAAACCTACCGCCACAAAATCCGCACTCAAATGGGCAACCGAGCTGAGCGATGAGCGAATATGCTCGATGACCATCAACATAGTAGTGATAGCTAGGAGCATTCACGAGATGTCGAGCGGGAAATGGAAGATCTTCAAGACCAGAGTTGGTCAAAAAGAGTGGTGACTTCGGATCGTCTGCATCTATCAAGCGTGGCGGATTAGGACCAAGCGCTTCAAAGATAGCGCGCTCCCCGTCTCCAGCTACCAAGCAGTCGAAGATATTTTGCAAACTCGACATAGCTTTGTGAGCTCTGAGGAAAGTTTTTTCTTTCTTGACAGCCGCATTGACAAGAGTCACATGTGGTCCACCGAGTATCGAACGAGCATCGGGACGCACACTTTTGAGCGTATTAGCGATCTTGGTAGCATACGGGAGCTGTGGGGTAGTAGCTGTAAGGCCAAACACCTTGGTCTGAGAGGACAGAGCATGATCCCGCACAACATCAGTGAAATTGCTGATACCAGAGAGGTCCAGCACTTCAACTTTGTACCCCGCATTTTCGAGCACTGCAGCGATCCGCAAAATGCCCAATGTCATGAACACTCTCTCGTCGAGCAAGAATGCCGATGGGGGAATAACCAAACAAACAGGCGTATCTGCCATGTGGAGCCGAGAAGGCCCCAAAGCAGCTATTTGAACAAGTCCCATTGGACCTCCTTCACTTAGTTTTGATGAACTTCTAAAATCATAATATATGGTCTTATAAAAAAGTAAATGTTGATTAAATCCTAAAAAGGAAGGTTAATTTTGTCGAGCAAATAAGAATCCATAATTACGTTTATAGACAAGTAAATCAAAAGAATAAGGTAAGATATTTTTTCATGCTTAATGTTTGATTTAAAAAAGAATCCCGAAAATATAATCGCCACAGGCACAGTGATAAAAAGTATTCTCTGTGTCACCCCCCCCCACACAAACACCGGTAGTACAGACAGGGTGCACCCTAGCAAAAACACCTTTACTCTTTTATCTATATTTTCTTTATTTTTCCAAAAATTCCAAAAACCAAGAACTACAAATATTGCGAGCAAATTATAAAGAGACCCGAACGCCTTAACATATTCTGCAAGCCTCAAAGTTAGACTTGAACTATATTCATATTTATAACTGTCGACCACCCAATCAGCATATGTATAGTTGAACTTAAAATACACATAAAGGTAAATAGTTAAAATAGGTATAGTGGCTATTAACGCTGGTTTGTAAGAGTTTTTAAACAGAGTCCAAAGAGAATCTCTATTTTCATATATTAACAATGTCGCAATCGGTATAACACCAAGAAGTGCATATTCTTTAAATAAACCTCCAACGCCCACCATTACAGAAGAGAGGAGTAGATGTTTGTAATTTTGTTTTTCAGTGTAGTTAAACAAGAAAAATAGAGATGCTATATAAAACATCCAACCAGCCATATCCATAAGATAATGTAATCCAAAAGTTAAAATAGCATAATTAGATGCAAAAAATAGTGAACACAACAAAGCGGTCCTACGATCACCAAATATCTTGAGTACCAAGTAATAGAAAATAAACACCGATGTAGCAAAAAACATATGATTCATTGATAACCACACCTGGAAGATAGAGCCAACTATCTGGGAGAGAGTAATAATGGTCCACAAACCTCCAAATGTAGTTACTATCCTATAAGGAATAAAGTCATCGGGAAATTCTCCCAGCTGCATAAAATTTACAGCTTCTACATATGTCACGCTATCCCCTTTTATTTGAGGTGTAATTACCAGCAATGAAAAAGAGCTTAAAAACAACAAAAATATTGCCAATACCAATGTTTCTCTATCTATTTGATTTTTCATTTTACACAAAACACCCTATACTCCGCCGTCTGATCACTTCCCTGCTTACCAAATAACTTATCTAAATAATCAAACAGCTTTGTTCTCTTTGAGAAAAATGGAAAAAGATTCATTGTGGTAGCGATCGCACCTCTAACATTTTGAATTTCAACTGTTTTAAAATCACGACACATATATTCCCAAGCATCCCGGGTAAACCTGTAAAAGTCTTTGTAATAACCCTTCATTGGATGATAGTAGAACAAGAACGGCGTGTCAAAATAAGCATACCCCCCAGGTTTAAGCACCCTATATATTTCTCTAACAGCTCTTTGCGGTTCTTCCACGTGCTCAAGCAAGTGAATACCTAAAATAGCATCGACACTTTCATTTTCAAACGGCAAATCAAGCACATCTCCCACAATATCCGGATTATAATCGGCAACCTTATCTAGTACCACATATTTTACTTTTGCTAGATATTTGTCTATCCAACCATTTTCCTTCCCCCGGTTGTTCCTTTTGGGATCAATTCTGAGACCACCCCCTATATCTACTATGTAATTTTTATCCTCAAAAATTCTGGTTACCTTTTCCTCCATAAAATTATCCCACGGTTTTTTTAAGATATTTTTCATTTGTTGTGAATATAAATTGTAAGTTTTTCTATAAGAATTGAAAGTCCGTGATTTCTAACAACATACTGTCTTAATGATTGGCGCAAATTTTCAACCTTTTCTTGTTCCATTTTTAAAACACTATCTAGCTTTTTTGATATTTGGTCATCATCAACAATCGTCACCTCAACACCTTCTACATCTTTATAATACTCATTTGCCACCACCGGTACACAACCAGAAGCTGCGGCCTCTAAAATAGTTTTGTCCATGCTACCACTGGGCGTTAGATTAACAAAAATTTGATGACTTTGATACATCTCCGTCGCCCCCCCTTGATCAACTGCCGGCAAGAAATTAATTTTCATTTTCTTTATTAAACCACTCGCCCTCTTTTTAAGCACGCCCTGATATTTAAAATCTTCCTGATTAACTGGGTCCCCTACTATATCCAGAACAAAATCCACACCTCTTGAGTCAAGTAAAACAGCTGCGTCAATCAGTTTTTCAATATTTTTAATCGGAGAAATTCTACCAAGCGATAAAATCGAATTTGGCAAGACAGGCACTTTGTTATCAATAAAAAACAGATCGGTATCAATACCAACCGGTAAAATTTTAGTTTTATTAAATTTAGCCGTAAAGGAATGGGTCGAGGTACAAAATACTTTTTCGGAAAACCAAACAGCAATTTTAGTTAACCAACTCCCTTTTGGATGATTCCTCCAAAAATATATTTTTTTACCAAGCAACTTCCAAAAAAGACCTCCGAGTAAAATATATTCTTGGTTCATATGGACAAAAACTGAATCATAGTTGACCCTTTCACTCCATATGTATTTATAGAAATTCCAAATGTAAGTTATTTTATTATTCCCAAACTCTTTCCCCAAAGAAAGTATTTTTATATTTTGCGGTAAGTCGAAATTCCTTTTCTCGAGACATACAACAATGATATTTTCAAATTTTTCAGCAAGCTTTAAAAGCCAATTATGAAAAAAGCCCAGAATAGGATCTTCCTTGTCTATTTTTTGAGTTAAGATCAAAAGCTTCATAGAAAGATTAATTTTTGTGGAAAATAAAAAACTTATACATAAGAAAATTCATCACTGCGATTATGATGCCAGTTATAATTTGAGCCAAAATGTACCATAATAACAAGAGATCAACCAAAAGAAACATTGCGAAAGTGTTGACAAGGAGCCCTAAGATGGCCACCGCCATATATTTGACAAACTGGTGATGCAGTTTGTCAGTCTTTTTGTCTTCAAATGTCCAAAATTTTTGGAGCAGGAAGCTAACAATTATGGCAGCC
Organism: uncultured Candidatus Saccharibacteria bacterium; assembly: GCA_964601125.1. GTDB lineage: Bacteria > Patescibacteriota > Minisyncoccia > Phycocordibacterales > WO2-35-19 > DATDVC01. Next base: position 27,393 of record CAZRKB010000006.1, read on the forward strand.
AAAAACGAAAAGATCGATGAATATAAATACCAAAGTCCTACAATGTCGGTAAAAACGTAAAGCAGTCCTATTTGAGTAGAGGCGCCGGTAATACCCGCTACCAAATAACGCAGTAAAATATTTTTCTTAAAAATACCGTGTCCAGAATTAAAAAATTGACTAGCATCCATTACTGATTGTTTATACTTATTTAAATAATCAAGGAGGTCGGTTTGGTGCTTACTTGCCACTGATTTGGCTCTTTCACCCAGTCGAGATCTCATCGATTCATCTGAAGCCAGTTTGAACATGGCATCTGCAAAACCGGCCACATCTTTTTGCTTACAAACAATAGCTGCCTCACCATTTTTAAACAAATCGTCAGCAACACCGGTGTCCGAAATAACTAACGCCAAAGCACAAGAAGCTGCTTCAACTATCGACATACCGTACCCCTCGTAAAGAGAAGTTGAAACATAAATATCTGCCTCTTCATAAAATCTAGCTGAGTCACTCTGCCACCCTACAAACCTAATTCTATTTTCTAACTTTAAACTCCTAGCTAATAGCTCTAAGCTTTCCCTCTCACCCCCATCCCCCACTATTACAAATTCGGTCCTTCGACTTTGCTCAGGATCTTCGACATCTATTTTATCCAAAACTTTTTTAAAAGCTCTAATAGCAGTTTTGATATCCTTTTCTTTCTCTAATCTGGCCACCGTTAAAAACCTGGTGATCCCTAATTTATCCTTAAACTCTCTAAGCTCCAAGCTTTTAGCTTTTAGCTCTGTATATATTGGCAAAACTGAAACATTATGAGCGAGAGAATGAACACTCTTTGCCACCCGATCCGAAACCACCCTTACCGAATCGGCAAAACTAAGCACGAACAAGCCAATTGGAAATCTCAAGAAATTGAGCGGGGAATGAAAAATGAAATATCTGTTAGCAAAATCAGTGTGGATTTGTACTTGAAGCGGAATTTTATAGATTAGCTTTATAACCAAACCAACGATACCTAGTTCAAACGGGTCTTGAGCGGAAATAATAAAATCTCGAATTAATAGTCCCGAATTATTAATTATAGTTTTAAATATCCTAAGATAATCAAGCAAATAAAAAATTCTATGCTTTGAATTTGTTGGGTATAAAAAAACTTTTTCCGAAAGCTTAATTCTTGATTCAAGATTATTGACCCTTGGCACAAAGACTATTATGTGTAATTCATCGAAAATTTTGCCGTATTCAATCATCCTCCTCCTCACTGCGGAGTCAGCATCAAAAATATTTTGACCCATACCAAGCGATATTACTTTCATCTTGAAAATTCTTTTACTAAATTTAGATGAAAATCAGTCACCTTCTCCCAAGTTTGGCTCATTTCTATCTGATTAACCTTATCTACTGCCATCTTGTAATTATCAGGGTCTAATAAATATTCCATTTTATCCTCCAAATCTTTTTGGTTCATCGGATCAAAAATAAATTCTGGCGGTAAATCCACAGACAGCCCATGGTTTTTGCTCAAAATCACTGGCTTTCCAAAAGAGAGCGATTCTAAAATAAAATTTGGATTAAACTCAGATAATGCGGGCCCCAAAGCGACACTGGATTCTTTCACCTTTTCGAATAATTTTTCTTGAGGTAAAGATTCTAAGAAGTAAATATATTCAGCAGAAAGAACAGAGTTGGCGAGATCCTTCAATTTATTTTCATCAGGCCCTTTGCCGATAAGCAAAAGTTTTCCTGTTCCCAATTTCCTTCTTACGTTATCAAAAGCATTTATTGTGAGCATTAGATTTTTATAAGAAACGAATCGGCCGGCAAAAATAAAAGTTGGGTTTTCTTCTAATTCTGGGTTACCCAGCTCCTTGCGAGAAATGGGGTTTTTTATAATTCTTATTTTATGCATAGGCACCCCATAATATTTTGAATAGAAATCTTTAAATTGTTGGTTATAGACAACTACCACAATATTTGCCACTGAAAGCATTTTTCTTATTATGTTGTAAAGAAAAGGTTTGTCTTTAATGTATAACCCTTTATTATAATACTCGTCTATGCCCATAAAACGTCTGCCGGTTTCAACTTCCCTTTCCCATATTGGGTCGCCACCAATTCTGATAATAAAAGGTTTTCCAAAAATCCAAGAAGAAATGCACGCCGGTATACCGGCTGCAGTGGGATCAAAAGCGTAAACCAACCTTGCCCCACTTGCAAACTTAATGGTATAAAAAAAATACAAAAACCATTGGATTATCTTGTGATAATTTCTGGATATCCTCTTAACCTTAAAACCAAGATCTCTACTTTCATGGTCATCACCATAAGCTAGCACTGTCACATCAAAACCTTCTCCAGATAGTCTTTCTGCTATTTTTCTAACATGTATAGCTGGACCACCAACGTCTGGATAAAAAATACCTGTTGCAAGTAATACTTTCATATATTGATAAAGTTAATTTTTTCTTATATTATCACATATAAACCTAATTTAAAATTATGGAAATGAAGCCAAAAATTGCCCTCATAGGAGCTGGTAACTGGGGCAAGAAGCTGCTCAGAGAGCTTTCTGATTTGGCCGAGGTAAAAAGTGTGGTAGCAAAAGGCAACCCAGACACAATATCATTTATAAAAGATAATTTTCCTTTTATAAAATTAGGTTCAGATATTAATGAGATTTTGAAGGATGATGAGATATCTTCTGTTTTCGTAGCCACACCTACCGACACTCACTACGAAATCGCCCTAAAAATACTTTTTGCAAACAAACATCTTTTTCTAGAAAAGCCGGGAGGCAAGAACTCGAAAGAGCTGAGCGAAATAGCCAAAATCGCAAAAGAAAAAGATCTGACTCTCGCTCTAGGTTACGAGTTTATACATCACCCCGCTCTACAAAAAATAATTGGTGAGGTGGGCAATAAAAAAATTAATTATGTAAATATGGAGTGGTTTAAATGGGGCACCTTTAAAGACGCTATCCCGGCACATCTTCTTTCTCATGAAGTGTCGATAATAAAATACCTCACCAAGAGCAATGTTGTGATCTCAAATTTTAAACAGTATGGGACTATATCAACATCAGACATCTCGCATTGCTACATGAAATCTGGTGACACAATTATAAATTCTACTATAAACAGAGTAAGTCCAGAAAAAAGAAAAACTGTGACCATAAAATGCAGTGACACCTCGTACATTTGGAACAACAACGATCTTTTCGTTATTGAAAATGAAAAACTAGAAAAAATAGATATAGACTCTGATTCTCCGTTAAAACTAGAGATATTAGATTTTTTTGAAGCTATTGAAAAAAGAACCGAGCCGAAAGCAAATGGGTCTTTCGCCTTAGAAGTTTTTCAAGTTATCGAAAAGCTGTAATGATTTTATTTTCTGTCTCCACTTCTTTGGCTATATCCAAAACTTTATCTGCTGCCTGAACACAGTTGCCAAGTTTGCCCGAAAAAACATTTATTATTTTATTATTTAACCTAGAGACTATGGTTGGCCTTTCATCAGTGTGGTCAACTCTTGGCAAAACAGTCCGCACCGTAAACATAGAGCCGATATGTTCTGCGTTTTTTATCTCTGGCATAAAAACAGTGGCTGATTCCAAAAACCTTTCAATCCTTGTGTGATTTGGGCTTTTAACCACACCTTTATTCAAAAGTGGTTTTATTTGCTCAGGTACCTCTGGAAAAAGGCCGACATTGGTCATGTGTACGGCGTGCACCACGTTGCCCATTACATGGTAATCAGTATCAGAATATGGATCAATACAAAAAAATGGTCCATCCATTATCACAGCACTTATACCCCTGAAACTGTCTGGTAGTTTTAAAACTGGTTTTTCACATACTTCAAATTGATACTCTCTCCTTACCTCCGGATACTTACTGAGTATCCAATTTAAGTTTGCATAAGTGGAGTTAACAACCATTTCATAAAGATCAATGTCTTTATCGTTAAACATTTTGTTGAGCAGTAGATTTACCCTTTTCGCTTTTATTTTATTCTTGATTATTTCTTTAAGTTTTATCGGATCGACCAGAGATTCGTCTCCTTTTATAACCACCTCGATTAAGTCTTGGTTGATATGAGGCAAATCTTCCTTACTGTGAGCCAAACCAGATTCTACACAAAATTTCAAAAAATCTTTGCCTGATACCTTAGTATCTTTTTTCGGTATACAGTAATAGTGATCATGCTTGTCTATTATTGCCTCGCCATAAGTTTCTTTAAAAAGAGGGTAGGCCTGCCTTGAAGACTCCCCCGTTTCCATACTTCTGGGATAATGGTAGCCCCTGTGAAGCCGGTATTGGTTTATACCCGAAGCAGCCTCTAGTATATCCTTCTCCTTTTCATACAAATCAACATCAAAACCATTCTCCGCCAGCTTGATAGCAATAGTACTTCCAAATATCCCAGCCCCTATGACCGCAATTTTCATACCAAAATCTTACCTCTAACCTCCTCTTTAAAATATATTGACTTTTGTGTATTTATATGCAAAATGGGTTCCAGAAAGGAACCCTTGTCGAAATGAATTTAGGAGTAATACTCAGGTGTTTTTCGCGAACACCCGATCAAGTAGATAGCCAGGTCAAGCAAATCCACCAATTGGTGGAAAAGCTTACCGTAGTGCGCGAGGGCGCCCCCATACACAGGATTGATGTGGTGATACCAATCAACCACAAGTTCGTTGACGTGGATTGCGGGAAAACAAAAAGAGCACTGGGGAAATTACCGACCAATATCGTAGCGACAGTCAGAGAGACTCAAGTAGACATTTTTTCTGGCGCGATCAACGAGGCGGCCGCATGGCAACTCAGCCGAGGATGTACACACACCTTGGTGCTGTCAAGCAGTTGTGGTTCTCTTGTATCGACAGAAAATCTGACAGCTCTCATTGAGCCGTTAGAGGGGGACGCTCTGGCAACGGGCTTGGTGCTTCCAGACCCAACGCTCGGCGAGTTCATCAAGCGAGGGTGTATCACCAACACCTTCGCTATCTGGGAACTGAATTCGTTCTTCGCCGTTGGTGGCCTCGACCTTTCGCTTCACAACCGATACAAGGACGAACGGCTCAATAAATACGTTCGCGGACCAGAGGGACCAATTCCGATCACAGGACTCGAGATCCCGACCGTCGCCCGTTTGATTGAATGCTACGGCCCATGCGTAGCTCCAGTCTTCCCCATCACCGGCGGAGAATGGAAAAGACCCGACCCACAAACTGATCCGGACGGGGCCGCGCGCGAAGAGGCCAAAATGCGCTCAAAAGCTGAGCGGCATTACGCGATCGCGGCACGATATGGCTTTTCGCTCTCGTACATCGAGTCAGGCATCCTGCCTGGCTACCCGAAGTAACAACTTGGCCGGCTCTTGAAGATAGAGCTGGCCAATTTTAATTTATAAAGACTCAAAAACTTTTTTATATTGCAAGAAAATCAGACCCCAATCATATTTTTGTTTAATCCTTATATATGCATTTTCAGTTATTTTTTCTGTAAGTTCTGGGTTGCCCGCGTATTCCATTACTTTATTTACTATACTTTGCGGGTCATTAACATTACAAAATAGACCTGTTACCCCGTCCTCCAGAAAATCTGGTATGCCTCCCACTTTGGTAGCGATAACGGGCACTCTGGCCGCCATGGCCTCAATAAAGGATATACCAAAACCTTCTGATAAGGACGGCCTAATAAAAACATTGCTTGATTTTAAAAACAAGGGTAGTTCCGCATGAGAAACGTTGCCAGCAAAAATAACTCTTTCAGAAACACCGAGTTTATTAGATAGATTTTTGAGATTATACAATTCAATCCCCTCTCCGCAAATAACAAATTTTATTTTTTCATTTAGCATTGGCATTGCCTCAATAACATCTTCTATTCCATTTTTCTTTACCAACCTAGAAGAAGTTATGATGACAGTATCATCTTCGTTCAAATTTAAATTTTTCCTAGCCTGCAACTTTTCCAGAGCAGAAAAATTTTTTGAAAACTTTTCAACATCAACACCGTTGGGAATTATTTTTACTTCTTTTTTATACCCAAATCTTTTTGCTCTCTCAGCCAGATAAGTACTTAGTGCAGTAACCTCTGAGGCATACTTAAGAGCGAGCTTCCAAGACAAATTTAAAAGCCCAAACCAACGATAAGTTAGATGTGTCTCAGAATCACCTTCTTGGAGAGTTAAAATTATTGGCGTTTTTTGACCACTAAAAATATTCGCCAAGTAAGCGGCGCCCGAAGCAAAAGAAACCATAACACACCAATAGGTGTTGTATTTATTTTTTCTATTGAGAAACAGAGTTTTAACCGCACCCAAAAAAGGCAGGAGTAATTTATCTAATAGAGGTGACCCAAAACCAACTCTATAAACATTTACATTACCCAGTCTTTCAAATTTTGGCAGACTTTTTTTAAATCTTGCAGTAATTAGATCAAATTCGACATCAGTAATTCTGTCTGTAATTTCTTTTATAGCAACTTCTGCCCCACCCACAAAAGGAAAGTATGCGGTAGAAAATATAAGTATTCTTTTTGGCATATAGCCTTATTTTAACACATTTTTTCAGCCCTTCAAAATGCGTCTGAGCTCTTCTTCTGGAACTTCCTTTACTCTTCCCTCATTCTTCTCTTCTTTTTTATGCTCCCCTCTCTTATGTTCATCTTCTTTATTAGTAGATTTTGAATTTTGATTACCAACCTCTCTTCGCGCTTTTTCCAACGCCTCCCTCAAAGCATTTTTGTTTTCTAAAGTTCCATCTTTATTTTTATTCTTATCATCTTTCTTTAATTCATTTAATGATATTGTGTTAGGTTTTTGTGGTTCTATTTTTTCTCTTTTTGGTTCTTCCCTTGGCTCACTATTCACAATTCTTGATTCCCCTTTTTCCTTCATCGCCAAAGCAATCGCGTCAGCCAAGCTCTTACCCTTCTCTTCTTTCATTTCAACTTTTGGCTTTTCAAACTTTTCTTCAACCTTCGGCTTTTCTGATCTTTCTTGGTATTTTGGTTTCTCTATTTTGATTTCAGGTTTTTTGGTTTCTAGTTTCTCTTGTTTTGGTTCTATCTTTCTTTCTTCCTTTGATTCATAATTCTTGATTCTTGATTCTGGTTTTTCTGGCGCATGCCACTCTTTTATATTCTTCTCAACCTCTGCTTTGGGGTGAGCAAAATTCTTTCTCGACATGTCTAACACTTCTTCTCTAAAAGTCACCTCCGGTTTCGGTATAGGTGGCAGAGTAGTAGCAGAAAACGGGGAGGAGGCGACACCATCTATCATGAGTTTTAGATAGATCTGAACAAAACCTAAATTGACAATATCTTCCATGGTGAAGACCGGGGCAAACTCTTTTTCCAAAACTTCAGCATCAAAAGATCCTACGCGGAAAGTAATCATTGTACCAACGTTACCAAACACCGCAGCCCTCACCTCTTCCGGCATTTGCTCGATGTATTGGTGAGTAATATTTAGAGAGAGACCATATTTTCTAGCTTCTGACAAAATATCAGCAAAACTTTTATTAGCAAAGGATTGGAATTCGTCTACATACAGATAAAAATTTGGGAGTTTCTTCATTTCTTTTTGAGCAACGTCAGAACGAGACATGGCGGCCAGATATATTTTGGTTACCAACATTGATCCTAAAAGATTTGCGTTGTTCTCACCCACCAAACCCTTGGAAAGGTTGACTATCAAGATCTTCTTCTCGTCCATTATTTTACGCATATCAAAAGATGAGCCTGGCTGTCCGATTATATTTCTAATCAAGGGATTAGAAGTAAACTGACCTATTTTGTTTTGAATGGCAGGTGTAGCCTCTTGGGTATACCTATCAGTATATTTTGAATATTCTTCAACCCAAAAAGATTTAATGGTCGGGTCGGTAACATTTTCTATAACTTTATTCCTGTATTCCTTATCTGTATACATTCTATTGACCCCAAGCAAAGTTGCTCCGGGAAACTCAAGTAGAGCTGCTAGAGTATTTTGCAAAATATAAGCCATCCTAGCTGACCAAGCATCGGCCCATATTTTTTCAAAGGCACTCATAAGACCTGAGACCACCAAGTGCCTCCTATCAGGACCCACATCTTCCATCACATTGAAAGATATCGGGTATTCAATATCAAAAGGTGCAAAATAGATAACATCTTTAAGTCTATGTTCTGGAATGTAATCGAGCAAAAGATCTGCCGTTTTACCGTGTGGGTCAAGGAAGGCCATACCGTTGCCGTTTTGAATATCTTGAATAGCCATATTTTCGAGCATGGTGGACTTACCCATACCTGTCTTACCAATAGAATAGACGTGACGAAGCCTGTCTTCGTCTTTAATACCAAACTTTACTCGTTTGCTCCGCGCATCAGTCTCAGCAAAATACGTTATAGTAGAGTTATTATTCATAAATAACATTTTACTTTATTTTAGAAATATCAGCTATTGATTGAGATGAATTGTGAATAAAGAATTATGAATTATGCAAAAACATACCCATGATTCCTAATTCATGCTTCATGATTCGCTTTGCGACAGCAAAGCTTCCCTTGTATATTCATTCCTGGGGTCCCAAAGCATCCAGGAGGTCAGCCCGGCGTCGTAAGTAGCCTGTATTTGAGTACGCACCATTTCCGGAGTATAAGGGACTGGATAATCAAAATCTTGGAGCCACGGACGAAGCTGGAGAGGATTTACTCGTTTTATTAGGTAATAGTCGGGTGTTGTGGTAGCCAGAGTACCATCTGCCAAAATTTTAGTGGTAGTCGATACTTCACTGAGCAAAAAGATTGCTCTAGCCACACTACTTTCCATACTAAATTTAACAATTTCATAGGGCACTTTATTTGGATCTGGCCAGCCATTAAATTTAGGTGGGTAGTGAGAAGGATAGACCATAGGAGCCACATAATCGAAATTTTCTAGAGCATACTCCAAAACTTGACCTATATTTAGATCATCGGTATTGGTGGTCGTCATGCCAAATAAATCAGCCGAGGTAACTATGCCAGTATCAAAAAGTTTGGAGTCTACATATCTAAAAAATTCTCTCAGCGCTTCTTTTTTAGGTTTTTCTCCAGCGTGAGAGAAGTAAATGTCTTTCATGTCTCCATCAGACGGAAACCTAATGTAGTCAAAGTTGATCTCGTCAAACCCTATGGCATAAGAAGACGTGGCTATGGCCAGTATATAGTCCCAAAAAGGTTTTGCTCCTACATCTATAAAAGAAAGGCCTTTCCTATCTTTCCAGACAGCATTTTTATCGGATGATTTTTTGACAGCAAGCTCAGGGTAAATCTTCGTATAAAGTGGATCTTGGAAAACAGTTACTCTACCTATCACGTAAACATTTTTATCATGAAGCTCTTCTAAAAATTCTTTCATATCTGCAACTTGGCATCCATACCCAGTAGCGCTCACTTCGTCAATTTCTGGATTACCCGTAATAAACGAGACCGTACCGGTGTAATCTTTAATATCAATTACAATGGAATTTAGCTCTGTATCCTCAATCAGCTTTACCAAATTTTTTCGCAAATCTTTCCTGCTTGCAAAACACTGAGTCATATAAACAGCTTTGACTGACTTTGGTGTTGGCAAATGTTTTACTTTTTTAACCACAACGGGCTCGACTTCTTCACTTAAGATTTGCGTCTCTACACTGTAAGAAAATTCTCCTGGTAAATAGAATGAGTACGCAAAAAGTCCAGCAGCTGTAGCTAAAAAACCTCCACTGATAATTTTGCCCGCTTTTTTCATTTTTTATTTTTCGATTTCTCAATAACTCACCCTACCCTCTCTCTCCGCTTCGCCAAGGCTTTGCCGGGCGAGTACTACAAGAGAGGTTTTTCGGACTCCCCTTCTCTTGTTGTAAGAGAAGGGGTTGGGGGATGAGTTATTTCCCCCTTCTTTTTTTTCTGTTTCGGTTTGGTCTGTAATTTTTTCAAAACAATTGGGCCCAAACTTGTAAGCGCTAAAAATATTCCTGATAAATTAACCAGAATATCTCTCCAACCTCCAGGAAATCCTAAAAAAGGAAGTAGCGCTATCCAAACTCCAAGAGAGATATAAAAACCGCTTTTCATTTAAAAAGTATATCTTAAGTTCCCATAAACAAAAAACTGTTGAAAAGTGAAATCCCCCGATGCCTCTTCAGCATCGGGGGACTTGTAGGGCATAGGCGCACCCAGAGGACTAGGATGCCCGGATGAGCCGGATCCCAGAAAACTTGCCGTTGGCGGCATCCTCAACCGCCGCCTTAATTTCGGGATCTTCTGGTTTTTCTTCCGAGCGATACCGGCGCGGCTTCGTCACCACCCTCCGCGCCTCCCCAGTATCATCACGAGATGTGAAGTGGTGAATACAGCGACCTTCTTCGTACTTCTCCGGGTAGAGTTTCTCCCCCAGCTTGTGGGGGATATTCTGCAGATTCCCGTTCTTGGTGAACGGGAACAGCTTTCGCAACAATTGATACGCCGCGGAGATCTCCGGCCGCTTCGTTTGATTGAAGCGACCGAGAACCAAAAGTGACATACCAAGAGCTTCGCACGCGGGACCATCCTTGAAAAGATTGGTTCCCGGTGCAACAGAAAGACCTTGTTTGACACAGAACATCCCCAGATCGCCGGCGGGATCCCCGCCGCGATCCAGAAACTTCTCGATCAGTGACTGGTAAATCACTGGGCGGTAAACTTCCTGCTTGAGAAGCAAGCGCTCGACTTCAGAGCAGGTAATCCCGTGGTCAGTCACGACGATCATCATCGCCGCGGTGATCTTGTCCCGCTGGCCGAGGGGCATCTTCCCCTCTTCCAACACTCCGACGGCCCAGTTGCGCCGTTTGAGTTTGTTTTCTTCTTCTTCTTTTTGCTTGGCAACAGCGGCTTCTTGCCGTTGTTGCTCAAGCAACTGATCTAGGTGTGCATTCTGTGCTTCGCATACCGCATTCAATTCATCAAAAAAACCCATTGGGTTCTCCTCTTTCTTTCCGGGCCTTGCCCTTATTTTCTAGCGTATATTATATACATAAACTATATAAAATGTCAATAGCTAAAATATCCTTATATTTAAAGCAAAAACCGGCATCTGTAATCATGTTACAAACACCGGCATCAAAAAATAGGGCACGAACTTGTTTTTGTTTTTATTTGTTCAAATAGTTCAGTTGCAATAAATCGAGTAAATGCTTTCCTTCTCCAATGCTCCTCTACGTGGTATTGTGTTAGAAGTAGGTGGTTCTTAGGCCTCACTGTCGGCCGGTCAACCATCTCCTCTGGAATAGCAGGTAAATATCCTCCCTCCCAAAGAGATTTGTATGCCCCTGAGAGAATCCATCTTTCATGACTCATACTCCTCTTGTGATGCTCATCAAAAATTCTATTATGAGCAAAGAGGTCTTTTTGAAGGTTTAGTTCTGAATACACCAAACCTCTCGAGGATTCAATCCAATAGTCCCTTAAAGCATGGAACAGTATTGGGTTAATCCATCTAGCGTCCACCGTTACAACGGCACTCTCATACCCCCCGAGAGGCAGATAAAAAAGAGCGTCCGTCTCGTAATAACGATCAGCATGACTACCAACAAGAGAAAGTAGACGCAAGCCTGAGGTAGAAACCCCACATGAGGCAAGCTCCTTTTTCACCCCAAAGTATAATGACTTTGCTATTTGGGTTTTCGGATATTTTCTATGGCTTTTACTCCTTGAGAGATGTCTTATAATTCTACCGAGATCTTCACTGAAAGATATGGGTTTAAAAGATCCTAACTCCAGAACAATCCTTTCGGGCTCTCCGAAAAGAATGCGTTCGAAACTTTCTCCATCTTTGAAATATTGCATTTCATGGTACACTCCTCTTTACAGGATATCAAAACTATTGCAAAAGTGCAAGAGTTACGAGCGATATCTCCTCCAATTATTGATCGTCACCAAAAGTGGAGCGGCTAGGAAAATCGAGGAG
>CAZRKB010000007.1:0-17077 GCA_964601125.1 uncultured Candidatus Saccharibacteria bacterium
GATGTAGACAATGAAGGCCCAAATCGTTCCGGTCGTTGTCTTCGTTGAAGACGACGGCAGAGTGAGTAATATTAGCTTTTCGCAAACGACGGCCGAGTTCATGCTGGCGCTCATTGACGAATACGCCCAGGACGAACCCGACGGCGGCGAAAAGAAACGGAAGGAAGTTGAAAAAGCAAGAACGGTCGTTGAGTCAGCCAATTTACCGGTAGAGACCACAATGGCTGACAGCCACTACTGCGCTATGAGCGGTGTAGCAGAGGGCTTGCGACTTACCGAAGAACAGCTTCTGAAGCGAAACGGCGACGCTGTGCCAAAGGAGCTGTTCCCTGGATTCGCTCTCTGCTGTTTCGTCAGAGGCGGACGGCATGGACTGCGACTTGCTTTTTCTCGTGAAGCAGCCAAGGCTCTCTACGATGAGCCGCAACCGATTCCATTTCCAACGCCAACACGAAAAGAAGTGGAGTATGCCAAATCAACAATTGATGACATGAGACTGCCTTTTCCAAAAAATCGAGTACAGCTCGACGAGGAACTGGCAGAAATGCTAAGGAGCCACTCCCAGCCACATCGGTAGTCAGCGCCTTTAAGACCGCTTTGCCTGAAACAGAGCGGTCTTTTCCATTTATATTTCGGTTCTAACAAAGTATACTAATCCGCACACTTCAACTTCGTGCAACAGAAGGCGAAAACCTAAAGAAATCGAAGACCGAAGCTAACTCTATCTCATTGCCTGTAATTTCAATAAAAGTTGTTGGACGAGGCTTACTAGTATCATTAGTTGTTGCAACAGAGAAGCGGTAGGTGTCGATGTTGCATTTTGGTTGGAGGAAGAATTCATCATATTATATACTCGCGTTCTGGTCATAAGGCCGAAATTTCCATAACCAGTTGTCTCTGGGGAGCCAAAAGAGACAATACCATTGTCTCTTTGAAATCCTTGGAGCGCAGCCTGTGTGTTGATGCCGAAAAATCCAGTGACTGAATCGGCTGTTAAATATCCATGTCTCAACAAAAATTTCTGCAACTCAAAGACGTCTTCCCCCTCAGACCCATACGAAAGATTCCTGGTAAATAAGTAAGGAGAAGTGGTAGAAAAGGTTGAAGCGATTATTATAGGATTTGTCCTTCTGCTGCCCGATGAGCTACCCCCGCCACCTCCCCCCGTCACGGGAGTATTATTTTCTGGAACTGCATTGTTAGAGCAATTTATAGAAACCGATGTAATGTTTTGGGCGGCAACAGTGCCCGACCCGCTTGAAACAGAGCAAGTTTGATCTGTCGGCTGAGTTTGTACAGTCACCGCATAGGCATCTCCCCCATGCAAAGCTATAGCAAAACTAAAGCTTGCATTTGTAGATAAAGAAAGATCGTCTCCGCCATTATTTCTCAACACGACTGTACCACTTAAACCAGAAATCGTACCGCCTATAGTGTAAGTCGGTAAAGTAATAGTTACTGAATCGTTTAGACTACTAGATACATTATGCGCCGCATCTTTGGCCCAAGCATACAAAGTCTTAGTGCCCTCTGTTCCAAAAGTATAAGTATCCGGTGCAGTAGCGCTCCACCCGTCTGCATCAAAGGCCGGTGCGGAAGAACTCTCTGTAATCATATAGCCAGTTACAGCCGTATCATCAGTAGCAGTAAATGCTGTTATGTCTACAGTTAAGGAAGAAGCGGTAGCGGGGATGATGAAGCTCGCTACAGTTGGCGCAGTTGAATCTAAAACAGTAGAACCCGAAGCAAACTCGTAGGCGCCCAAGTCGTAGCTATCAGTCTGCGGCCGCGTGATCCCCTCAAAATCCCAACCCAAAGTGTCGATAGTGAGACCTGCGTTGTAGGCGGGGCTGGTGCTTGCAGATAATCGAAAATTGTCACTACTTATATCTGTAAACAATGGGTCAGATACGATCGAGTTTGTGACGTAAGTCTGGTTAGGTGCGACTCCTTGACCATAGAATAAATTGTACGAACCATTTATCAAGCTGTTGCTCGTATAAATAACAAGATACGGCGCGGATAATTGATAAATAGCGTTGTTGCGAATCCTAACATAAAGGTTTGAGTTATTTCCGCCGTTCATTACTGCGCCGTTTGCGTTTGAGTAAGGTGGATCATCCCAAGAGCCGCAATTGTAAAGGGTGTTGTTATACACTTCTACCGTACCGCTCCCAGGTGAGCCGCCGCTTGTCATGTCATCAACGTTTACACATGTCCATGCACCGGTGTTTTCAGGGTTAGCTGGTCCTTTGCCTGCATTGTAAATCACATTATTGTACACTTCGACTGCACCTTGTGAGGGGTCAACTGTGGCCAAAATAATTCCGTCACACTGGGTGTCATGAATCAAATTGTTGTAGATGTATAAATCATGCAAATTGTGACCAGTAGGATCCGATGGGCCACCGCTACCCAGAGCCGATGAATGCACTTGCAATCCGCGACAACCGCGAACGTCAGCGATGGTATTGTAGCCGATCCATACATAATTGGTGTCAGTTGAAACATACAAGGCATGATAGTGTGATGACGCAGCTACAACACCCGTATCATGAATATTGTTACCGAGAAGATAAACGTAATTTGAATTTTGGGTAGCCAAGCATCCAGACTCACCGTTTCCATTTGGACAGGTAATCGTGTTGCCGACAATACGCCAATTTGAAGAAGGAGAAGCCGGAGCCGTCGGCCCAGAAGTAACGATTCCAGACTGCCCAGTCAATGTAAGGTTTGCAAATACCCAATAACCTAAAATGCTAGTATGAGCTCTCACGCCAAACAGTGGAGTGCCGCTTACATTTCCAATCGTAACCGTAGCTCCAGGATAACCAACGATAGCCATAGGGCCGGCACCGGCTGTCCCCGACTCTCTTATTAAAAGAGAAGCATTCCATCCTTGACCGTCGTTAGCAGTTTGGCTCACTCCATCCATAGCATAAATGGTATCGCCCGCTGAAATATTATCACGAGCATAAGTAAGGGTGAGCCAAGGAGATGCAAAGCTGCCGTCGTTACTGTCACTGCCCGTTGTCGCAACGAAATAAATATTTCCTGACCGAACAGTAAATGGTACACCGTTTGAAGTGCCATCCTCAGTAGTGACCACAATATTGCCTGTCTGTGCCGCTGAACCAAGTTGGACGGTCATTTTTTGGTACCACATCCAGGAGCTCGGAGCAGATTTAACCTGCGCTACTGCTCCCCCGCCCACCGTAACTGTGGGGTTAGATCCAAAGTAGTTGCCGTAAATTGTCACGTACACTCCATTGTTATTCTCGCCGCCAGTTTTAGGGCCGGATGTTAAATCGGTAAAAAATATAATTGGAGTGCCTGTAGCAGAGCTTGGGGCCTCTGTAGTTGCCAAAGAAGGACTAGACGAAGCGGAAACATTTTCTGCGGAGTCAAAAGCATTTGCATAATAAGAATAGGCTGTTGATGCCGAAAGACCACTATCTGCATACGAAAGTTCCGTTGTTGATGCAAAAATGTTGTCGTCGCGGTAAATATTATAACCAGCTACCCCCACATTATCAGTGCTCGCGTTCCAAGAAAGGTTGATTTGGGAAGAGGATACAGCCGTCGCTAAAAAATTCTGCGGAGCAGTGGGTGCTGATACATCCGGACCGTCGGTAGTCAAAAAAGTGTAGTCGGTTGAGGTAGAAAAATTGTTAGAATCATCCCCTGATACAACATGAAAATGATAAACAGTAGAAGGTGTGAGCCCGGATAAATTTACACTGTGGCTTGTAGTAGTCGAATTGTCTAGAGTAGAAGATGCTGTGTAAGAGGAAGTGAGTCCATATTCTGCTTGGCTTGTTGCGGCTTCGTTCGTAGTCCATGTGATGGTGGCAGATGTGTCAGTGGTGGAAGAAGCAACGGAGGAAATAACAGGTGGATTTTGAACGCTGACTGTTATTGCGCTTGAGGTAGCGTGGTTACCAGACGCATCGCGCGCGACAGCTATTAGATCGTGGTTTCCATCAGACACAGAGGAAGTGTTCCAGCTGCCGCTGTATGTATCAGGAGCAGAAGTAGCGGTAATTTCAGATCCGATTTGATTGGTATTATCATACCAAAACTTTACTCCTGCGATTCCAACATTGTCTGTTGCAGTTGAAGTTAGGGTTACTGAACTGCCGGTAACTGTGGACCCCTGTTCGGGGGCAGTTAAAGATACGCTTGGCGATGTAATATCAGATGGCGCTGTATTAATCTTAAAAGTAGCTAAAGAAACCAAAAAATTATAGCCTGATGCAAGATTATGCGAGCCGGTTGCCGCGTACGTACCGACAGATGCTACAGTACGATCTTCCATAAACAAACTAGCCTGAGTGCGCTCAGCAGTATAATCAGCCCCCGCCGTAAAAGTTGGAGACGCGCCGTAAATATCCCCAGCGCAACCAACCAAAAGCTCGTCCGCTTGGGTTGTTGTGAGCGTGTCGCTACTCGTAAATGTCGCTCCAGCATTCCAACCATTGTTGTAAGTTGCCGTTCTATCCAGTGGATCAGCGGCAGTAAGGCCACTGTATTCCGCAATAATCATCCTTGAGACGGTTGACCAACCGGCAAAAGTAGCAGTTATATTTGTCGCACCTCCAGTGGTGTTGTAGGCATAATAAATGCTTACCTCGCTGCCGCTCTGGCTTACTCTACCTGCTAAAGTATAAGTGTTCGATTGGTTATCGGTTACCCCGGTCGAAAGATTACTAGAAGTCTGAATACAGGCAAGAATCATGTTGCCCGCCACAGAAGATGTGATTGTGGTTGAAATTGATGTAGCCCCTCCTTGGGTAGTCCCAGTAGTTTGTACTAAAGAAACAGCTGCTTTTGTTTTTGTGTTAGGTAACAAAACCAGAGACAAAAAAATCAAGATTAATGGTATCTTGATCAAAAATTTTGTCCAACCAACCAACCTTACCGGGAGAGATATTCTTTTGTGTATTTTATGAGGCATAGAAAAAATTCTATGCCCGGATTATCGCTGTTTCCCTGTCCTATGAAAATAGGGCCCGCCGCTTGGCCCCACCAGAAAAGCGATTTACAAAAACCAAGCGTGACTGCATCTGCAGGATAAACATTTTATTTGTAAATAACAATACATTTTCTGTGGATAACCACTATTTACTCGGACTGGAAATTTTCACGAGATGATCAAAGTTGTCGCTCGAAGATATTTTATTTTTATGAATTTTGCCACATTTTTGACATTTTTGAACTACACGCCACTCTCCTCCTTTTTCTTCGGTACCCACTGGCTCCATAAGTCCTCCGCAAACATTTCTCATAGCTCGATCGCCAGGATTATTATCTACATGTTTACTCCAAAGACAGTGCGGGCAATGGTTAGTATAACCATCACCATCTACTGACTCGCTACAGTTTTCACAAGTAAAATTTTCTTCTGTTTTTTTGAATGTTGATGACATATTTTTGATTTTTTTGGTTCCCCTCTCTTAATGTAACCTGCCTCGCTGGCCCGCTTCGCTAGAGCTCCAGCGAGGCGAGCAAGGCGGGGAGAGGGGTTAGGGGGTGAGTTATTTAAGTGCTTCAATTCCCGGCAATGTCCCCTGAGCAAGAAAGTCCAGCATCGCCCCACCAGCGAGAGAAACGAAGTAAAATTTATCTTCCATATCTAGTTCTTTTATGGCCGTTATAGTGTCTCCTCCACCAATGATGACTTTAGCGTCTGACTCAGCGAGCATTCTAGCGAGTGAAAGTGTGCCTTCTTTGTAACCATTCTCATAATTACCCAAAGGTCCGTTCCATAATATAAATCTTGAATCTTGAATTTTGGATCTAAGAAGATCGAGAGTGTCTCCATTTGCGTCTAAATCTTCGTAACTCTGAGTCGGGAAAATTATTTTAGGATTTTGAGCGACATCCATGTCGCTCGCATGCTTCGCCATAGCCCCACCAATAAATATATTGTCAGCCTTGTCTAAAAAGGCTTTGACCAGAGGAAGTTTAGTTTCAAATTTGGCCCCGCCTAGAATAATCAGAAACGGGTGCTCTGGATTAAAAGCAGTACTTAATTTTTCGTACTCTTCCATTAAACGAAATCCGGCGAAATGTGGCAGAAATCTTGGTAGCTGAACAACGGAAGTGTGTTTTCTATGAGAAACAGAGAAGGCATCGTTTACATAAATGTCGGCAAAAGCGGCGAGCTGCTCTGCAAAATGTGCATCATTTTCTTTTTCCATCCAAAACCGCAAATTTTCAAATACGGCAATTTCACCAGAATGCAAATGGTCAAATGCCGGTCTGCCATTACCCGAAGAGTGGTTCCATGGGTCCTTAACAAAATTAATGTTTCTATTACTGAATATTTTTTTTGCAGCCTCAACCACTGGCTCTAAAGAGTCAGCGCCATCTCCGAGGTGGCTTATGACTATCACTTTGCCACCTTTATTTAAAATAAATTCTATTGTTTTTCTGCTTGCTTCAATACGTGAAGTGTCTAAAACCTTTACGTCTCCTGGATTTGCCCCAAGTTTTTCGACCGGCTCATTCCAATCGGCCCGCACCATAACTATAGTCCCCTCTAATATTTCCGCCTCTTCTATTGATTTCATTTTATTTTGCATTCACCGCCTCAATAATTCTGCCAAACTGATCTGGTTCAAGCGAAGCGTGTCCAACCAAAAAGCCTTCCACGTTTCCGTATTCCATCATTGGCTTGGCATTTTCTGGTTCTATTGCGGCGCCATAGAGAATTTTAAAAGATGAAGCAATGTCTCGCCCAAATAGATCACCAGCCACTTTTTGAATAAACAGAGAAGTCTCATGCACATCAGTCGGATTCATCGCCTCTCTATAAGACTTGCCTATCGCCCAGATTGGCTCGTAGGCGACGAAAAGGCCAAGTAAATTTTTCTTTGGTATATCTATTAAACCATTTTTAATTTGGTTTTTAACCACTTCAAGATGAGATCCGTCTTTGTCTCTCTCTTTCTCTCCTATACAAAAGATTGGGGTAAGCCCGTTTGCAAATGCCATCTCCAATTTCTTTTTTACAAGTTCATCAGTTTCTCCCATTTCCCTCCTTTCAGAGTGTCCTATGATTGAAAATCTTACCCCCAAATTTTTCAACATAAAAGCACTGACTTCTCCTGTAAAAGCACCTTTTTCTTCTGATGAAATATTTTGAGCCCCCAAAAAAAGATTTTTGGGTCTATTTAATTTTAGAAGAGGCTCTAGATAAACAAACGGCGGACAGACTAAAACATCTACATTTTTGTTCTTTTTTGCAAAATTCCTAGTGGCATTGAAAATTGTTTTTGCTTTCAGGAGACTCTCTGGGTTCATCTTCCAGTTTGCCACCACAAAGTATCTTTTCTTCATAGCTACACTATATCACCACATTACCCTCTCTTACAACCAAGAGGGGCTATATTTCTTGCCAAGAAAGTATCTCATAATGGTCAGAAGTTAGAGGAAAAGACGGTGGGGGTCCGTAAAGCAGATTGGCGTCATAATTTATAAACCTATCACAATAACCTCCTCCAGAGGTCCCACCACAATAGATACTCCCAGCATAGGCAAAACCATAGCGTAAATTACTGGCAATCATCCCATACAAAGTAATCGAGTTTCGAGTATGATATGGAGAGCAATTACTGTTATAAGAATACCTCCCCACCCTTCCGTTTTGAGACACGAGCGCAGCGTCAATGCGCAAATCGTTATCAGACTCAAGACCGACATTTATATTCCCTTGTGAGATAAGCGCGATAACATCACTACCATCATAATTGGTGTATCTCAGATCGTTATTTACAGTGAGTTGAGGCCTATTAGCCGGGTTGTCTGGAAAACGACCGTTAGCAATGGTAACCCTGGCGGTGTTTATAGCACCCTCAACCCAAAGATTATCTTCCACAAAAATAAGGCCATTAGCAGGAATTGCATAAGTACCGACATTTGAAGTATTGTTTACACTCCAAATGCCCCAACCAGATTGATTGGCCGAATTTGTACAGTTACTGTCGCTATATTGAGAAGTTACCCTCCTTATTGAAAAAGTATCATTTGTGTTTAATACTATCCTATATCCTTGAGAACCAGATGCGGCAAAATATCTGCCGGAAGCTTGAGCGTCAGATTTCATAGTAGCTAGATCGTTTGTGAGACCAACAAAATCAATAGCTGGGACCGGAAATTGTCTGCCAACTTCAAAAACATCTGGCCTTTGTGGTACAGGGTTAGTCGGCGGAGCTTCCAATGGTCTAAAGTTGCCGTTAATACCCGATCCAGGCGGAGGATTAACGTGAGTGTGGACAGCAAATTCATTGCTCCCACTATGATCTGGATCATCATAATCAGAGAGCGCGCTGGTAATAATATTATGAGTAAAACCATCAAAGCGTATACCATTATTTGAATGTATAGGCCCAAAAACTTCAGTACCAACTCCAAAACGTATTACATCATTTGCGGCTACCGCATATTTGGCGAGAGATGGCTTAGCCATCTCTACCCTTATAGTCCTAGAAACAGAGGAGCCGGTAGGAGTACCGGTGGATTCGATAACGACTTTAGTTGAGCCGATCGGAGGAGGTGTTATATTTAAACTATACTCACCTACTAAATTACCATCCTTATCACGCACTTCATGAACATATGGTCCCGGACCACCGGTGCCATCTTGAAAATCCAGAGCATCGTGAGCCAAGTGCCATCTATAATAATCAATGCCTGATTCTGCTAGTTGTATGGCCTTTTCCCGCACCAAAAGATCGCGGTTTACTGTGATAGTTATCCGTGTCCAATTCATGATAGCCCCAATGATCACTAAAGCCACCCCGGCGAAAATTATTATCGGGATTAACAATACGCCCCGCTGAGTTTGAAAGTTGAAAGCCGAAAGCCGAAAGTTTTTTTTGATCATAGGTTGTCTTTAAGATTACGCAAAAATACTTGGCTCGTTGCGGTTACCGGCCCCAAAGATTGAACAGGGTCTTTTTCTATTCTAACAGTAATCCTGATTAGTCTAACCTGGGTAGCCTGCACAGGAATAGTCAGAGGATCGCTTGTGCCAGTAAAACTAGCATCAAAATATTCAAAGGTTGGATCAACACCATTAACAACGTCCCGTATAAGGGTCAAAACTTGCTCATTGGCCGAATTATAGGTTAGAGGCGAACCGGATGGATTTATAACTCCCTTTTTTAATTCATTCCCTTGTAAGAAATAACGCACCTGTTCTTTGTCTGCATCACTGTCAATATTGCTAAAAAAAGTCACGGAGGATGTCGCGACTTGAGAAATAGGATAAGCACCCAGACTAGACGGCGAAACACTTCGCAACTCTTTAACCATGGTTTTTAATATTTTTCGGGCATCAGACTGAGCAGACAAATTTTGCTCTGCAGATCGGTTAAACGAGAAAATGCTCTGTCCAAAATTCATTACAGCAAGAAATATGCTAGTAAAAATGGCAACTGCGACTATTGTTTCAACTAAGGAAAAGCCCTTTTTCATGGTGTCATTAAAATATCTTGTTTTTGCCAATTATTTTCGGCACTAACATCTAAGATGGTTTGGGTTGAAAATCCGGGAGCAGAAACTTCGAGTGTATAGCCCGGTCCCGACAAATCGCTAAACAAAACCTGTCCAGGCGGAATACATTCTGATGCGAAAGATATTATGAAATCAGAAACATTTGGAGTAAAGTTTGTATCATCTGTGCTTAAAAATATTTTATATCGTATATACCTATCTCCATCATGTAGCGGATTTATATTATTGTCTGTAATTGTGTAAAAACTCCCCGATGTACCGTCTGGTCCCAAATAATTCCAGCTACCAGTTTCGCATAAAGGAGGATCATTTTCTCCGTTTTGACAATTACTTGTTGCAATTTGAAACTTGACACTGTCTGTGCCAGATTCGACAGGCTGGTCAGTAGGTAAAATATCCACCCTGCTCCAATTTGACGAAGCGCCAGTATCAAATGTAGAGGAAATCAAAGAGCCGGAAGGAGAGTAATTGCCGAGAGAGTTTAAAAGCTTTATTTCGCCATCCGGAGAATTTATTTCAATGTTGCCATCCGAAGAATGATACCTAGCTGGATCAGTAAAATTTATCTGACCGGAACCAAGAGACCAGTCAGTTTGTCTCAAGTAACCTTGATCTGTTACCAAAACTTCTTCAAAAGCGCCTTTAGTTAGAGTAACCGTAGCACCAGAAATGGGTAGCCCTGTAGCAGCGTCTTTAACACTTACCAGAAGAAAAGCTGTCGGTCCTTGAGCAATCATTAAATCTACATTTTGATTTGAATCTGGCAATATAGAAATCGGAGAAATTGGATTGGTGCCAGCGAGATAAAAACCTCCAGAAACAGTTGGGTTAAAGACATCCCACTCCAGATCGTCTACGTTATAAAGACCACTCCCATCTGTAGTAAAATTACCGTCCCACTTTGGAACATCCGGAGTCAGACCAATTAGTTTGGTGCCATTCATGGATACTGGTACATTGGGAACTGCGGCGCATAAATTATTTTTGGTACGGACATTGATGTTACTAACCTTGTCTATAATAAAAGAAATTTGTGTAAGCTGTTGAAGCAAGACAGTAGCAGGAAGTTTAATCGGGTTTGGGTTCCCAACCGACACCGAGTGAGTTTGGTCGGTCGTAAAACCGCTTTTGGTAACAGTAATTTCATAAGAGTTATCAGCCGGCGGAGCATCTACTATTTGTAAAAGTCCTTCGTTGTTTGTCTCCTCATTTATAGAAACACTGACTGAAGGATTTTCTACTAAGACGGTAGCTTGCGGTACTGGGTCGCCATTGGCATCAAAAACTCTTATGAACAAGGCTCCATTAGTAGAAGCTGATTCGAGATTTTTAGGGGCAACGTTTGCATAGGCCTTGTATGATATGTTTTGTTTACAATTACTGCAGTCAACTTCTATTTGTACCATTTTATAATCAGCCGGCGATAAGTCGTTGGGCGTTCCGCCTATGGTTCCATCAAAATCATCGTCTATATTTCTTACAAATCTTCTCACTTCAAATTGCCTGCCATCAACGACGGTGGTGTATGATGGTTCAAGTACTCCGGCCGGAATTCCCGATATTAGACCGACATCGGCAAAAGATAAATTTCTTACGAGTTCAAATTCTCCGTTTATCAAATTGGCGGCCGCCACCTTATCTCTCGAGGCAGAAACAAGAAGAGTCATAGAAACAAGTCCTTGATAAATTGACATTGCTACCAAGGCAAAAATACTTGCAGCAAACACAACCTCAATCAAAGAAAATCCACGCCTATTTATTTTTAAATTATTGAATGGCATCGACGAGAGAATATGTCGGCAACATCATAGCAACAGCAAAAAGGCCAACAGCAACTCCAATAATTACCATGAGGAACGGCTCAATAATAGTGGAGAGATCTTTGGTTTTTTGATCTACTTCTGCTTCATAATAATCAGCAATGTTCGCCAGCATCTCGCTCATCTTTCCGGTTTCTTCGCCAACCGCAAGCATTTCGCCGACAAATACCGGGTACAAATCGCCATTAGAAGCAGAGAGTGATTCTGATAGCTGTTCACCTAATTCAACTTTTTTTGCGGCTTCATCGATAATTTCTTTGAAATAGTGGTTTTGCAAAACCTTCCCAGTAATATCTAAAGCCGAAACGATGGCAACACCGGAAGAAATGAGCGATGATAGAGTGCGAGCAGTCCTAGCCGCATTTACTTCCTTTGACATATTTTTAATCATGGGAGTATGTAGAACGATAGTATCTATCATGTCTTGTCCTTTTTTTGTTTTAATCATAGCGGCAAAAGCAAAACCAATAGCCAAAAGACTGCCAAAAGTGAGCAGTAAATTATTCCTTAGGAAGTCACTCACGGCTATGATTATCCGTGTCGGCAAAGGTAACTCTATATTTAAACCTACAAATGTTTCTGTAAGAGTCGGTACCATGTAGACCATGAGTATGATACCTATGATTATCATAATGCATATGATAACCGAAGGGTAAATCATGGCGCCCTTTATTTTTTTGGACAGAGCGTGCGATTTTTCCAACTGAGAAGCTATGATGCGTAAAGAGTAGGAAAGTTTTCCAGATTCTTCACCAGCCTTAACCATGGAAACAAAAAGGCTTGAAAAAACATCGCTCCTGGCTTCCAGAGATTTTGAAAGGGTTTCTCCGGCATTTACAGATTCGGATATAGATTTTAAAAGTTCTAAAAGATTTTTGTTTCTTGACTGTTTTTGCAAAACAGAAAGAGCGCGAGAAATAGAGAGTCCTGCGTCTATCATCACCGCCATATTTTTAGCAAAAGCAATTTGCTCCTCTGCGCTTATACCTCGTCCAAAAGAAAAAAATTTTATTAGAGATTTTCGAGATTCAACTTCTTCAACTGAAAGGATCGAGCCGCTCTCTGACCTAACGGCGGCATACAAATCTCCTTTATCGGGAAAATTTTTTACCTCTTCCTTCTCCTCTCCGTCTTTTAGATATTTATATTTATAAATCGGCATATTGTTAAAAATTCTATTCCGACACCACTCTCAAAACTTCTTCGATAGTGGTCAGGCCTTGAGCGGCTTTGAAGATACCATCTTCGAGCATTGTGAGCATACCTTCTTTTCGAGCTTGAAGTTCGATGTCTTCGGTAGTAGCCCCTTTGATAATTAAATCTTTAACAGCAGAAGAGACGTTTAACACTTCATAGATTCCTATACGACCTTTAAAAGCATCTTCTTTGGCATCTTTGTCTGGTTTATAAAATGGCACATTTTCCCACTCATCATTTTTTCCTATTATTTTTTCTTCCTTTAGAGCCTTGAGCACCATATCCATATCAACGACTTTAGCTATAGAAGCGACTTCAGCTTTAGAGAGATAGTGTTTTTCTTTATTGCTGGCCAACTTCCTAACAAGTCTTTGCCCTATGACTACATCAATGGTTGAAATTATAAGGAATGGTTCAACTTTCATATCAATAAGCCTTGGAACCGCGCCAGCAGCCGAGTTAGTATGCAAAGTGGAAAGCACTAAGTGTCCGGTGAGAGAGGCGTTTATAGCGAGTGAGGCTGTTTCTCCATCTCTGATTTCACCCACCATTATCACATCAGGGTCTTGCCTCACCAAAGTGCGCAAACCCGAAGCAAAAGTTAAACCAATCTCTGGCTTCACCTGCGTTTGATTGATCCTTTTCATTTGGTATTCTACCGGGTCTTCGATGGTTGAAATGTTGACGTCAGCAGTATTTAAAATATCGATCATGGTATAGAGAGTAGTCGATTTACCGCTACCGGTAGGGCCAGTCGTGAGTATCATACCGGTGGTGCGCTGGAGAGATTTATGCAAAAGATCCAAACCTTGACCGTGGAAACCCAAAGACTCCAAAGTAAAACCGGAGACTGATTCGCGCAAAAGCCTCATCACTATCTTTTCCCCATAATAAACGGGTAGTGTCGACACACGGAAGGATACTCTCTCGCCATTCATATCGATTTTAAACCTTCCGTCCTGAGGCAACCTCTTTTCGTCGAGTCTTAAATTTGAAAGCACTTTAATACGAGCAGCCAAAGAGTGACCAATATGTTTAGGCAAAACCATAGCATCATGCAAAATACCGTCGATCCTGTATCGCACCAATATTTGGTCCTCAAGTGGCTCAATATGGATATCAGAAGAATTTTGTATTATGGCGTGCTTCAAAAGAGTGTCTACGATACGCACCACGGGCAATTCTTCTGCCAACTTTTTAAGGTCGGAGGCCGAGGCTTCTTCCCCCGGTATCTTCTCTGCGATGGTTTTGATTTGATCAGCCTCGCCTTTTATGAGGTCACCGAAATCATCTTTGAGATTTTTTTGATACTGGATCAGGACAGAGCGCATCGATTCGGAGTCGGTAAGACGCGGCAATATTTTTAGACCGACTTTTTTCTTTATTGAGTTAAGTGCCTGCAGGTCGTCAGTATCAAGCATCGCCACTTCTAAAGAACCTTCCTTTTTTTCAAAGGCTATTATATTGTGCTTCCTGGCTATAGGTTCTGGAATGAGGTTTAGGATGTCTCGATTGAGAGTCTGGCCTTTTAAGTTAACGAAGGGTATGCCTAATATGTAGGCTTGAATGCGACGCAAGTCGTCATCGCTAAATTTGCCTTTCTGTACGAGTACGTTGCTTAAGGGTTTCTTTTTTGACTTGGCCTCTTTCTCTACTTCCTCAACTTCTGATTTGGAAATGAGTCCGGCGTCAATAATAAAATCTTTTATTTGCGCATCTTCTACGTGCATAACAAATTATTTACCAAAATAAATTTATTATTATTATAGCAAATAAAATTTTATGTCGAGAGAAAAAACGTTTATATCTCAAGATTTCCGTTTCGTCTCATCCTAGTTCCATTCCTCGGACTTCCCAGAAGAAACTTTTTTGGATTTCCATCAAGATCAATGAAGTCATCAGCCGCCTCTAAGAGACGGGCAGAAGTTGATTTGCCAAAAGAAGCAACCTCAACCTGGCATCCTTGATTTTTTAGATATTCCACAAGCGGCACGAAATCGCCGTCGCCAGTTACCAGAACGATGGCGTCGAGTTTAGGAGCAAGCTTTATAGCATCAACTGCCAAACCAACATCCCAATCGCCTTTTTTAGCTCCTCCGGCAAAAACTTGCAGGTTTTTTGTTTTAGTTTCAATGCCCATTTTCTCGAGAGCTTCGAAAAAATTCCTCTCCTCGCCAGTTTCAGTGGTTACTACGTAAGCGACTGCGCGTGTTAAGTATCTCCCCGCAAGAGCCTCTTTCACCACTTGGTCGAAATTAACTTTAGCTTTATAAATATTTTTCGCGCTGTGATATAAATTTTGAGTATCTATAAAAATACCAACGCGTTGGTTCTTTTGTTTAATTACTGCCATTTTTTAAAAATTAAAATATTAAAAGATTGAAATATTGAAAATTAAAGACAAATCAAAAATAATAAAAAATTTAAAATCTTTAAATTTTCACTCTTTCAATTTACTAAGAAGCTTTCTTGAGTCCAAGCTTCTTAACTATTGCATTGTACCTCTTCGCGTCTTTCTTTTCCAAGTATTTCATATGAGACTTCCTCTGCGCCACCAAACCCAAAAGGCCTCTGCGAGAGTGTTTATCCTTTTTGTTCTTTTTAAGATGTGAGGAAAGATCGTCGATCCTGCGTGAAAGCATGGCAATTTGGACTTCTGGAGAACCAGTGTCGGTATCGTGCCTTTTGGTTTCTTTTATTATTCTTTGTTTTTTGTTCTTGGTTAACATTGAAATTTTGTTATTTTTACGCGTTTCCGGTACCGGATAAGCATATCATAAAAGCAAATTTTGCGCAACCACCGGCGACCACTCACCCAAAACCGTCCATAATCAAAATTTGACATAATTAAAATATTGGTTTAGAATACAAAAGGAGGCAAACATGACGCTGACACATTTTTTCTGGATAGCAATTTTCGCTATCCTGTCCTTCTGCCCTTTCGCCCTATGGAAAAAGGCGAAAAAAATCCTGGCACGCAGGAAAAACGCCAGGATGATCCGTGAGCAAAGGGAGGAACAACTCGAGGTGCTAAGCAAACAAACCGCATTGGCAGAAAGAGTTCACAACGAACTCATCAAGGCAGCCAAAGAAAACAAGGAGGGTTTGCATCTGTTTGGGCAGTGCAGGAAAGAAATGGGTTACCACCTAAAGGTGACCAACAGACAATCTGAGAGCTTAGTGCAGTTAAGTATTAACTTGCTGCAACGTAACCCGATCACCATACACTTGGGTCCAAGAAAGGACCTGTCATACCCATCAATCGAAGAATTCGAGACAAGGGTGATTGGAGAGTTAGCTGCAAGCGTAAGAAAATACAGACCTGAGCACTAATCCGCCAATTTAGGGCCCCGCGACAATGCGTCGCGAGGGTCCTTTCTGTTTTTATACAATTACAAGTTTTGATTATGCTAAAATATTCTCAATGTCCCACAATTTAGAAAACTTAAAACGCCAATTTTTGGAATACGTAGAAATCGAGAAAGGGCGCTCGCTCAGCACTGTTTTAAATTACGATCACTATCTTACTGTACTCTTCAACCATATCGGCGCAAAAAAACCAGAAGACATAACTGAAAGCAAGGTGCGTGAGTTTCGCCTTTGGCTCAACCGACAAGTTACAGGGAAAAATCTGAAAACCGGTAAAACCATGGCGCGAGTTACTCAAAATTATTACATGATAGCTCTCAGAGTTTTTTTGAAATACCTGGTTAGGCAAGAAATCAAAGCCATGCCTCCTGACAAGATTGAATTAGCCAAAACCCCAGAGAGACAGCTCGACCTCATAACGGAAGCCGAGCTGAAGAGACTCCTTAGCATACCAAAAGAAGACACTCTGATCGGTCTTCGCGACAAGGCGATACTCGAACTTCTTTTTTCGACTGGCCTGCGTGTTTCGGAACTCTGCTCCCTCACTCGAGATATAGACATATCTTCAGAAGAACTTTCGGTTATTGGTAAGGGCAGAAAAGTGAGAGTTGTATTCATCTCAGACTATGCCAGAAAAATTTTGAAAGAGTATTTGGCAAAAAGGAAAGATATGGACGAAGCTCTTTTCGTCCAACTCTCTCCAAACGGAGAGGCTAGCAAAAAAAATAAAGGTGACTTGAGCTTAACCCGCCGATCGGTCGCTCGTATTATAAAAAAATGCGCCGTAAAAGCCGGCATTTCAAAAAAGGTTACTCCACACACTATGCGACATATGTTTGCCACTGACCTCTTAGGTAATGGTGCCGACCTGCGCTCTGTCCAAGCAATGCTCGGCCACGCTAACATCGGCACTACCCAAATCTACACCCACGTCACCGACCGCCACCTCCACGACATCCACAAAAAATTCCACAGCCGGAGAGGTTAGATTATTTACAAAAGGGCGCGCCGACTAGCACTCGACGCGCCCTCACTTGCTGTGTGTCCAGGCGATTCTAGACTGGTTTGTATTTTACAGGTATTAAGATATCCGTCAAACAGCTTTTCAAGAAGGTATTTTCGTGTTAGACTCTTGCTCATTAATCTCGTTACAAACGAATGAAATACGA
>CAZRKB010000007.1:17177-29911 GCA_964601125.1 uncultured Candidatus Saccharibacteria bacterium
TATTTTCGTGTTAGACTCTTGCTCATTAATCTCGTTACAAACGAATGAAATACGATATAAAAACCAAAAAGTTGCCCAAGTCGGAAGTGGAGATCGAGGTTTCCTTGCCGGCTGATTTGCTTACAGGAGCGAGGAAAAAGGCGATCCAGAGCTTTACTAATTCTTTAAATATCGACGGGTTTAGGAAAGGCCACACCCCAGAAAAGGTGGTCGTTGAAAAAGTTGGCGAAGGGAGTTTACTCGAAGAGGCTGCTGATATTTTACTGAAAGAGCATTTTCCTAAAATAGTAGAGCAGGAAAAATTTGATATTCTTGGCAGCCCCAAAATTTCTATAACCAAACTGGCGCTTGGCAACCCTTTAGAATTTAAAGCTGTTTTTTCGGTGCTTCCCTCTTTCGATTTGCCAGATTATAAGAAGATAGCAGTTAGTAGCAAGCAGTCAGCATCTAGCAAAGAAGAAAAAGTTGAAGCCACAGACAAAGAGGTTGAAGAAGTGTTACTACAAATAAGAAAAAACAAAGCACACTTGGATTATCACAAGAATAATCCTGAAGATAAAACTCACGATCATTCTGGTATAGA
Organism: uncultured Candidatus Saccharibacteria bacterium; assembly: GCA_964601125.1. GTDB lineage: Bacteria > Patescibacteriota > Minisyncoccia > Phycocordibacterales > WO2-35-19 > DATDVC01. The sequence goes on from CAZRKB010000007.1 coordinate 17,761, forward strand.
CCTAGAAAAGGAAGAAAACTTGCCTGCGCTTGATGACGAACTGGCAAAATCTGCCGGCAATTTCAAAAACCTAGACGAACTAAAAGAAAGAATTAAGCAAAATATAATTGAGGATAAAAAACATAGGGAAGCCGAGAAAAAACGCGCTGAATTGATGGAGGAATTGGTAAAGAATACAAAACTCGAAGTCCCAAATATTTTAATTGAAAGCGAGACAAACAAATCTCTTGCTCAAATGAAAGACGATATCGCTCGGATCGGCGGTAAATGGGAAGATTATTTGACTCACACTAAAAAAAGCGAGGAAGATTTGGCAAAAGACCTTCGGGATTCCTCAGAAAAGAAAGCGAAAATTCAACTTATTTTTAATAAAATAGCCGAAGTCGAAAAACTTGAGCCAAATAAAGAAATCCTAGAGCAGGAAGTAAAACACATACTCGAACATTACAAGGATGCCTCTGAAGCAAATGCTCGTATATACGTCACTACAATACTTCTCAACCAAGAAGTCCTAAAATTTTTGGAAAACTAGATAGCTTGAATTTTACTAGATTCAAGTATATTCTAAGATCTAGAAAGGGATTTTAGAAATGGAAGAAACTGCCTTCAATCTTGGTGTAATTTTCGGAGTTATTTTTGTTGCTGGTGTTTGCGGTAGCATTTCCACTTCATGGCAAAAGCAACTATCATCCAAGATTGATCCTTGGACCAAATGGAGATGGTCGATTGCTTGCGCCGTGTTTATTCTTGGTTGGACATGGTGGCATTGGGAACCCATCAAAAGAGCTGCCCATAAGGACTTTGAGAAGCTCATGATGGCTAGACCACGTTAGCCAGCGCGGCAATAGCTGCGGTTTCGGCGCGGAGAGTGAGGGGGCCAAGTGAAATAACTTGCGCTCCTTTTTGTTTAAATAAATCAAGCTCTGATAGAGACCACCCTCCTTCGGGACCGATAAACAAAGCAAATGAATTATGATTTATGAAGTACGAATCATGGGAAGAAGAACCGGAAGGATCAAGAACTATTGCGCTTTTTGCATAATTCATAATTCCTGATTCAAGATTCATTATCTCCCCTATCTCCGGGACATTAGCCCGACCACACTGCTCACTTGCTTCAATTACTATTTTGCGAATTCGATCTAAATTTAAGTCCTTCTTCTCGCTTCGCTCTGAAATCATCGGTACTATTTTTGAGACACCAAGCTCCGTTGCCTTTTCGGCTATCCATTCCATCTTGTCTTTTTTGACTAAAGATTGGTAGAGAGTGATTTTTTTGCTTGGTATTATGCCCTCTTTTTTTGAAATAATACTAACTTGCGCCTTTTTGCTATCTAAATATTCTATTTTTGCTAAATATTCGAAACCACCCCCATCAAAAAGAGTTACTTCATCGCCTTCTGTATATCGGAAAACATTTTTCCACTGATGAATAAGTTTTTCATCTAAAATTGGAACCGATGTACCATCTATTGGTGTTTCTATAAAAAACCTATGCAATCTCATAAAAATATGCTACCATTAGATGTATGAAAAATGAAATAAGAAATTCAATTTTAGTCCCAACAGTTATAGAAAAGACCCATCAAGGCGAACGAGCTTATGATATATATTCCAGGCTTTTGAAAGAAAGAATAATATTCATAACCGGACCCATAGAAGACAATATGGCAAATTTAGTGGTGGCCCAAATGCTTTTCTTGCAAGCTGAAGACCCTAAAAAAGATATTCAGATTTATATAAACAGCCCCGGGGGACATGTGCATTCTGGTATGGCGATCTTGGACACAATGAATTATGTAAAACCAGATATTCAAACTATATGTGTAGGAATGGCTGCATCTATGGGCTCTGTTATCCTTTCTGCTGGGACAAAAGGTAAAAGGTTTACCCTTCCTAACGCCAATATAATGATACACCAACCGCATGGAGGCGCAGAAGGTCAGGCTACAGATATCGAGATAAGCGCCAGACAAATACTTAAAACTCGCGATACTTTGAATAAAATTTTGGCTAAAAATACAGGTCAATCTTTAGAAAAAATAGAAAAAGACGTTGAGCGCGACTTTTTCATGTCGGCAGATGAGGCCAAAAAATACGGTATTGTAGACAAAATTCTCTAAAATTTCTTAGTTTGCGAATCGGTAGATAAAGTTGTATACTGGTTAACGTTAATATGTTAAACATTTACAACCAACATGTCATTGAAATTAGCAGTCCTGCTTGCGGGGCTAGCGGCTCTCGTTGGTGTGGGCTTTGGATACTTCCTGAGATGGATCATTTCCTTGGGCCAGAGAGGGTCGGTAGAACTTCGCATCAAGCAGATGGAGCTTCACGCAAGAGAGGAAGCCAAGAAAATAGTAGAGGAAGCCGAAACCAAGGCAGAGGAAACAGCCAAAGAGTTTAGAGCTGAATTTAAGGAAAGAGAAGAAAAGATAAAAAAGACCGAAGACCGCCTTATAAAAAAAGAGGAGTTTTTGGATAAAAGACAGCTTGATATAGATAAGGAAATCGAACAAGTAAAAGAGAGAGTTGTCGAGATAAAAGCAATCAAAGAAAAAGCAGAAAATTTAGAGAAGCAAAGAACAGAAGAGCTCCAGAAAGTGGCCAACCTAAGCGAAGAGGAGGCCAAAAACCAACTTCTAAAACAAGTTGAGATAAAATTTGAGGAAGATATCGCTGTAAAAATGCAAAAACTTGAAAATTATGGTACCGATAAAATTGAAACCAGAGCAAAAGAAATATTAACCACATCTATACAAAGATTGGCAAACTCAGTCTCAGCCGAAGTCTTTTCAACTAGCGTCGCCATCCCATCGGACGAAATAAAGGGTAAAATTATAGGAAAGGAGGGTAGAAATATAAAGGCTTTTGAAAGAGCTTCGGGCGTAGAGATTATAGTCGATGACACACCAGGGCTCATCACCATTTCTTCTTATGATTCAGTACGCAGACAAATAGCCCGGGTTGCTCTAGAAAATTTGATCGCAGATGGAAGGATCCAGCCCGCAAAAATCGAGGAAATGGTTGATAAGGCGAAACAAGAGATTAATAAGATTATGAAAGAGAAGGGCGAGCAGGCAGTTTACGAATGCGGCGTGTTTAACCTTGACCCTAGGATAGTGAGCATACTAGGGAGACTCCACTTCCGCACCTCTTATGGACAAAATGTTCTCCAACACTCAATAGAAATGGCTCACATAGCTGGCATGATAGCGGCAGAAATCGGAGCAAACGTAGCGATAGCAAAGGCCGGTGCCCTGCTTCATGACATAGGCAAAGCGGTAGATCACGAGATAGCTGGTACCCACGTAGAAATCGGTAGGAGGATTTTGCAAAAGTTTGGAGCTGACGAAAAAATAATCCGAGCAATGGAATCGCATCATGGGGAGTACCCTTACTCAACTCTTGAATCTTACATAGTGCAAGCGGCAGACGCCATTTCAGGTGCTCGACCAGGAGCCAGGAGGGACAGTGTTGAAAATTACCTAAAACGACTTGGTGACCTTGAAGCTATCGCCACTTCCCTTCCAGGCATTGAAAAAGCATACGCTCTACAGGCTGGCCGAGAACTGAGAGTATTTGTAACTCCTCAGCAAGTTAGTGATGTAGAGGCCAAAAACATGGCTCGTGACATCGCCATCCGCATCGAAAACGAGCTTAAATATCCAGGTGAAATCAAGGTGGTCGTCATCCGCGAATCTCGCACTATCGAGTTTGCTAGGTAAAATTGACAAAAAAATTTAAAGGGTTTAATCTACCATATACAGAAAGAGAGGTAGCATGTCCTTTACTAAAGCAGACTTGGTGATATCGGATATTTCGCCTTGGGATGATCTTTTGCTTTTTGAAGTCCAATTGCGGGGTGAAGATACTGGAGAAGAGTGGCGTCTCTTGTGTTTGGACGCAAGGACTCACGTCTTTGGTGCAGATAAACTTTCTTCAATGGTATTCTACTGGAATCCAGGGGAACACACGATCATTATCGGAGAAGTGGGAGAAGAGCGTTTTACTTTTTTGGAGGTATCGGAAGATCATGTCTACGATGCCAATTTTAAGTCAAAAATCGTGGAAGTTCTCTTTCCAAAATGAGCCCATCGATAACAACGAGAAAGCCTTCTTTTGTTGTCATCGGCGGGTTTTCTTGTATCTAATTTAATTTATAAACCTTCCCTTTATCCGGATAAATAGCTTCGATATCGAGATAGTCGCGGATGCGTTGAGTGAGAAAAAGGGAGGATTTGGGCTCACCCATTATTACAAAAACTTTTTTCAGTTTAATGGTTCGACTTTGCTCACCATCTCCAGTCGCTGCACTCCTTTCGACAAACTCCAGCAAATGCTCCGAATCCATATGTGAGGAGTAGCCCATTATACTCTCTATTTTTGCTTTAACTCTTATTTTTTCCTTTTTATGATCTCTCCAAATTTCTATTTCTTTAGCTCCATCCAAAATTTTTCTACCCAAAGACCCGACTGATTGGTAGCCAACAAAAAGAATGGTGGCATTTGGATCTCCCAAATATTCCATTTCATGGTTTACCACTCTACCCCCTTCAGACATTCCAGAACCGGCAAGAACAATCTTTGATCCCTTTACTTTTTCTATTTCCTTAGAATCTTCAGGATTTTTTATCATCTGCAAACCTGGGAAATTGAAAATGTCGTCACCTTCTTTTATTTCTTTTTGTAGACTTTTATTAAAACTATCCAAATGTTTTTTGTAGATTTCTGTAACTTTTATAGCGAGCGGAGAATCAACAAAAACCGGCAATTTCGGTATCTCACCATCCTCGATCATGTTATTGATTTCGTAGAGCAAAACTTGAGTTCTTTCTATGGAAAATGTGGGTATTATAATAGCCCCTTCTTTTTCTATGCCTTGAAGTAAAACCTGCTTCAACTTTTCTCTTCGTTCTTCTTTGTGTTCATGATTTCTATCGCCATATACACTTTCCATTACGAGATAGTCTATATTTTTTGGTATCTCAGTATCATTCAACAAAGGAGAGGGGGAATTGCCCAAGTCCCCTGTAAATGCGATTTTTTTGACGCCATTTTCTGTCTCACAAGAAAAAATCAAGATAGCAGAACCCAGTATATGCCCAGCGTCTATCATCTCTAAAGTACAACCATCAAACAAATCGACTTTTTGACCATATTCAAATCCTTCCCACATTGATAAAGATTTTTCTAGATCTTGCTCGTTAAAAAGCTCTCTGTCTTTGTGACGAGTTTTTATAACCCTCATAGCATCGAGGAGCATCGGTCTCGCCAGCTCTTTGGTTGGGGTAGTAGAAATAATCTTACCTACAAAGCCCTCTCTTACCAACTTTGGCACTCTACCTAAGTGGTCCATGTGTCCATGAGTGATAACTAAAATTTTTGGTATTTTGGGGTCAAATTCAAAGGGTTTGAAATTTTCTTCTTCTGCATCTCTCCCACCCTGGCGCAGCCCACAATCAACCAAAATGGTTTCTTTGCCACACTCAAGCATTATATTGGCGCCAGTAGTCGACCCAACTCCGCCATAAAAAGTTAATTTTATAGACATAGTAAATTTTAATTAGATCTTCGCTTTATTTCCTTTATATATCCATAAAAACAAGCAGCTACTATACCAAGGGTGTCCATAACTATATCCATAAGCGTATCAGCTGGATATTCTTCCTTGCCAAACTTCGCTTCTCCTAAAATTAGTTCATAAATTTCCCACGAAATCGCGACAAATATAGAGCCAACTACAGCAACGATTAAAAATTGGTATAAATCTCTTCTTTTTGGAGCAAACGCGCCAGAAAAGAAGTAGAGCCAAATAAAGAAAACTGACAAAGTTGCTCCACCCAAAAAGTGAGCCAGACTATCAAGCTCTCTAATCGACCAGTACAAATGATTGACAGAAGCGACGTAATTTAAAATACCGAGAATAGCCAGAAGTCCAAACATTTCCCAAAATAAAGGCTTTTTCATTTTCATATTTTAACATCTACATTTATAAACATAAAACCCGTCGACTGACGGATTTCAAAAAGACAGGATCTATGTAGGATCACCCAGATTAAATCCCTAATTGAAAAAATTAAGGTGGGCGGACTCGATTCCAACATTACATTGGAAAAAGTTATCCTCCCAAAATAAGTGCAATTTAGAAAATATCCAGGCGACCCTGTTTTTAATTATAATCTACTCAAGAAGACCATCCAAGTTTACATCGTAGATAATTTGTTCGGCAATTAATCGGTAGTTTATTAGCTCGTTTTCTTTAAACCAGTGCTTTATTTCCTTTTCAGCTTCATCTACAGAACCAGAAGCGTGTATCAAGTTCCTGATCGCTCTATTATCACCGTCCGACATTTGGTAAGAATCGAGCACAAAATCACCTCTTATAGTACCCACATCAGTAGCCAGGGGCTCAGTACCTCCGGTAATTTTTCTAATTATCTTAATAGCGTGTGCACCTTGCCAAACCATGGCAATGACAGGTCCACTTGTCATGTATTTTTTAAGGTTTGCCAAAATCTTAGCGGTAATCTCGAGAGGATCGTTTGATGGAGGCTCCATACCTTTATCCTTGTAGCCTTTTATAGTTTTTTCCCCAGTCACCCTGCGCCATTCTGGATCAAGAGTATAATGCTGTTCAATAAAATCGGTTGTGGGTACCAGCATCTTTACTCCTACCAATTTCAACCCAGCTCTTTCATATCTTTTAATAATCTCGCCTATGAGTGTCCTTTGTATCCCATCCGGCTTAATGACAACTAAAGTCCTTTCTTCTTTTGGATGATTCATAAAAACTAAATTACAATTCTGTTAAAATTTTTATTCCACTTTTTGTTACCGCTACTGTGTGTTCGAAGTGGGCAGAGAGAGATTTGTCACGGGTGATAAAGGTGTATCCATCACTCATTCTTTTTATATCTCGACTACCCAAACTAAACATAGGCTCAATGGCGATCACCAACCCCTCTCGAAGCTCGGGGCCTTCGCCCCTCTTGGCTTTGTTGGGCACATACGGCTCTTCATGAACACTGTAGCCCACTCCATGACCAGAGAGCCCTTCTATGATACCAAATCCATGCTTCTTAGCTACCTGCATAACAGCATCTCCTATATCCCCGATATGACCCTTTAAACGCATTGCTTTAATCCCCCTTTCCAAAGCATCTTTGGTAGCGAGCAAGAGATCTTTTGCTTCCTCACTCACTCCACCTACCGGCACAGTGATAGCCGCGTCGGTTATCAGCCCCTTATAAGTTAGCCCGAGATCAAGAGAAACAATATCGCCCTCGAACAAAATTTTACCCATACCATTGTTGCCCTCATTTGGGATACCGTGAACAATTTCTTCGTTTATAGAAACACAAAGAGAAGCCGGGTATGGTCTCTTGGCGTCATATGGCTGATAACCAAGAAATGAGGCGGTGCAACCAGCTTCGTCTATAAGTTTCTCTGCGTAGGCATTAAGTTCGCCCGTCTTAACTCCGGGCTTAACTTTTTTGGCGACTTCTTTCAAAATTCGTGCGTGGATTTTGCCTCCTTCGCGCATTATCTCTATTTCTTCCTCTGTTTTGTATTTGATCATTCTCCTATGGTCCTTTGCAAAATTTCCTTGTGAACTTCTTCAATGGAACGAGAGCCATCTATTTCAATAAAGCGATAATAAGGATTTTCGCGGAAATAATTGATAGCAGGGACAACATTGGTGTCATACCAATCCAAGCGCTTTTCGATGTCGAGGTTATTGTCGTCTGCTCGTTTACGATTACGCAAGCGTTCGGCCGCCTCCTCGCGTGAAAGCTTGATCGATACTACAAACGGACTCTCTCGCTTGTAAAATTTCATAGCCGAATGGAGGATTGGAGCTTCATCGGCCCTACGGGAAAGACCGTCGAGTATAAGATGTTCATGACCGCCTATGTTACGAACCAAAAACTCCGACCAAATCCAGATCGGCAAAAACTCCGGGATAAGACCACCTTCGCCAATGATCTCTTTTACCAACTTTGATGTGAGCGAAGCCTCTTCGGCAAATTCACGAAACTTTTGACCTGTTTCTATGTAGATAACCTTGTTTTCAGAGTCTCGCTCGGCCAATCGCCCCATTAGGAGTTTTGCTTGAGTACCCTTGCCGCACCCAGAAGGACCAAAAAATATAAAAGTAGAAGGAGACATGAATTAATATTCTCGCACAGAGATCTGTGTGTCAATCTTCTTTATTAGGTCAATCACAACTGAAACAACAATTAAAAGTCCGGTACCGCCAATGGCCACCGCATTAATACCAGTAAACGCACCCACTACTATAGGCAAAACAGCCATCGCACCTAGAAACAAGGCACCAACCATAGTAAGACGGAAGAGTATATTTGCTATATGAGAAGATGTTGGCTGTCCCGGTCTAACCCCAGGGATAAATGCGCCACTTCTTTGGAGATTTTTAGAAATTGAGTCTGGATCAAAAGTGATAGCTGTGTAGAAATATGTGAAAACAAATACCAACAAGAAGTATGCCGACCCGTAAAAAAGCTGGTTTGACAGGAGAGCAAGTATGGTGGAAGAAATTTTTTGTATTATTGCATTATCAACATTTGCCAAAAACCTAACTATCATTTGTGGGAAAACCAATATGGAGAGAGCGAAAATTATCGGTATCACTCCAGCCTGATTAACTCTTAGCGGTAAGTAGGTAGAAACTCCACCATACATTTTGTTGCCTCTGACTTGCTTTGCATAAGTTACCGGGATAGGCCTTTCTGCCTCGGTTATAACCACAACACCCCATATAACAAGAAGTGTCACCGCCAAAAATCCAATGTAAGAAGGAAGCTGGGAAGGATCAAACGCTAGCAATAACCTTCCTGAAGAAGCCGGGATTGCGGAAACAATACCAGCAAAAATTATGAGGGAAAGCCCGTTACCAACACCAAACTCACTAATGAGTTCTCCGAGCCACATGAGCAAGACTGAACCAGCAGTAATAATGACTAAGTTGGTCAAAAGCTCAAAAGTGGATAGTGGAGCCAAAACACCTTGACTCTGAAGAAGCTTCGTAAACGCGTAACCTTGTATGACAGCAAACGGTATAGTAAGCAATCTTGAATATTGAGAAAATTTTCTTCGTCCAGCTTCGCCTTCTTCTTGATAAATGGCTTTGAGCTTTGGGAACATTACAGTAAAAAGCTGCATAACGATAGAAGACGTAATGGCAGGAGAAACACCGAGCATTATTATAGAAAGATTAGACAAACCACCTCCTGAAAATATATTTAGGAGACCAAAAAAATCATTGCCCGACAAAAATTGTTCCAATCTTAAAGTATCAATACCAGGGATCGGTATGGTAGCCATGAGACGAAATAAGACCAGAACAAAAAGAGTAAACAAAATTCTGCCTCGCAAAATTTTGTCCCCAAATACCAATCTTAGTTTGTGAGCAAAATTAGCCATTTAAAACTTTTATTTTTGGCAACTTACCGCTTTTCTTGTTTATAAGACCTTTCTTAAGAAGCTCTTCAGCTGTAACTTCATTCTTTGACGCGAAGTGATCCTTAACCTGAGAAAAGTTTATCGCTAAAGGCTTCACTTGCCTCGATTTTAGGAAATTTTTTCCGCGACCGCGAAGCTTTGGGATCTTTTTGATTATATCACGCATCTCTGGCCTTTTCTTTCTACCGGCTCTAGCGTTTTGGCCTTTGGTCCCACGACCAGAAGTTTTGCCTCTGGTACCGCCACGGCCAACCTGTTTGGCTTTTCTGTTTGCTTTATTCCTTTTTAAATTATGTGATTGCATTTTCTTTAACTCAAATTTAATATCTCAAATCTTAAAACTATTTTTCACTTTTCAGAGATTTTTCAATTTTTAAATCTTTCAATGCCTTAATTGTCGCTTTGGCTATATTCAATTTATTTTTAGATCTGGACAAAATTTTCGATGATACCTCCTTTATACCAGCGAGCTCTAGGACTGTCCTCACTGCGCTTCCAGCTATAACTCCCTTGCCCGGAGCGGGCATGAGTCGCACATCAGCGCTTGCGTACTTGGCTCCCACTTCGTGAGCTATTGAACCTTTCTTTGTAAGATGAACTGTTATCATATTCTTTTTAGCAGAACGAGTGGCTTTGTCTACAGCGATTGGAGTATCGCCTGCTTTACCGATACCCACCCCCACTCGACCCTTTTTGTCCCCGACAACCACGGCGATACTAAAGCTAAATCTGCGGCCGCCAGATACAACTCTAGTAACTCTCCTCAAGCTTATTATCTTGCTATCAAACTCCTGCTTCACCCTTTCTGTGCGCCTAGAAGGCCGGCGCTCATTCTTGCGCTTACCATTGTCGCGAGAAAAATCTTTTGTTCCTTTATCCGCCTCTTTTTCTTTTGTTTCTGAAAGTTTAACTTCAGTTGTCTCTATTTCTTTTTCTTGTGTTTTTTCTTCCATTTTAATTAAAATTTAAGCCCAGCTTCCCTTGCCCCCAAAGCCAGAGCGGCCACAGATCCTGTATAAATATAACCACCTCTATCAAAAACTATGTTTGATACACCTTTCGCTTCCGCTTCTTTGGCTATAATTTTTCCAGCTTCTTTAGCTTTCTCCAACATTGTTTTGGCCTTTAAGCCTTTGGTGGTGACAGAAGCAAGTGTTACACCCTTGGTGTCATCTATAAGTTGAGCACTTATGTACATATTAGACTTGAAAACAGAAAGTCTTGGTTTTGTGGACGTGCCAAAAAGTTTGGCTCTGATGCGTTTCTTTCGTCTGTCTCTTTTTTCTTTTTTAATTTTTGTATCCATAATTTTTACTTGCGCTTTTCAAACTTTTTACCTAACTATACAGATTTCTTACCCTGCTTCCTTCTTATAACCTCATTTTCATATCGGAAACCTTTACCTTTGTAAGGTTCTGGCTTCTTCAGACTCCTAACTTTAGCGGCGAAACTTCCAACAAGCTCTTTATCGACACCCTCTATGGTTATGAGATTTTTTTCTGCCTTTACACTTAGAAGCGCCGGTATCTCAACTTCTACTTGATGCGAGAAGCCGAGAGAAAGGACAAGTTTATTCCCAGTAACCTGAGATTTGTATCCAACCCCTTCAAGGATCAACTTCTTGCTAAAACCTTCATTCACACCCTTTATCATATTTTTAATATGAGAGGCGTAGGATCCCCACAGGGCTCGCGTTTCGTTGCTCTCTCGCACAGGGGCGGTGTTTATTACGTTTCCATCAATAGATATTTTTATTTCAGGTCGAAAATCTCTCTCAAGAGTTCCCTTTGGACCTTTAACAGAAAAGTGACCGGCATTAAACGCCACTTCTGTTTTGTCTCCAACTGGTATTCCTTTTTTACCTATTCTACTCATGATTTATTTATAGTGAGCCTGTCGAACTACCATACATTAAACAAAAATTCCCCACCGAGGTTCGCCTTTTTGGCATCCATATCAGCCATGACACCTTTGGGAGTTGAAAATACCGACAAACCAAAACCTCTTCTAAACTTTTTTATATTTTTAGATTTTTCGTAAATCCTTCGTCCAGGCTTTGATATCCTGCTAACTTCGCTTATGAATGGCTTGCCATCTTCACTGTAAAGCAACTCCGCGTATAGATAATTTACGTTGCCTTTTGTCTTCTTTTCAAATTTACCCAAAAAACCTTTCGCTTTTAGCACTTCGGCTATAGCAAATTTCATTTTTGAAAATGGCACAGACACCGAAGGCTTGCGGACCATTCCGGCATTCTTGATTCTTATTATAAAGTCTCCTATTGGGTCGTTCATTCTGTTAAAGTCGAGAAATTATACTCTTTTTGTATTTTTCTCGTCTGGTATTATTATATTTATTAATTCAAATCTTTTATCTTATATCTCAAATATCAATTTTTTTATTTTGGCTTTGATTTTTGAGATTTTAATTTTTAGATAATCTTACCACGAAGATTTCTTTACCCCAGGGATTTTACCGTCATTGGCAAGCTCCCTAAAGCAAATCCTACAAAGACCAAAATCCCCCAAATAAGCCCTGCCTCTACCGCACTTAAAGCAACGGTTAACAGCCCTTGTCGAAAACTTGGGCTTTTTAAGGCTTCTTGCTATAACTGACTTTTTAGCCATTGCCCAATAAAACTAGCAGATATCCCAAAAAGAGTCAA
>CAZRKB010000008.1:0-21954 GCA_964601125.1 uncultured Candidatus Saccharibacteria bacterium
TGCGAAAAATGCAAATCGGCTACTACTCAAGCTTCAAAAGTAAAAGCATAGCGCCGACTCCGACTACAACCAAAATTATTTGTAATAGAGAGTGAGGAACCTTTTTCGTTTTATGTAATTGGGGGACGAGGTCAGCCATCGCTATGTATATAAAACCACCAGCCGCTATGGGTATTAGATAGAAGGCGAGGATGTCGATCGATTTTCCAATAACAAGAGCCGCTACTGCGCCAGCGAGGGCGGCCAGTGCAGACATAAAATTTAATATTAGAGCGCGGGTGACAGAGTACCCGTAATGAACCAAGACTCCAAAGTCGCCTATCTCCTGCGGTATTTCGTGCAATATTATCGCGAGGGTGGTGGCGATGCCGGCTTCGATGCTGATCATGTAGCTTCCGGCGATTATCATTCCATCTATAAAATTATGTATGCAGTCTGAAAATAAAATCATTCTTCCGCTCGGGTGAATCGCCGAGCCATCTTCTGTTTCGTGACGGTGCCAGTGCAAAAATTTTTCTAGCAGGAAAAAAATAAAAATGCCCAAAATTATTGCCATGGAAACTATTTCAGGTCTGTCAGTGTTCTCGAAAGATTCCGGTATGAGGTGAATAAAGGCGTCTCCCACAAGCGCTCCTACCGCCAGAGACACCAATAAAAGCAGGTATTTACGTACCAAGCTTTCTTTAAGGGAGAGGGTAAAAACTCCCAACAGGGAAATCAAGCTTACCACCAAAACGCTTCCAATCGAGTAAAAATATATATTCATTGAGTGAATATTTTAAGTCTAACAAGGTTTTCCTAAAACCGCACCCTTTACTTTTTGGGTTGGCCCCACTGCCAGCGTGGCTTTTCTCCCTTTTTATAACCGAAATAAAATATTATCGCTATCATAAGGATAAGTCCCATCAATGCCGCTCCAGGCGCGTCATCAGTTTCGGCTACCCAAATGCCAGCCGCAAAAATACCTAGGCCGATGATTACGACTAACCATCCTTGCCACCTAACCGGCACCCAACCCCATCCGTATAGTTTTCGTTTGAACCAGTATCTCTGGGGGTTATCTTTGATGTATGCGATGTAGTTCTTTATAAAGCTCATTTTCGCATTATATCACATTTTCAAATGAGTTTAGTAATCGGCTCCAGCAACATAATAGTATTATAAACATCTTTTCAGATATAGGATATATGCAAAATATGTATAATCAGCTTCTTTTTATTCGTGCTATGGCAAATAATGAGGTTTAGAAATTATGCAAAATTTTAGTTAATTTTTGACCACTTTTCAGTTCCTAAACCCCGACGTAACGTTTTTATAAACAACAGAAAACCCGCTCACCGTAGCGAACAGATATTTCTGTCGCCGAGGTGGCGGGCGTGTTACCCAGGGTAGACCCCTTCATCATAGAAGGGACGTTCCACTTGAGTGATTTTCTTTCGAAGAACGAGAACAGACAACGTGCCGTTATAGAGCAGACTACCCCAAGGCAAGAAAGTTCCTGCCAAAGACCAGTCGGAAGCGAGAAGCGTGCAGACACAGGCGATACAAGTCACAAACCATACTGGAAACGTCGCGGAGATATTAACAGATTCAAAAGCTTGGGCGAGCTGACGGCAGAGCTGTACCGTTCAATCCATTACTACAACTACGAGCGCATCCATACTTCACTTGGCATGCCGCCCAAAAAATTCGCCGAAAAATTTGCACAAGAAAAAGAAAACGAATACAATACAAAACAAGAGAAACTAACTGTCTAAAGAAAGGGGTACCTTACAATCAAAAAACCACCTTGCAAAACAAAGTGATTTTAAGGGCTCCGAACTTGGGACAATGTTCGTTTAGCTATTATAGAGGAATTATCTGTTCAAAATAGCTCATAATCAAATTAGAATTGATACTCAACCCCAGTCCATTCCCTAGAGGTAGGCGGAATATAGTATTGGCTTTCATACTTTTTTAGTTTGGCAGTGATAATTCCGAAAGTAGAATTTGTCAGGTGTTGGGGATAGGATGGCGTGCCCCATCTAAATCCAAATTGAGCACCAATCATTACACATGCAGCTCCCACAGAGGATATTGCATTTTCTAGAGTCGCAAATCTTAAATTGTTTTCTCTATCATGTTTTATTTTATTATATGCGCTATACCAGGAAAGAGAGTTCGTTGGATCTTTTTCGTTCCAATTCTCAAATGGAGCAAACATTGGATATTGAGAATATAAACTAAGTTTAAGTTCGTATCCATCTAATAACATGGGTTCTTTTAACTTAAAGTAATCCTTTGTAGTAAAAAATTTACCTTTAGTTTTAAAGTTATTTTCATTTAGCACTGCAGACCATGAAGACTCTACTTCCATACACGCAAGCAATATAATTTCTCTAATTTTATGACCATAAACAGACATGTTGTCATTACGTGGCTCTATGGTTTCGAATAGCTCTTCTAGTCTAGTGAGCAATATTTTCAATGTAACTAGGGAGTTAATCAATTTTTCTCTATCTACAGGTGGTTGTGGGCATGGAGGATTGGACTGTTGAGGTCTCCATATTCTTTTATAGTATGTGCCTGGAGAATAATTATCTTGCATTTTTTATGAATTATGATTTTCACCAGTTTAATAAAAATTTAAAAAAATAGAAAGCCGCCACGATCGAACGTAGCGGCACGTGCCAGATTTCCAACCCGGAGAAAGTCTCGCTCACTTATACGTTGGAGCAAGTGAAGAGAGGTTATCTGAGACCAGCCGCTATGACCCAAGTCACACGAGTCCTGCTTAGCTCTCCATTCCGCAAGGAATCTGACTAAGAACAATCTATTCCGTTTATCTTAATTCGTCAAGAAGCGGTGTATTACTAAGGACATCTATGACAAGAAACATCAAGAACTACAGGACCAAATGCAAGAGCTTGAAATTGAAATGTCTGAACACAGTAAAGCAGATTACGAATACCAAAATACTGTTGCAGTTGTTGTTTCTGTAGCACGCAGAGCAAAATCAATTTTTCATAATAGTTCTGAACCAGCAAGAAAAAGACAGTTTTTAAGTTACATACTTCAGAACCCGACTGTAAACGGAAAAAAGCTATATTTTTCAATAGCTTCTCCGTTCAATTTAGTACTAGAACTGGCTGATAGTCCTAACTGGCTCCGCGGGTAGGATTCGAACCTACGACCAATGAGTTAACAGCTCACCGCTCTACCAGCTGAGCTACCGCGGAATAATATTTATTTATTCAAAGAACTTCGACATTGTATATAAATTTCAGATTATATGCAATCTAAAATATACCTCTAAAATAGCCAAATTTAAGGCCAAAAATTAGGCTCTTGACAAAAGTGGGTATAATCGTGTATAATTGGTATCGAGTATCATTTAGGTTTTTAGGTGGGCTGGGGATTACTTGCAGTGTTCCGCTTTGAAAACCATGATAAAATTTATATTAGAATAATTAAACGAAATAAATAAAAATATGAAAAATTACTCAATATTTCTCTCTCTAGTTGCCGTGTTTTTTGTACTTGGTTTAAATGCCGAGGCTGCACGGTTTGAGACTCCGCTAGGGCCAGGAGCAAACAATCCAAAGGCCGAGGTTATAAAACTTCAGCAATTTTTGTTTGAAAAGGGTTATTTAAGAGTTGCTCCGACCGGAAATTATCTTAGTCTCACAGTTCAGGCTGTTAAGGATTTCCAGCTATCACAGGGTATAGAGACAGTTGGCTTTTTTGGTCCATTGACCAGAGCTGCTGCAAATCGTATTTACGAATCAAGAGTGGCGGCAGAAGTGGGCGATTTTAGCGTTTCTAATTCAACCAATACTTCGGGGGTAGCAAGCGTATTTCTTTCTCAGACTAAGGAAATAAAATGGGAAACGAAAAATTATCCAGCAAATATTGGTGTAAACATAAACTTGCTCCGAAAGGTTTCTGATAACCCAGTTGAATACGAGTTGGTTAGACAGATTGCTAAGGATACCGCAAATGATGGTTTGGAGACCTGGTTACCACTTTCTAGTGATGGAGACAAGAGCAATCTTTACATTGAGGTTACTTGCTCGACTACACACGATTTTGGTGGAGAATGCCGATTTTCAGGAAAGACTGTAAAGGCTTTCTAAGCGCTAATCCATTATGTTAAAATCAACAGGCGACCCACTGTGGTCGCCTGTTGTAGTTTATGAATATAAATTTTAGAAAAAATATTTATCCTCTGATCTCGCTCATCTTCGCCTCGGCGCTTTTAGTGCTCGGTTTTTTCTACTACAAAGATTTTAATAGGCTCGGATTTTTAACCTCTGAGCTTGATAATGCTAAAGCTGATCTTTCGGATTTGCAGTCGAGATACGAAAATTTGCTTGAGGAGCGTGACTATATTTACGACAACCTTCTTTCAGAGCAAGCAAAAAATGAACTTTTTGAAAATCAAATAAAAGATATAGTTGGTACAGTTGGCCGACTCGACGAACTTTCAAAAACCGACAAAGAGCTTTTGCAAAAATACTCAAAAGTATATTTCCTTAATGAGCATTATGTACCCGATAGTTTGACCGACATATCGCCAGACTATGTTTATGAAAAAGCTAGAAAGCTCCAAATGCATGCAAGGGCCTACCCATATTTTCAAAAAATGATCGAGGATGCCAAAAAACAAAACATAGATTTATTTGTGGTGTCGGCGTTCCGGTCTTTTGGAGAACAGAGCGCTCTTAAAAATGGCTATTTGGTAAAATACGGAAGCGGAGCAAACCAATTTTCGGCAGACCAAGGTTATTCTGAGCATCAGCTTGGCACGGCATTGGATTTAACAACTAAAGATTTGGGGGCAAATTTTACCAGTTTCGGCGGGACAGACGCCTATGAGTGGCTTTTAGAAAATGCTCATAAGTATGGGTTTGCACTATCTTATCCTGAAGATAACACTTATTATCAATTTGAGCCTTGGCACTGGCGTTTTGTGGGTAAAGCCTTGGCCTTGCGATTACATGAAGAAGGAGAGCATTTTTACGACTTGCCTCAAAACAAAATCGACGCATATCTTATAAATATTTTTGATTAAATTTGGAAGACTGATGGATATAAAAACAAGTTGGTTTAAAAATGCTGCCGTTTATCAGATTTACCCACTTTCTTTTAAAGATAGTAATGGAGACGGATACGGAGACCTTCAAGGAATAATAGAAAAACTTTCATACATAAAATCTCTGGGGGTTGATGCTGTGTGGATATGTCCTTTTTATAAATCACCACTGAAAGATTTTGGGTACGACGTAACCGACCATTTTGAAGTAGACCCACTTTTTGGATATATGTTTGATTTTGAAAGGCTTATATCTGAAGCGCACAAGATTGGTATAAAAGTAATAATTGACCTTGTACTTAACCACACATCTAGAGAGCATGAATGGTTCAAAGAGTCTCGTAGCTCCAAAGATAACCGCAAGAGAAACTGGTATATTTGGCACCATGGCAGGGGTGAGAATGGTTCAGAGCCTCCAAACAACTGGGTCTCGGTATTTGGTGGATCTGCCTGGACTAAAGACGAAATAACGGGGGAGTGGTACCTACATACTTTTTTTGATAATCAACCAGATTTAAATTGGAGGAACGAAGAAGTTAGGAGAGAGATGTACAGGTTGATAGACTTTTGGCTAACTAAAGGGGTCGATGGTTTCCGTGGCGACGCTCTGCACCATCTTTTTGAAGATTCTGAATTTGCCGACGAAGAAATCAATTCTTATTTTAAACCTGGGTTTGATAATCCATACAATTCGATTTTCCATTCTCGTACCGAAGGTTTACCTGAAACTATAAAAACGATTTTGGACATCTCGAACCACATTAAAAAGTTTGGAGAGACGGTATTTGTGACTGAGGCCTACCTTGACCTCGAAGGTCTTTTGCATGTTTATAAAAATTGTCCAGTCGATAATCACATGCCTTTTAATTTTAACTTCATGTCTTTATCTTGGGATGCTCTGGTGTATAAAAATTTTATAGACAGATATATAGTAGGAAGCGCCGATTTTCCTAAAAATTATGTTCTAGGGAATCATGATAGACATAGATTGATCTCGCGTGTTGGAAAGGAAAAGTCGTTGGCGCTCGCTCTCCTCTCACTCACTCTTCCAGGTTCAGCTTTTATTTATTACGGGGAAGAAATAGGAATGGAGGATTTGGAAGTTGAGGAGGGGAATATGGAAGATGATTGGGGAAAGAATATTCCTGGTATGAATCTAGGTAGGGACGGAGAACGTGGGGTAATGCAGTGGAACGAAGAAGAATTCGCTGGGTTTGGAAGTGAAAAGCCGTGGATCGGCGAGCCTCAAAATCAAAAAGAGGTGAATGTTGCGTCTCAAGAAAAAGATCCAAATTCTGTTTTAAATTTTTATAAAAAACTTTTGGCTTTACGCAAAGAAGAAATTTTTAGAAGCGGGGAGCACTTGCCTTTGCCTGTTGAAAATAATGCCATCTTTCAATTCAAGCGAAAACTGGGGGAGAGGGAAGTTTTAGTTGCTGTAAATATGTCTGAAGACGAGCAAGCTCTCTCTTTAGAAAAAGAGGCCAAAGGCTTTATTTCAAGCTCGCTTTTAAATCTACCCTCCTCTCCCACCGCTCCCCTCCTCCCAAACGAGGCCAGAATAATCTTCTTTTATTAATTTCAGCTCAATTATGGTATAATGTGGGTATGATAAAAATAAATACTAAGGCTACTAATTTAGAAATTACTCCCGCTATTGCCGATTATGTAGAAAAGAAAATACAAATGTTGGATAAGTTTTTCCGTGGGACGGACGAAGTGTTGGTGAGCGCAGAAATCGGCAAGACTACTCGTCACCACAAATCAGGAGATTTTTTTAAGGCAGAATTGCATATAACTTCAAACGGCGAAGAGTACTATGCTTCGGCCGAAACCGAAGATTTGTACGCGTCGATAGATAAAGTGAAAGACGACATTATCCGCGAACTCACATCAAAAAGAAAGCGAGCCCTCCGACTCGTCCGCAAAGGTGGCGCTTTGATCAAAAAATTCCTAAAAGGGGAGAGATAAATTTTCTTAATTCTCCAATTCTTTACAAACCTCTAAATCGCTTGAAAAATAAAGGAAATTTGGTATAATCTCGACTGGGGTTGTTAGAGCTTTCGAGCTCGTTTTGACAAACCACACACTCTAAAAAGAAGGAGAACTGGAATGCCAGTAAGTGCTTCGAAGCGTTACGAACTCGCCACACGGCGAGAAATCGGACGTAATTTGTTTAACCTCGGTATGACTGTTCAAGATGTGGCTACGGCTCTCGGTCTTGACTCATCTTCGGTCTACAACGACTTCAACCAGTTGGGTGGCAGAGATGCTTTCCCGATTCCCGATCTCGATTCCAAGAGCCACTCGGAACGCAGAGATATAGTTTACTCTCTTGCGTTCAAGATGTATGCCAAAATCGTAATGACTCCCATCGACCAAGTCGTTGAGAGGGTCACGCACGATGGCCTCATTGAGGCACTTGCCGCATACCTTGACATAAAGTATCTGCATGGAATTGCAGAAGGTGTCTGGTCAGCAAACAGACCAAGGATGTTTCCTGTCGATTCCGAAGAGTATCAAGGATACCGAGAATTACTCCGAGCGGTTTTCGGAGCTCGTAGGTCTGACCTCCTGCGTTTTTTGTATCACAAGAAGAAAATGAACGGGGAGGGTCTATTCGAGCTTTACGTCAAGGATGTCTCTCGAGGTAAAAAACCTCCAACTCGCACAAATTTCAGCGATTCATTTGCGCTTTGGGCAGCAGAAGGATTTGATCATGACGTATGTATGCGCTTTACAGAGGCAAGTATTCGTCTGATTGAATCCACCTTTTCTACGATATCACCAAAGGAAGAAAAAGTTATCCGCATGACTTTCGGGATCGGTTGTGAAAAGTTGACTCTCAAAGCTTGTGGTCAGGAGTTGGCTTGCAACAAGGAACGAATTCGGCAAATTCAGGCTAAGGCTCTACGTAAACTTCGTCACCCACACCGATCTCGCAAGCTTAGTTGGGTTACGATGAATCCTGAAAATTTGGCTGACGGATTCTTAGCGGAAATGGCGGAGCAACACGCTCGGCTGGAGCTGCCACCAAATGCACCAAATGCCCCTTCTGTCGAAAAGCAGATGGATGCAAGGAACATGACTCTTGGGGGGGTTCTCGAAAAGTCGGTAGAGGAACTCGAACTCTCTGTCCGAACTTACTACTGTCTCAAGAACGGAAATATCCAAACTGTTCGTGAGCTGGTCCAACTATCCGAAGCCGAATTCCTTCGGATCAGAAATACTGGCCGTAAGTCGCTCAATGAATTGAAAGAAGTTTTGTCTAGTTTGGGTAGGTTACGCTTCGGCATGAAGTTTGATACCGAAGGTAATCTTGTTACCCCTCTCCTTGAATAGAGTGGTTCAGACAAGTCTGTGTGATAGGCAATTTTGGTCCGTGCTTGTTCTTCGGAGCAGGCACGGTTTTCTTTTATACACTTTCCCGCGGTCGCGGAATTTTGTATATTATTTTTTACTTATTGAAACCACGGAGGAAATCTCCATAAGACATTTCTTTGCGGCCTTCGGGGAGGACTTTCAATATTTTGAGTTCTTCATTTTCGAAAGTTGCCTCTTTTATGATTATTCGCTTTCGTTCAGTACCGCCTCCGCTTTGCTTCAGCGTGTCAAAGAAAAAGTACGTGCCAGGCCACTCTTCAAAGGCTTTTATTTTTAGAAAATTTTGGTAGGGATCGCCTTTTAGGTCTATCTCCCCATCTTCTTTTTTAATTTTTTTGCAGTAAGTCGCCAGGTTGTCATTTTGAGGGATTGGATTAATCACACCTTGTAACCACTCAGGAAGTGTGTGAGCAAAAAGCCGAGCGCCCTCTATCGCCAAAAGTTTTTCTAATTCTTTGCGTCCAAATAATGCTGGTTTTTCCGGTTCCCCCCTTAATGTAAGGGGGGTTAGGGGGGTTATTGCAACTATTGGCCCCTCGTCCATACCTTCGGTGATAATCATGATGCTCACACCGATTTCTTTTTCGTCATTTAAGATTTGGGACTGGATAGGAGAAGCGCCACGATATTTTGGAAGAAGAGAAGGGTGGATATTGAGAGTTTTGTGTTCTGGAATGTCAAAAATTTCTTCAGGAATTATTTTGCCATAGGAAGCGACTAGGAAAAAAGACGATTTAAGAGATGCGAGATACGAGACAAGGTCAGGATTATTTCTTAAAGAAGCGGGGTCCAAAACTTCGATTTTGTTTTCTTGTGCCCATAGTTTAACAACGTTTGGAGTCAGTACCAGCTTTCTCCCCTTTGGTTTGTCGGGCGTAGTGATTATTAAACTGGGTAGCAAGTTATGGGCTCTTAATTCTTCCAAGACGAATACACTAAAATCTGAACTTCCAAAGAAAACAAATTTAATTGAATCACGAATCATGAATTATGAATTATGGTTTTGCATAATTCATAATTCATAACCCCTAATTCATCCCTTGGGTGGCATATCTTTTAAATCGACAGCCTTATCTATAAAAAGTGTGCCGTCTAAGTGGTCTATTTCATGCTGGAAGACTTGGGAGAGTAGACCCGAACCGCCCAAGGTAAAAGATTTGCCGTTTTCGTCAAGAGCTTTAACCAAAGTTTTTTGGGGTCTCTTGACTTTGCCATAAAGCCAACGCACCGAAAGACAACCTTCCTCCATAAGCTCGGTTTTTTTAGAGGTTTTCAAAATTTCCGGATTAATAAAAACTAAGTTTTTATATTCTGGTTTTTCTTTTTCAAAATCGTTCAAATTTTCCCGTTTTGATTTTTTTCTTCTCTCTTCTTCTTCCATTAATTCAAAAATCTTTTTAGACACGACAAAAATCCGAAAACTCTCTCCTATTTGGGGAGCCGCGATGGCTATGCCGTCTTCCTCTCTTTCAAGAGCTTTAATCATCCTGCGTATCACAGTCTCTATCTTGCGACTTTTTATGTCTTCTATTGGTACTTCCTTGGCGATTTTTCTGAGTACCCGGTCTTCTTTTTGGACTATTCCGTTATCCATAAATTGTCACAAGTTTAACATGACACAAGGTTTTTATCTATAGTTCAAGCTACAAAAGACTGTCCGGGTTTACTTTTATTTCGAAGTGGGGTGGAAGAGATCTCAATGTTTCTATGATCTCGGGTTCTAAAAATTCGCCTTTCAGAATTTTGATAACTGCGTTGCCTCCCGCAGCCTCGCCCTTTTTTTCGTGTATCGAATTAAAGATGGCAACTTCTGTTTTTCCGCCGGAAAATTCTGAGCTGAGTGGCTCTAAAGTTTTTGATAACCGAGCCATTTCTTTTTCTACGAAAGATTTAGTGCCGCGTGCAGTGATTTTTATAAACATACTAAACGGTGGGTAGTTTAAAATTTTTCGATCTTTGATCTCCTGTTCATAAAATGCTGCGATATTTCCGGAGAGAGCGTAAGTTACGGCTGGATATTCGGGATGTCTGCTTTGAACCAAAAACTTTCTTTTTGTTAAGTTTCTGGTCTCGGTTATTATCCTAAATATTTTTTCATTTATTCTAAAATCTGGAATTGAAAACAGTGAATCAAAGGAGGCGATGACCGAAGCGCCTACTTTTTTGTTCAAGTAGTTGAATGCCATCTCGGTCCCGATAAGGATCGCACCTCTGTCTTCATAAAAATTTTCCACGATCCTTTGGGCCTTGCTGGGAGTAGTAGCTAAATCTTTATTGAGTTCATGTATGGGAGCCTTCTCAATTTTTTCCCTAATTTCTAAAGCGATTTTGTCGGCGCCAGCGCCAAATGGTGACAGCTTCCAACTCCCGCAATTTTGGCAATATTCAGCAGCACTTCTGGTTTCTCCACATTGGTGACATCTAAATATCCCTTGTATCTCTTCGCCAGATTTTTTCTTGTGATAGAGGATCATTGGTGCACTACAATTTAAGCACTTCACTTCTTCGCCACAGTCTCTACATAAAGTTAGAGGTGCGAGTCCTTTGCGTGCCGCAAATACAAAAGTGTGAGAACCCTTTTCTGAATTTTCTCTGATTATGTCAAGGGCTTCTTTGGAAATGGCTCGAAACTCCTCCTGGTTTTTTTGTGTTTTCCGGAGGTCTATAATTAAATTTTCGGTGTCTCCTGGCATACGCCACTTTACGTTTTCAAAAGTTGTAATTTCTCCTTCTTTATATCTATGAAGTGTGTCGATTCTTAAAAACGAGTCTCCAAATATTATTTTGGCATTTTTGTGTTGAGCAAAACGTTCGGCAAAGTATCGCAGGTCGATAAAGGGTCGAGATAGAGTTTGCCACCCGCTCTCATTTTCTTTTTCGACTACAACCGTACTCAAATCTTCTCTGCCTATTGAGAGCCACCTTGCTGTGCCGATGATGACGACTGGATGTGAGGGGTTGGTAGCTTTTGTCCACTCTGCTTTAAACTCCGCTTTACCCATATCTCTATGGAATGTAGCTACGAATGTTTCTATCCCGCGCTCTAAACGTTCCTTTGTCTGCAAAACATATTCATTTTGAGGCAGACAAAAAAACAGCGACTTATTTTTTGCAAATTCTTCTCTTATAAGTGAACGATAGTTTAAAAACCTCTCGTCTTCCTCTGTTTGTATTGCAGCTACCTCCTTCTTTGTGTTACTGGTAGTCTCAGCTTCTTTTGTTGGTTTTTTTTCTTCTTTAAAGCGGTAAAGCAAGTTTGGATTTTCGATTATGTTGCTCGGTATAATGGCTGAAAGCAGGGCGCCTTCAGTCACAGCAAAAAAGGCCGAAGTGTCCCTAACTGAATTTAAAAATGGTTTTGAAAGAAATGGTTTTGATACAAATGAAAAAACTTTTTTGAGTTGGAAGTTTGAAGACTTTATTTCAGCCTTCATGTTTCTAGCTTCTCGACTTTGGATGACCAAGGCGTTTACTTTTTTTCCTCTGAGACTGACTTTTATGAGAGAGCCAGGTTCAATGGAAGCCGATGAAAAATACGACAAGGCTTCTTTGTTCAACCCTTTTGAAAACGGCAGGCAGTCGATGATAAACATACATTAAGTTAAAAGTAGAAAGCAAAAAGATGCAACATAGCAAACTGAAACTACAAGGTTGAAAGGCTTTCATAAAGCGAGTAGTATTGAAGGTAATGGGTATTTTTTCTAAAAAACTCGGGATTGACTTGGGGACCGCAAATGTACTGGTGTTTGTGCCGGGGAGGGGGGTTGTGCTCAATGAGCCGTCGGTTGTAGCGATTGGCGCTGAAAATAACAGAATTTTGGCGGTAGGGAGCGAAGCCAAAACTATGATAGGCAGGACCCCTGAAGCCATAGTGGCTTACCGGCCTATGAAAGACGGAGTTATCGCTGATTATAAAGTTACTGAAGCCATGCTTCGGTATTATATAAAAAAGGCTATGGGCAGGTGGAGTTTTGTGAAGCCCGAAGTCTTGATATCGGTGCCGGCTGGAGTAACTTCCACCGAAAGGCGTGCGGTGATAGAAGCGGCTATAAAAGCAGGCGCAAAAAATGCGTACGTTATAAAAGAGCCGATACTTGCGGCCATAGGTGCGGGGATACCAATATATGAAGCCAAAGGTCACATGGTGGTTGATATCGGTGGTGGTACGACAGACGCTGCGGTTATTTCTCTAGGAGGCATCGTCGCATCAAACTCGGTAAAGTGCGCTGGCAACCGTATCGACGAAAGCATCGCCGACTACATCAAAAAAACTTTCAATCTTGCCATAGGAGATAAAACTGCAGAAGACATAAAGATCACTGTAGGCTCGGCCCTGCCTCTCGAAGAAGAGTTGTCGATGGAGATAAAAGGTCGAGATATCGTTTCCGGTTTGCCAAGGATGATAGAAGTCAAAACAAACGAAGTGGTCAAAGCTATTTCAAAAGATTTGAGAGAAATGATCAAGGCGATAAAAGATGTTTTGCAGGAAACTCCACCGGAGTTGGCCTCAGACATCATGGACAATGGCATAATCATGACCGGCGGCACCTCTTCTTTGCGTAATTTCCCAGAACTGATTTTAAACAAAATCGGAGTCAAAGCAGTGCTTGCTGAGCGGCCGCTCTATTGTGTGGCTGAAGGGACGGGTGTCGCGCTTGAATATTTGGGTACCTACAAGAAGGTAATGATTTCTAAAAAATGAGGGACTTGCATCACGCCAACGTGCTTGTTGGGCTTAGGGATTGCCGTGATTTTTTGGCTGGTTTTTTAAAAAATAATTTAGGCTTTGATTTAAAAAGAAATCCTGATTTTTTTACAATTGAAAATCAGTTTTTGGGTATCGATGATGCGCGGGCGATAGAACTTTGGGCGGCAGGCAAACCCCTCCTTGGTGATACCAAGGTTTGTTTTGTCGACACCACGTCAATTACGTTTGAAGCTCAAAACGCGCTTCTTAAAGTGCTTGAAGAGCCGACCTTGGGCACCTATTTTTTTATAAATATTCCAAATCTGGGCAATATCCTTCCCACCTTTTTGTCTCGAGTTAGGATTTTAAATTATACAACCCGAAATATCGAAGAATCTAAAGATGCTGCTCTATTTTTGCAAGGAGAGATAAAAAAGAAATTGCAAATAATAAAAACAAAATCGTCTAAAGAGTCGAGCGATTTAAAAAATTTTCTAAATGAATTGGAGTCTCTGGCTTATAGAGAGAATTTAAATCGCAATATTGTTAAAAATATTTTGACAGCCAAGGTTTTTGCAGCCGCCAGAGGTTCGTCTCCAAAAATGCTACTCGAGTGGCTTTCTTTTGTGTTATAATCGAAATAAATACCATGTTTAATTTTGGAGAATTAAAAGAGAAAATAAAAAGCATAGAGGATTGGTTTATAAAAGAACTTTCCGGCATTCGCACGGGTAGGGCTACGCCTGCCATCTTGGACCTTGTTGAAGTCGAGGCTTACGGTCAAAAGATGGGGATCAAGGAGCTCGCCAACATTTTAGCTGAAGACGCCAAAACCATAAGAGTTGAACCTTGGGATCAGTCAACCACCAAAGAAATCGAAAAAGCCATTAATATCTCTAATCTCGGGCTTTCTGTTGTTCCATTTGAAAAAGGTTTGCGAGTCATTTTTCCCGAGCTTACAGGGGAGAGGCGGGAGCAATTTATTAAAATATTAAAAGGTAAACTCGAAGAAGGGCGCGTTTCCTTGCGTGGTGCTAGAGATAAAACTTGGAAGGAGATAGAAGAGAAGGAGAAGCAGGGGGGAATGGGGGAAGATGGAAAGTTTAGATTAAAAACAGATATGCAAAAAATCATCGACGAAGCAAACAAAAAATTAGATGAACTGGCGGCCAAAAAGGAGGCTGACATCAGGATTTAAAAACCAATGACCATTTTAATTTTTCTCATTATTTTGGGTTTGCTAGTTTTTGTTCATGAGCTTGGGCACTTTTTGGCCGCAAAGAAGGCGGGTGTGGAGGTGGAAGAGTTTGGTTTTGGTTACCCGCCGAGAGCTATGACTTTAGGTAAAAAATGGGGCACTACTTTTACTCTAAATTGGATACCATTTGGCGGTTTTGTAAAAATTTTTGGAGAGAATTATGAGGAGAGTTTTTCTACGCCACCAGATCAGAAATCCACAGATATTTCTTTGCTAAGAAATTCCTCGAGCTCGCCTCAGTCAGGCTCGCTAGGGATTTCTGATTCTGGCAGCTCAAAAAAACTCTCTTTTGTTCAAGTGTCCAAAAAATGGCAAGCCGCCATTTTGGTTGCTGGAGTCACTTTTAATATTCTATTTGCCTGGTTTCTTTTTTCCCTAGGTTTTTTGATAGGACTACCGACTCCGGTGGAAAATAGTTTTGGAGCTGAAGTTAAAAACCCGTCTCTTACCATAGTTGGTGTTTTGCCTGAAAGCCCAGCTTCAGAAGCCGGTTTAAAAGCTGGAGATAAGATTGTAAAAATAGAAAATAATGAACAGGTGATCGAGAACCCAAACCCCGAACAAATGTCTCAGTTTATAAATCAATCTGGAGAAATCACTGTCGATGTTTTGCGTGGCAAAGAGTCTGTGGAGTTCAAGCTAGAAGGTAGAAGTGGTGTCGTTGAAGACAAGAAAGCCATCGGAATTGAGATGGATATGGTCGGCACACTTTCCTTGCCTTTGCATAAAGCTCTATATCAAGGGGGCAAAGCGACTATCCTCATGACCTACCTTACTGCTGACGGTCTGTTTAATTTGGTGAAAGACGCAATCGCTGGCAAGCCGGATATTTCGCAAGTTACTGGTCCTGTCGGTATAGTTGGTTTAGTGGGGGATGCTTCACGTTTGGGCTTTGCTTACTTGATAACCTTCACCTCTCTTATCTCTATCAACTTGGCGATCATTAACCTCATTCCTTTTCCTGCTTTAGATGGTGGCCGATTACTTTTTGTGATCGTTGAGGGTGTAACTAAGAAAAAAATTAGTCCAAAGTTTGCTCAGATTGTTAACACTGCAGGTTTCTTTTTGCTTATTGCAGTAATGCTTTTTGTAACCTATCGCGACATTTTGAATCTAATTTGATAGTATTTTCGATATGCGACAGTCACAACTTTTCACCAAAACCAGAAGGGAGGCGCCAAAGGATGAGGAATCTAAAAATGCGCAGCTTCTAATTAGAGGTGGATATATCCATAAAGAAATGGCGGGAGTTTATGCTTATCTACCTTTGGGTTTGAAGGTTTTGCAAAATATTCAAAATATAATCAGAGAAGAAATGAATGCGATTGGCGGGCAGGAATTGCTCATGACCACTCTGCAAGACCCGATGCTTTGGCAGAAGACGGGAAGATGGAATGATGAAGTGGTAGATAACTGGTTTAAGACCAAGCTAGTAAATGGCAATGAACTTGGCATAGCCAACACTCATGAAGAGCCGATCACAGATATGGTTGCGGAGTTTGTTCAATCATACAAAGATTTACCTATTGCTCTTTACCAATTTCAAACCAAATTTAGAAACGAATTGCGGGCGAAATCGGGTATAATGCGAGTAAGGGAATTTTTGATGAAAGACCTCTATTCCTTCAACAAGACAGAACAAGAATTCAAAGATTTTTATGAAAAATGTGCGGAAGCTTACACCAAGATTTTCGATCGTGTCGGTCTTGGAGAAAAAACCTACCGTACTATTGCGGCTGGGGGATCTTTTACCACTGGTTTTACTGATGAATTTCAAACCGTTTCCGAAGCTGGAGAAGATGTGATCTACGTCGATATAGAAAAGAAAATAGCGATTAACAAAGAAGTTTACACTGATGAAAATTTGCAAAAATTCGGCTTGGACAAGAGTGGACTTAAAGAAGAAAGATCAGTAGAAGTAGGCAACATTTTCCCGCTGGGCGACAAATACCCGAAAGAAATAGGACTGAGAATAAAAGATGAAAATGGAAATGATTTTTATCCAGTGATGGGTTCTTATGGGATTGGGTTGGGACGTTTGATGGGTACTATCGTGGAAGTTTTGTCGGATGAAAAGGGTTTAGTTTGGCCCGAGAGTGTGGCTCCTTTCAAATATCACATTATTGAAATTATTTCAGAAAATCCGACAGTTAGGGAAACGGCGCATAAAATATATAAAAAAATTGGTGCGGATAATGCTCTGTATGATGATAGAGATTTGCGAGCGGGAGAAAAGTTTGCAGACGCTGATCTTTTGGGTCTGCCATATCAAATAATAATAAGCGAAAAAAATATTGCATCAGGAAAACTTGAACTTAAAGTGCGAAAAACTGGCGAAGTTAAAATGGTAGGAGAAGACGAACTATAAATTTTGTGTTAAAGTGGCGCCATGTTCAAGGAGAAATTTGATGAATGGATGCGCCTCTTGCGCAATGACATAGGGATTGATTTGGGTACGGCAAACGTACTTTTATACATAAGAGGTAAGGGTATCGTCCTTAACGAGCCTTCGGTAGTAGCCTTAAACCAAAAGACCGGACAAATTGTAGCTCTTGGCCATGAAGCCAAAAAAATGATGGGGCGTACTCCTCCGCACATTGCAGTCATAAGACCAATAGTCGGCGGAGTGATTTCTGATTTTGAAGTGACGGAAGAAATGCTTCATTATATTTTGAACAAAGCTCAGTCGATTTCAAAAAAAATTCTTGGTCCTAGGGTGGTAGTGGGCGTGCCTTCTCATATCACTAATGTTGAAACGCGTGCGGTGAGGGATGCAACCAAAAATGCTGGCGCAAGCGAAGTTCATATCGTCGAAGAGCCGATCGCGGCCGCCATTGGCATGCATTTGCCGATTCATGAACCGGTTGGGAATATGATAATCGACATCGGGGGCGGCACCGCTGATATCGCAGTCATTTCTCTTGGTGGGGTTGTTAGTTCGAAGAACGTGAGAATTGCTGGAGACAAACTAAACAGCGACATATCTTCTTACATAAGAAGCGAGTTTAAAATTATTGTTGGAGAAAAAACTGCTGAGAGTATCAAAATTGGTATATGCTCTCTATTGCCAGAGGAGGCACCTATAGAAACTAAGGCTCGGGGTAGAGATTTGGTGACTGGTTTGCCGAGGGAGGTTGTTGTTACTGATTCTGATATAAGAAATGCTATCGCCAATTCGATAGAAAGGCTTGTGAATGCAACCAAAGAAGTTTTGGAGCTTACTCCACCCGAAGTGCTCTCTGATATAATGCATAGAGGGGTGCATTTGGCGGGGGGCGGTGCTATGACTAAAGGTTTCGCTGAAGTGCTTTCAGGTGAAATCGGCATTCCGGTTTATATTGCTGATGATCCGCTTACTTGTGTTGTTCGTGGTACTGGTATTATTCTGGAAAAAATTGATCAATACAGAGATATGTTAATAGAAGATGAAAACGATATATCAACTAAAACCCAATGATAAAAACAGAAATCGGCTGGAAAATAAAAAATTAAAGCTGGGCATATCTCTTATAATTTTATTTTTTGTTTTGTTTGCGAGCTCTTCTGATTTTAGTGGTACCGCTTCGGTGGTGCTAGACCCATTTTTTAGGGTGGGAAATTTTATTTATGAAAAAATTCCTTTCGTACCTGATTTTTTTAGGGACAGAAAGTTTTTGATTGAAAAAAATAGAGAGCTTTTTGAAAGGGTAGAAAATCTGAATCTTGATTTGATAAGTTACGAAACTATTTTAGAAGAAAACAAAAGGCTGTATTCAGAACTAGGTCTTCGTCCGGAAGGTTCTTTTTTGGGTTCAAAAATAATAGCCAAACCTCCGCAAGTCCCAACGGATTCGATCGTGATTGATCGAGGAAGCGGGGATGTGATAGATGTTGGAGACATTGTTCTTGCTGGTAGTAGGATCATGATAGGCAGGGTGGTCTCTGTTTCCGATAAAAATGCCGTAGTCGCTTTGAGCTCTCTTTCAAACACTCTCTCTTATGGATACATAGAAAGAACTGGCGAGGCTATAGATTTAGAAGGTGTAGGGGGTGGGAGTATGCGAGCTAGAGTTCCCATTGATTTTGACATAAAACTTGAAGATAAAGTTTTGATCGAAGGGACACGGGTTTATGTAGCCGCCATTGCCGCTTCAATAGAGGTAGATCAATCTTCCGGTTTTGAAGAGATCTTGTTTAAATTACCTGCTAATATTGGGAGAGCGAGAGTGGTTTTCGTAGAGCCGTCGCTTGTAATTGAGTCAGCAAATTAAAAAATGTTACGCCTAGTATTTTTTTTGGTCGTTTTATTTATAACAGCTGTTTTTGGTTGGTGGACGTTTTTTCCCCTCTCTTTGCTATATATCTATCTCGCCAAGGTTCCTTACGAAGTTATTGTGGTAGGTGGTATTATGGATACAGTGTATTATTTAGGTGAAGGGTTAGTGTTAAATAATTTGTTTGGCCTTTTTGCCTTTTTTGCCATAGTGGCAGCTATTTTTCTGGAAGACAGGCTTGAGTGGGAGGCTATTTTGTAACTATATGCTCGGAAATTTAAAAAGATTTTTTAATAATTTTCGTAAGCGCGATTACTCGGATATAGACCCGGATGCTATATTTATGGATTCAAAAAACCTTCCAGCATTCGATGTGCATCAGTTTGAGGGAAGGTTGGAGAAATCTATTTCAAACAAATCGTTTTCTTTTTTTAGTGCCATTTGGATTATTGTGATGTTGGTTTTTTTATCTAAGATCGGTTCTTTGCAAATAGTTCATGGACAGGAGTTTAGAGAGAGAAGCGAGAATAACAAACTAAAACAAATTTTATTGGTTGCGCCGAGAGGTATAATTTATAGTCGAGATGGAGAGAGACTTGCTTGGAATCAACGCTCTGATTCAGATGCTATTGCAAAAGAGGACGATTTCCCTGAAAGAAAATATATTGACAAAGGTGGGTTCGGTGCTCTTTTGGGATTTATAAAATACCCCGCGAAAGACAAAGCTGGTTTTTATTATGAGGAAGAATATACACCAAAAGATGGGGCCGAACTTTATTTAAATGAAATGCTAACTGGACGCAACGGTCTTAAGTTTGTAGAAACATCTGTTAGTGGCGAAATAATATCTGAAAGTGTGGTAAAGCCTAGTCTAAAAGGCGAGGACGCCATTATTTCTATAGATTCTCGTATTCAAAACAAGCTTTACGAGAATATAAAAAATCTCGCTGAGCAGGTTGATTTTAAGGGTGGGTCAGGAGTGATCATGGATGTAGAGTCCGGAGAGATGCTTGCGATGGCAAGTTACCCCGAATACGATCCAGAAGTGATGACTCAAGGCAAAGATTTGCAAAAAATAGGAGAGTATTCTAAAGACCCAAATAACCCATTTCTAAATCGAGCCATTTCTGGACTTTACACTCCTGGTTCGATAGTCAAACCATTCATGGCCTTCGCTGCTCTGGAGGAAAAAATAATTTCACCAGAAAAGCAGATAGTGAGCACTGGACAACTTGTAATTCCAAATCGCTATAACCCTGATCAGCCGACGATTTTTAAAGACTGGAAGGCTCATGGTGCTGTAGATATGCGCCGTGCGATCGCCGTTTCGTCGGACGTGTATTTTTATCAAATAGGCGGGGGTTTTGAAAATCAGAAAGGTTTAGGTATAGAAAACATAAAAAAATATTTAGAAAAATTTGGCTTTACCAAAAAAACAGGTTTTGACAACATAAAAGAAGAAACTGGAGTGATACCAGACCCTGAATGGAAAGCAAAAATTTTTGATGGAGATGTCTGGAGGGTTGGCGACACTTATAACACCTCAATTGGTCAGTACGGAATGCAAATAACCCCGATTCAAGCCCTTGTGGCGATCTCTGCTCTTGCTAATGGTGGCAGGTTACTTACACCTTCCATTATTTTTACTTCGACTTCGACTGTGGCTTCTGGGCAAAAAATAACAGGCGGGGCTGATAGCTTTAAAATACCAAAAGAAGGTATGCGTATGGCGGTCAAAGAGGGCACCGCTTCTGGTTTAAACGTAGCTTATACTGAGGTGGCCGGCAAAACTGGTACCGCAGAACTTGGTGCCAGAAAGCAATTTGTAAATTCTTGGGTGATAGGTTTCTTTCCTTATGAAAAACCAAAGTATGCTTTCGTTGTTGTAATGGAGCGCGGGCCAGTCTCCAACCTAACTGGTGGTACCTATGTAATGCGACAACTTTTAGATTGGATGCACATAAATACACCAGAGTATTTTGAAAACAAATGAAAAAAATTATAAAAAACATTTTAGTTGCTATTTTGGGGTGGCAGGTTAGGCGGCTTCGAAATAAAAATAATTTCAAGATTATTGGAGTGGTGGGCAGTATTGGCAAAACTTCGACCAAACTGGCTATCGCTAAAATGCTTGAAGGTCAGAGGAAAACTCGCTACCAAGAAGGCAACTACAACGACATTGTCAGCGTGCCGCTTGTAATTTTTGGTCACGAAATGCCACAGCTCTGGAATATTTTTTCGTGGATAAAAATAATTTTTCAGAACGAGTTGCAGATTTTTGGCAAATTCCCTTTTGAATTTTTAGTGCTTGAATTGGGGACTGATAAACCGGGAGATATACCAGAGTTTAGAAAATATCTGCATCTCGACATCGCTGTTATAACGGCGGTTACTCCGGAACACATGGAATTTTTCGAGACGATAGAAAAAGTGGCAGAAGAAGAATGGAATGTAAATTTTTGGAGTGATATTGTTTTTGCCAACAAAGATTTGTGCCAGTTTATACCCGAAACCGTCGACCATAAGAAAATTGTTTTTTATGGAAAAGATTTTGGCTCTTTGTATAAAATTGAAAATATCCAAAAAAATAATGATGGGTTTAATTTTGAAATTTCTTTTAAAGGTGGTAAGGTCGCAGAGCTCTCACTCCGAGCTCTTTCAGAAGTTGAAATTTATTCTACTTGCGCCTCGCTTGCTCTCGCCAAGTATTTGATGCTCTCAATCGAAGGAGCTAAGGCTGCGCTTGAGAAGAACCAAGCTTTCTCTGGTAGGATGCAAAAATTAAAAGGCATAAAAAACTCAACCATCATTGATGACACTTACAATGCTAGTCCGGAGTCGATGAAAATTGCTATAAGCGCACTGTATGCCCAAGAAGCAAATCAGAGAATCGCAATACTTGGGATGATGAATGAGCTCGGCAAGACTTCTAAAATAGAACACGAAAAGGTTGGGAAATTGTGCGATCCAAAGTTGCTTGACTTGGTTGTGACTATTGGCAAAGGTGCAAATGAATATTTAGCCAAAGTGGCAGAAGAAAATGGATGCAACGTTTATAGATCTAAAAATGCTAAAGAAGCGGGGGATTTTGTGAAAGATAAAATAAAGGAAGGTGCGGTAATTCTCGCTAAAGGCTCTCAAAACGGCGTCTTTGCCGAAGAGGCTCTTAAGCCCCTTCTCGCCAACCCTTCTGACTCCTCTCGCCTCGTCCGCCAGTCAGCGGAATGGATTGAGAAAAAGGCCCAAAATTGACTTTTGGGGGAAATTGGCTACAATTGCGGAGAACTTTATTTTAATT
>CAZRKB010000008.1:22054-27674 GCA_964601125.1 uncultured Candidatus Saccharibacteria bacterium
CAAAATTGACTTTTGGGGGAAATTGGCTACAATTGCGGAGAACTTTATTTTAATTTTTAAAACATGGATCAAAAAGAATTCCTTACAAAAGACAAGCAGAAGGCTTTGAGTGAAGAGCTTGAGTATCTAAAAAAGACAAGAAGGAAGGAAATAGCAGAACAACTCGAATATGCCAAGTCTTTGGGTGATTTGTCAGAAAATGCTGAGTATCATGAAGCGCGTGACTTGCAGGGGGTAGTGGAAGACAGGATAAATAAAATAGAAGCTATTCTAAAAAATGCTACTATAGTTTCTTCTCACGAGATTGGTTCCGTCGCAGTGGGTGCTGTGATTACTGTAGTTAAAGATGGAGACAAAGCTGAAAGAGTTTACACGATAGTTGGCGGCGAAGAGTCTGATATAGCATCCGGTAAAATTTCTGTACACTCGCCTTTTGGTGAAGCTGCTTTGGGTAAAAAGAAGGGTGATAAGTTTACTTTTGCCGCTCCCTCTGGCTCGGTTACTTATAAAATATCCAAAATAGAATAAATTGGGTATAATTAGCTCATGTCCTCACTTGAAGAAATTAGAGAAGTACGATTAAAAAAGCTTGAGCACCTAAAGTCTCTCGGTATAAATCCTTACCCGGCAACCGTACCAAGAGATTTTGCGATCAAAGTCCTAAAAGAAGGCTTTGAAGAATATAAAAATGTAGGCAAAGAAGTTTCTGTTGCTGGCAGGATCATGGCCATAAGGGGTCAGGGGGCCATACTTTTCGTTGTGCTCTTTGACGGTACCGAAAAAGTACAGGCAGTATTTAAAAAAGATATTTTAGGCGAAGAGGTTTTTAAACTTTTTACCGATACTGCTGATGTTGGCGATTTTGTTTCTGTAACTGGCAAACCCGATGTGAGTCAGAGTGGGGAGCAGAGCATTTTTGCCAATAGCTGGAGTATGGCTTCTAAATCACTTTTGCCCCTTCCTGAAAAATGGCACGGACTTACAGATGTAGAGGAGAGATACCGAAAAAGGTATTTGGATTTATTAAACAATCAAGAGCTTCGCGACCTTTTCGTAAAGAAAGCAAAGTTTTGGGATGTAACGAGGGAGTTTTTTAAAGAAAGAGGTTTTCTTGAAATTGAAACCCCTACTCTCGAAGTTACGACTGGTGGCGCGGAAGCCAGACCGTTTAAAACCCACCACAATGATTTCGATATAGATTTATTTTTACGTATTTCAATCGGCGAATTATGGCAGAAAAGACTTATGGCCGCGGGATTTCCCAAGACTTTTGAAATCGGTAGAGCTTATAGAAATGAGGGTACAAGTCCAGAACATTTACAAGAATTTACTAACTTAGAATTTTATTGGAGCTTCGCTGATTTTAAAGAAGGCATGAAGCTTGTTAGAGATTTGTATATAAAGATTGCGACAGAAGTTTTTGGTACTACCAAATTTAATTACAAAGATCATGATTTTGATCTTAGTAATGAATGGAAGGAAATTGACTATGTGGAGGAAATAAAGAAACAGACCAATGTCGATGTTATTTCTGCCAGTGTAGAAGAAATGAAAGAAAGACTAACCAATCTTGGTGTTAAATATGAAGGTGAAAATAAAGAGCGTCTCACAGATACTCTCTGGAAATACTGTAGGAAAAACATTTCTGGCCCAGCATTTTTGGTAAATCACCCAGTGCTCGTTGCTCCACTTGCTAAACTCAAAGAAAACGGCAAAACTGTTCAAATGTTTCAACCGATTATTGCCGGAAGCGAGGTTGGTAGGGGTTACTCGGAGCTAAATGACCCCATTGATCAAGCTGAAAGATTTGCCGAGCAAAAAAAGTTGATAGAGGCAGGAGATGAAGAGGCTATGATGCCAGATGATGAATTTGTAGAAATGCTCGAGTATGGTATGCCACCGACCTGTGGTTTTGGTTTTGGTGAACGTCTTTTCGCTATTCTCGCTGACAAACCGCTAAGAGAACTCCAAATGTTTCCTCTGATGAGACCGAAGTAAACTTTTATATCAAGTTAGTTTTGGAATATTTTTTTGAAAAGCACTCCTAACCTGGGAGTGCTAATGTTCTATTTTTTGGTCCAAGACTTTCCAAAATAATATTCCAAAACACCCATGTTTACAGGCCGATTTTGGTTTTATCCACTTATCCACAAGTATAAGTGGTAGACCTGTTAAGCATAGTGGTATATGATGGAATCAAGTGGGAAGAAGTGGGGTAAAATATTCAAATGCTTGTAGGAGAATACACACACACCATAGATGACAAAAACCGGGTTTCCTTGCCATCTAAGTTGCGTGGTTTGATGGGCAAAAAAGTATTTCTTACTCCGGGGCTTGATCAATGTTTGTTCGTGTTTACCGAGAAGGAGTGGAAAAGAATAGCGGATCGAATCGGAGAAAATTCTTCAATACTTTCTTCCGACATGAGGAGCTTCACTAGATACATGTTTGGCGGGGCAGTTGAAGCTGAAGTTGATTCCATCGGTAGGATTTTGGTTCCTGATTTCCTTAGAGAGCGAGCCGGATTAAAAACAAAAGTTGTTTTAATCGGTGTCCAAAATCGCCTCGAAATTTGGAACGAAAAATTATGGGCCGATTACAAGAGGCAGGTCGAAAAGCAAGCCGAAGGGCTTTCTGAGAAGTTGTCAGGTTTGGGTCTGATGTAAGTTTTATGAGCTTACATAAGAGTGTTCTTTTAAAAGAAGCGATAGATGGTCTCGAGCTCATAACAGGAGACGTTTATTTCGATGCCACTTTGGGTTCTGGTTTTCATCTCGAAGAGGTTTGGAAACGGACCAAAGCCACAGTTTCTCTTTATGGTATAGACGTTGATCAGATGTCTCTTGATATAGCCAAAGCAAATCTAGATCTTTCTGGTGTGCCAGCCAAAATTGCCCGTCTTAATTTCAGAAATATAGAACGCGCTCCAAAGCTTTTAGATATGCCGCCTCCAACTAAAATACTTTTTGATTTAGGTTGGAATACTCCACAGTTTGATACACCGGATGATCAGGAGGGCAGAGGTTTTAGTTTCAATCGAGACGAGCCGCTCCTCATGACTCTTACTAGTAAGGTTATGGAAGGAGATACTACAGCCTATGATGTGGTAAACAGTTGGGATGAGTCCAATATTGCAGATATTGTTTATGGCTATGGAGAAGAAAGGTATGCAAGGCGAATAGCGAAAGCTATAGTCTCACGCAGAAAGGAAAAGCCGATTCTATCATCTAAAGAGTTGGCCGAGATAATAAAGGAGGCGGTACCTGTTTTCTATCGTTTTGGCAGAATCCACCCAGCTACCAAAACATTTCAGGCTATAAGGATTGCGGTCAACGACGAGTTGCGAGCGCTGGAAGAAGGTTTGGCTGGAGCGTTCAATATCCTAAATAGCGGTGGCAAGATGGCGGTCATTTCATTTCATAGTTTGGAGGACAGGATAGTAAAGAATTTTTTTAGGCAGAAAAAAGAAGAAGGTGGAGGGAAAATAATAAATAAAAAACCAATAACACCAAGTGAAGAAGAAGTATCGACAAATCCTCGAAGTAGAAGTGCGAAGTTAAGAATATTTCAAAAATCATGAAGAATTTTATAAAAGAAAAAGCTGTAGCCGTAGTGTTTAACCGGTCATCAAGTTATGCTCTTGGAGCCTTTATTTTAGGATGCATTTTTTGTTATGTCTATTTTGCCAATGTTGCAGTCAGGACATTAACTGCGCTAGAAAAGTCAAAAGATGAAATGCAGGCGCTTAGTCTCGAAGTCAGCGAGATGGAATCAGAACGCCTTTTGATGGATAATGGTATAAGCAATGATTTGGCTCGAAATCTTGGGTTTGTAGAGGTTAAGAATCAAAACTTTATAATCGAATCTACTGCCAGTTTGTCGCTTAGGTCAAATTAGAGCGAGTTTTAAAACAGAGAATGAATTTAAGGATACGCCTCATATCGGTACTGATCGTTTTAATGGCGACCCTGCTTTTGGGCAGGCTTTATTTTATCCAAATTGTTCATGGCAAATCCTTTTCTGCTTCAGCTGAGCATCAATATATAAATAAAAGCACCGTTTTATACGATCGCGGTGAGATATATTTTTACAGTAAATTAGGTGAGAAAATACCAGCTGCTATTTCGCGTTCTGGTTTTACTGTGTCCATCAATCCAAGTGTGTTAACCGAGGAGGAAAAAGTTTTTGAGAGCCTGAACAAAATAATTCCTTTAAACAAAGAGGAATTTATGGAGAAAGCTTTGAACAAGAAAGATAAAAACGAGGATATTGCAAAACGTTTAAATTCTGAAACAGCCGAAAAAATAAAAAACTTGAATTTATACGGCATAAACATCTCGACTGACAAGTGGCGTTTCTACCCTGGCAACACTTTAGCATCACAAACTATCGGATTTGTAGCCTTTATAGAAGACGCTTTAGCTGGTAGATATGGTCTTGAGAGGTATTATGAAGAAGTTTTAAAGCGCGATCCAAGCAAAGCTTACAACAATTTTTTTGCAGAATTTTTTTCGAGCGTTAAAGAGACTTGGAGTGAAATGCCTCAAGATGAGGGTGACATAGTGACCACTATAGAACCATCAGTTCAACTTTTTTTGGAAGATGAACTCAAAAATATTAGAGAAGTTTGGAAGAGCGATGGAGCTGGGGGTATTGTCATAGACCCTACAAATGGAGAAATAATTGCTCTTGCTTGGAATCCCGGGTTTAACCCAAATAGTTTTCAGGAGAGCGATATTGGTCGTTTCAGGAATCCTATAGTCGAGGGAGTTTATGAGATGGGTTCGATCGTTAAACCTTTGACTATGGCTGCCGGCTTAGACGCTGGGACAGTTAGCGCCAACACTACTTACAACGATGAAGGATTTTTGGTACTAAACAGCAAAAGAATTTCAAATTATGACAACAGAGGTCGCGGTGTTGTCGATATGCAGGAGGTGTTAAATCAATCGCTAAACACGGGAGCTGCTTATGTTGCGCTTAAAATGGGAAACAAAAAGTTTTCTGAATATATGAAAAATTTTGGGGTTGGCACAGAGACGGGAATAGATTTGCCAAATGAGGCTGGTGGGCTCATAGACAACCTCGATAGTTCGCGTGAAATAGAGATGGTCACTGCCTCTTATGGTCAAGGTGTTGCATTCACTCCCATCGCCACCGTTAGAGCTTTGTCAGTTTTGGCAAATGGGGGGGTGCTCATTACTCCGCATATTGTAAAAAAGATCGAATACGAAAGCGGGATTTCTAAAAAACTTTCTTTTGCGCCGGGCAAGCAGGTGATAAAAAAAGAAACTTCAGAGGAGATAAGTCGCATGTTGGTAAAAGTGGTGGATACTGCGCTTCAGGGAGGTAAGGCAAAAATTCCAGGCTATTCGGTGGCCGCTAAAACTGGTACTGCTCAGATGACGGAAGAGGGGAGGCCTGGTTATGTAGAAGGTAAATACTTACACTCATTCTTTGGTTATTTCCCAGCCTATAAACCAAAGTTTTTGGTATTTCTCTTCCATACTTATCCTAAAAATGTGCGCTATGCTTCGGAAACTCTTACTGACCCATTTACTCATATCACCAAATTCCTTATAAACTATTACCAAATTCCTCCGGATAGACCGGAGGATGT
>CAZRKB010000009.1:0-23004 GCA_964601125.1 uncultured Candidatus Saccharibacteria bacterium
TTTGCATTCTTTCAATCAACTCTTTCTTTGAAATTTTTTTCTGGAGATGTAAGGCAACTAATTTATATTCTAAACCAATCTCTGACATGCGTTTCCAAGACAGGCCTTGCTTGTGTAAGTTTTTAACTTCTTTTAAAAGTCCTCGCTTAAACCATTTTTCAATCCTTTTATTTATCCTGGTTTTTAGTTCCTCATCCGAAAT
Organism: uncultured Candidatus Saccharibacteria bacterium; assembly: GCA_964601125.1. GTDB lineage: Bacteria > Patescibacteriota > Minisyncoccia > Phycocordibacterales > WO2-35-19 > DATDVC01. The sequence goes on from CAZRKB010000009.1 coordinate 203, forward strand.
CCTAATTCCGATTTTGCATACTTCATACTTCATAATTCTTGATTCAAATTTCGGTACTTTTCCCAGCGCCTTGCATATCTCGATGGCTCTCACTAAGCGTCTCGGATTTTTACTATCGATATTTTTAGCTCTCTCGGGATCAAGTTTTTTTAGAATTTCAAAAAGTTTATCTGCCGATTTTTTCTCCAGTTGCTTTCGTAGTTTTAAATTTGGAGGTACTTCTGGTATCTGCTTTTCTCCTAGTACGGCATCAATATAAAAACCTGTTCCACCACAAACTAAAGGCATCTTACCCCTTTTTATTATCTCTTCAATTTTTTCCTCTGCTAGCTTTTTAAAATCTGAAGCTGTAAAAATTTTTTTAGGAGAAGCGACATCGAGTAAGTAATGGGGAACACCAAACATTTCTTTTTTGGTTATTTTACCAGTTCCAGTATCAAGTCCCTTATAAACTTGTCTTGAATCGGCAGAAATTACCTCGCCATTGAACTTTTTGGCAAGTTGTACAGCCAAGTCAGATTTTCCGCTCGCAGTCGGTCCTACTATAACAATCACTTTCTGCATATTTTATTTGTGCCGGAGGAGAGACTTGAACTCTCACCCCTTGCGAGACACGATTTTGAGTCGTGCGCGTCTACCATTCCGCCACTCCGGCATTGCCTCGCCAAAGCTGTTAGCAACGGCGGGCCTCGTAAAAATATACTCTAAATATCCACTAAAATCAAAGTTCCCATCTTTCCCCGATTAGGTTTTTGGTGTAAAATACGCGTATTATGGAATCGGATCATGGTTTTTACCAAGACTCTATTTTTTGGGTGGAAGTAGATAAAATTAAACCAAACCCATTTCAACCTCGGCGCGAATTTGACGAAGAGGCCTTAAAAGCTCTTTCGGAATCAATAAAGCAGTATGGGGTATTGCAGGCTCTCGTAGTTACAAGAAGGGAGATTGTAAAAGAAGATGGTTTGGTCGTTGAATACGAACTCATTGCCGGTGAGAGAAGGCTCCGAGCTTCTAAAATGGCCGGACTTTCTCAAGTTCCAGTTTTGATACGTACAGGAGAAGAGGAGGGCAAGAAGGAAGAGCTCATGAAGCTGCAGTTAGCCATCATTGAAAACGTACAAAGAGAAGATCTAAATCCGGTAGAACGAGCCAGGGCATTTAAAAAATTAGCCGATGAGTTTGACTTCAAGCATCATCAAATCGCTCAGACAGTCGGTAAGAGCCGGGTCTATGTGACTAACACCATGCGCATCCTCGATCTACCTGAAGATATGCTCAATGCTCTGTCGGAAGGCAGAATAACCGAAGGTCACACACGCCCACTCCTTATGCTTATTGATAGACCGGAGGAGCAGAAAGTTCTTTTCCAGGACATCATTATCAAAAAAATGAATGTTAGAGATACCGAAGTGGCTGCCCGCAGGATAGCTATCGAACGAGTTAGGAAAATAGATGCAGCTCTTGATCCTGAAATTTCAGCTCTTGAAGAGAGGTTTATGGAATCTTTGGGTACCAGGGTTAGGATAGAAAAGAAAGATAATGGCGGCAAGCTCATGATTGAATTTTTCTCAAACGAAGACTTAGAAGACATGCTTAAGTTGATCCAAGCCTCAAGGGCGTCTGATGGAGTGGTAAAAACAGACGCTGGTCTCGGATTAGATGATCGGACTCAAGAAGAAGTGAAGATGGCAGAAAACACTCCCATACCAGATGCAGCGGATATCGATGACGAGCTATACTCGATAAAAAACTTTTCTATTTAGCCTGAGTTCTTTATCTGTTTTTTTGCGAAAGTCGTCTTAGCATAATCAAGCCATTTTCTTTTTGGTTTGGCGTTTTTGCTGATTATTATTTCTACTATATCGCCATTTTTAAGCTCAGTGTCTATTGATCGCATTTTGCCATTTATCCTAACTCCGCCTATATGATTCCCTATGTCAGAATGTATGGAATATGCGAAATCTACCGCCGATGATCCGGCCGGCAAATCGATCACATCTCCTTTGGGTGTAAAAACAAATATTCGCTCATTAAAAAAATCATTTTTAATCTCGTTGAGAGTGTTATCTTTGTCTTTGTTTTCATTGTGGTAAGCAGCCAGGTCTCTTATCCATGAAGGCACATCTTTGTTTTCCTGCGAACCAGTTTTAGTTTTTATGATTGATAGCGGAATAATTTTTTTTATCCACTCGAGCCCTTGATTCGCCCTGCTTTTTTTGGAGTTTGCTTTATAGGCGATATGTGAAGCTATGCCAAACTCTGCTTCTTTATTCATCCTCTCTGTTTTTATTTGCACCTCGACTATGTTTCCATCGCCGGTAAAAACGGTTGTGTGAAGCCCTTGGTAGCCATTTTGTTTTGGGAAAGCTATATAGTCCTTGATACGGCCGGGGAGTGGTTGATAGTTTGAATGTATTACTCCTAGGACTTTATAACACTCCTCCTCTTTCAAGAGTATGATGCGCATCGCTGCTAGGTCATAAATTTTTTCAATTTCTTTATTGTGTCGCAAGTACTTTTTATACAAGCTATAAAGCCCCTTTACTCTGTAATCGATGGTAAAATCTCTTACTCCCGCTTGGCCCAATTCTTTTGCCACAGCTTTTCTAAATTTTTCAAGCATGTCCTGCTTTTTGTCATAATTTTCTTTGACTAACTCTTTAATTTCTTTATATTCGTTTGGGTACACGAAAGGAAAGGAAAGATCCTCAAGGCGTTTAGAAAGTTTTCTTATACCGAGCCTGTATGCGATGGGAGCATAAATTTCTAGAGTTTCGCGCGCTATGCGTTCTTGTTTTTCTTTCTGTACATGAGAAAGAGTTTCCATATTATGAAGGCGGTCACAAAGTTTAACAATCAGGACTCTTATATCTTGTGACATGGCCACAAACAGTTTTCTCATCGATTCGTTATGTCTGTCTGTGCCGTGGTATTTAACAAGTCCGAGCTTTGTTACTCCCTCTACTATGAAGCGTATATCGCTGCCAAATTTTTCTTCCAACATTTCCGGTTTTATGCCAGCATCTTCTAAAATATCATGCAGGAGTCCGGCTGCGACGACTGTGCCACTCATATTTAAATCACAAAGGTTCATCGCTGTTGCAAAACAGTGATTGAAATATGGCTCGCCACTCTGCCTTTTCTGGTCTTTATGGTTTTCTTTTGAAAATTCGTAAGCCTTTTTTACTAACCCAACTTCTTCACCAGAGGCATTTTTAAGGGCAGACATCAGTTTTTCTAGATTTGTCTCCATTACCCCCCATTATACACATTTTGAAAAGCTTTTAATGGTTTATCGTGATTTTATTGAACGGCTCAAAACAAAGGCCGTTTTAAGCTTGACATATAAGAAGTTTAAGTGTATAACGAAGGATAGGAGGCCAGGCAAAGGAACCTTGAAGAACACTATAACTGTGAAGGAAGTGGATGCTGAGTTTTTGAAACCAGTATCAGCGGATCGTTTTGAACTGTTGGGCGTCAAACTCAAAGACGTACCAGTTCTCCCGGACTTGAGATTAAAGTTTGACGAAGAAGTCCGTCGGGCGACGATAAGCTTGGTAATACCAGGTGCTACATCGGAGCAAGAGAAAGAGATCACGTTCGACCTACCATTACCACTCCGGCTGATCCCCGACGCCACAATGTCCATCAAAGACATCATGGAAGAAGGGTGCGACGCCGAAGCTCTCATTGAAAATGCGATGGCGGTTCTCGTAAAGAGGATCGTCCGCATCAGGATCGAGCCGCGGGTTCCAATGGAGATTCAGGACGATCTGGAAGTGACAATGATCATTTCCAACTTCGAGTCTCAAGCGGTTTGCCCACTCTCTGACTTTGCCGGATTCATTCATCAAGAAGAGTTCGAGACGGCGGCAGAATGGGATGCACGACATGCACCGGTGGAAAAATAGTTCTTTCAGGGCGAACCAAATCGTTCGCCCTACATCAAAGTATTTTTTATGAAGAGTATTTTGATGGGAGAAATCCTGATAGCTCTTTTAAAATCTTGATACGAGGTGATCTATGAGTGAAGCAATAGAAGTGTCAGTGGTGAAGCCATCGGAAATCATCCCTTGCTTTACCATTCCATCTCACGCAGTTCGGCAAGCGGCGTATGAAGAAGCTTGTAAAATGGCTCCTAGCCTCGAAGTATCCACCGCTCTCCTTTCTATCCTCAAAAAAGGAGGAGGAGAAACGTGGAAGACTTGGTACACAATCCTCAAAGCGCTCTCTGTGCACGGCAAGGGAAACCTTGAAGTACAGGAAGCGTTGCGAGACAGACTGGAGCAGAAAGAAATCTGTTTCCAGATTGCAGTCGCTGAAACATTCTTCTTGGTTGGCGGAGATGTCAACTTGGCTCTTGATGCCATTATGCCGTCTCTCAAAGCAACCGACCGACCGACTAAAGGTCATGCGGTTGAAGCTCTCATTTCTTTTGGTCCCAGTGCTCTACCGGCTGTTTCGGCAATTGCAGATGTTGTGGCCGATGAGGAAGAGTTTGAGAGTTATCGGAAGAAAGCGCTTTCTGCTATTTGCGCAATTGGTCCTGAAGCCAAGGTAGTTTCTCCGCAGTTGGTAAAAGCCTTACATACCAGAAACGCAAATGTATTGGCAAGCCTTCTTCCTACTTTGAAAGTTATTGGGGTTATAAAGGAAGCTGTTCCGGACCTAGTTGAAGCGCTCAACTATAAGGACCGATCAACTGGTCATATCCGCAATCGCTGCCCCAGTTTGATGTTTATAGGCTGCGGTGATGATATGCACGCCATTGTCTGCCAGCTTCTAGGTACTCTTGGAAAAGATGCCAGTGAAGCCGTTCCAAATCTTGAGGAACTTCTCCGAAGAGAGACGGACTTTGAGGAATGGAAGAAACGGCTCGATGAGGAGGCTGAAAAGCATAACGCGCCGATTCTTGCTGAATATGAAAAAGAACTTGCGATATATGAGCAAGGAAAAAAGAAAGGAGAACGACGACCAACAAGACCGCGGGTCGATTACAGACTAATGCGAGGTTCGGAAAAACTAAATCGCATACAGATCCGACTGACTAGCCTCGAAGCAAAGAAGTTTGCCATAGAAGCGATCGAGCTTATCAAGAATGATTTACGTCAAAAAGTCTAACGACTCTAACCTACATTGCCCCCACGGACAAGATCGTTCCGTGAGGGGCGATTTTGTTATTCTTCTTTTTTCTTGGCTCCTCTTCGGCCGAATTTTTTGGGTTCTTTGAATATCTCGAGGGCGCGTTCCAAGCTGATATTGTAGACGTCACCAGCTTCTCCTTTGATTGATCGAAAATCTTTTTGATGTACTACATATGGCCCAAACCTGCCGATGTTTGCGCTTATCATTTCTCCTGTTTCCGGGTGCTTACCTAACTCTCTCGGCAAGCTCAAATATTTTAGAGCTTCTTCGAGTGTGACTGTATTCGGATCTCGGTCTTTTGGTATGCTAGCACGTCTTGGCTTTTTATTTTCTTTATCTTTAGTTCCTATTTGCACGTATGGCCCAAATCTGCCATCCATCACAAAAATCGGCAAACCAGAAGCTGGGTCGATACCGATACTTTCAGCTTCCTTTATTTCGCTCCCATCAATATTTCGCATACCTTTGCAATCGGGAAATTTTTCGCAACTCAAAAATTTTCCTCCTTTCCCTAGTTTGACTATCATGCCTGCGCCACAAGTCGGGCACTTCAATTTAGGATCAGCTTCACCGAGGGTGGTAAGTTTGGCGGTCTTTTCCTTCTCTTTTACTTCTTTCAAAAATGGCGTATAAAACTCTCGCAACGTTGGTTCGTACTTTCTTTTTCCCTCTGCTATGTCGTCTAGCTCATCCTCCATTTCTGCGGTGAAAGTGTCGCTTATATATTTTTCAAAATTATTCTCAAGGAAGGTTGAAACCACATCGCCGGTGTCAGTCGGTTTTAGTGTCCTGCCGTCTTTTTCTACATATCCTCGTTCGACTATAGTATTTATGATGGATGCATAAGTTGATGGTCTGCCTATGCCACGTTTCTCAAGCTCTTTGACTAAACCGGCCTCGCTATATCGGTTTGGTGGTTGCGTTTCTTTCTGTTCACTTTGCAAATCAAGAAGAGAAAGATTTTCATTTTCGGCAACTTTTGGCAAAATCACATCCTCGCCTTTGGCTCTTGGGTCAGCAAGGAGCCAACCTGGAGATACGACCCTCGACCCGTTTGCAGAAAAATCTGGAACAGATTTTTCTGCTCCGAGCGAAGTCGAGGGGCGAATATTGGCAGAAATTTTAGTGCGCATTATCCCGGCGTCTTTCATTTGACTTGCCACCGATCGGCTCCAAATTAACTGATAAAGCCTTTTTTGATCTTCAGTTGTACCAGCATTTTCTTTTTCAAAATGTGTAGGCCTTATTGCTTCGTGAGCTTCTTGAGCATTTTTTGATTTTGATTTGTAGACTCTTCTTTCGTGCAATTCTTTACCAAATTTTTTAGCTACAATGCCGCCGATTTGATCGAGCGCAATTTTTGCCATATTCAAACTGTCAGTTCGCATGTAGGTTATGTGTCCTGCTTCATAAAGTTTTTGAGCTGTCATCATGGTCCTTTTTGGTGAAAAGCCGAGTCGAGTCGAAGCTGCTTGTTGAAGGGTGGATGTTGTAAATGGTGGTCGAGGCGCGCGTTTGGCAGCTGTCTCCGACACTTCTTTTACAAACCATTCTCCATTTTTTGCGGCACTATAAATTTTGTCGGCCTCCTCTTTTGTTTTTGGTTCTTCCTCGCAAATAGCGGTGAAAGTGTCAGTACCAAGAGCAGACCTTTGGGAATTTTTTTCAAGGTCTGTCCTTGGTACTTGCAAATTTGCGCTCAATACAAAAAAAGTTTCAGGTTTAAAGGCGCGTATCTCGCGTTCTCTCTCCATCAATATGCGAAGTGCTGGGGACTGCACTCGGCCAGCAGACAGCCCATAGCGCACCTTTTTCCAAATAAGTCCTGATAGATCGTACCCAACTAATCTGTCCAAAACCCTTCGGGCTTCTTGAGCTTCGCGCAAGTTTTCATCAATGTCTCTTGGATGTTCTAGTGCTTCTTGTATGGCCTCTTTTGTTATTTCGTTGTAAGTAACTCTCTTTATTTTGAGATTTGATTTTTGAGATTTAAGATTTCCCAAATTCTCTTTGAGGATTTGGGCTAGGTGCCAAGCGATAGCCTCGCCTTCGCGGTCGGGGTCGGTGGCAAGAAGGACTTCATCAGCTCTTTTTGCCAAATGCACTATTTCATCAACTACTCTCTCTTTGCCCTTTGAAATTTCGTAGTGGGGGATGAAGCCGCCCTCGATGTCAATGGCTTTTTTGTTTGACTTAGGTAAATCGCGCACGTGGCCAACGCTTGCAACAACTTTAAAATCACTACCGACATATTTGCCGATAGTCTTTGCTTTGGCGGGGGATTCGACGATGAGAAGACGCATGAATTATGAATTATGAAGTATGCATAACAGAATAAAGAAAAATTAAATAAAATGCAAAACTTAAATAAATAACTCACCCTAACCCTCTCTTACATTAAGAGAGGGAACCAAGCAATAAAACCAAAATAAAACTGCCCGCAGAGTCTCTCGCTTTGTAAGCTTGATAACACTGCGGGCAGTGGCTCACCACTCATATCGGGGGATGAGGATGAAAGGGCGAGAGGACTTGGTCGCATCGGCAGCCTCGTTAGCTTTTCGTTTCTCTAGGTCTGCTGCAATTTTTGCGGCATCCTTGCAAGCCGATACCGCCTCTTTGGGTTTAAGATTGGTGGCAACTAAATCCGCCACACAATCCGAAAAACTTGTAAGAGGGGTTGGATCCATAGAAATTTTGTTGGCAATTGCTACGGATCCTTCCTGGCTCGCAGTGAACACCTGAGGTGCCCAGCGGTTGTAGTAGCCGCCTCCGTAGAAGGAGGAAGCCATGGCCTGGGCTTGTTGCGCCTGCACCGCGGCGGTCTGCGCTGTCTGTTGTTTCTCGTTAACCCGGCGTTGAACCTCTTGTTCAACGCGGTTCTCAAAAACTATCTCGTCCATGCGCTGTTTGTTTTCCGCCCAGCGCGCCTCGGCTTTGGCTCGGCGTTGTTCCGCCGAGCCGGATGGTTGGCCAAGCAGGGGAAGCCCTGCAAGGCACAGCAAAAAAATCACGTATTTCATTGATCACCTCTTTCTGCACTTATTCTATCATGTTTAGACCTTGCTGTCAAATAATACCCCCTCCAACCCCTTTCTATAATCCCCCAACCCCCTTACCTTAAAGGGGGCAGAAAATCACAAAACTCGAATGTGAGTCACCCTCCCTTTAAGATAAAGGGACGGTTGGGGAGGGATTATGTAAGTCTTACCTCCCCCAAGCTTTCTTTAATTAAACCCTTAAGTTCAAGCAAGGAAAGGAGTGTTTGTGTTTCGCTTATCGGCATTTGAAATTGGGCTTGAGCTTCACGCAAAATCTGGTCTCGAGGCAGGGGTTCGTTCAAAAGTTTTATTATATTCATTTCTTTTTCCGAACAATCAAAGTATTTTGCCTCGTCTGGTGAAGCTAGAGCGGAGGTGGACTCGTCCTTGATTCCCAAAGCCTCGAGTAAGTCGCTACTATTCCTTATCGGCGTGGCCCCGAGTCGCAGAAGCATATGAGGACCTTCGCTTGTCGAATTCCAAATGCTTCCGGGCAGCACCAACACATCTCTATTGTATTCGGTAGCTAAGCGCGCGGTGATAAGAGTGCCTGACTTTTTTTCTGCTTCGATTACGAAAGTGGCGTTGCTCATACCAGCCATGATCCTGTTGCGCTGAGGGAAGCTCCAATAAGTGGCTTTGAAGTCTGGGTCAAATTCATTCATCAACATACCACCACTGTTTACTATTTCTTCCGCCAACCGCAGGTGTGATTGTGGGTGAAGTACGTGGGGCGAAAGGCCGGAGCCGGGTACTGCGATCGTAGGCAGTCCATTTTTTATTGCCGCTCTGTGGGCGATCCCGTCAATACCAAGAGCCAAACCGGAGACTATTGTTATGGGGAAGCCTTTGATTCCGGCGATCAAACTCTCTACAGCCTCCTTTCCGTAAGTTGTATTTTTTCTAGCGCCCACTATGCACAAAAGTTTCCTTGACCAATCAGGTACTGTGCCAACACAAAGGAGTTGTTTGGGTTCTTGATTGATTTCGGCTAAAAGCGGAGGCCAATCTTTATGTGACAGTTTTTTTATCTCGTATTTCATTTAAATCGCTATTAACACATTTCATAATATCTGATAACATTTGAATTATGAAGCATGAATTATGAATTAAGCATAATTCATAATTCACTATACTTAATTCATTTCTATGTTAGATATAAAATTCATTAGGGAAAATGCGGATTTGGTGCAAGATGGCGCCAGGAAAAAACACATCGACTTTGATGTAAAAAAGCTAATTGAACTTGATGATAAAAGAAAAGAAATTTCTCAGAAATTAGACGAAAAACGCGCCAAACAAAACGAGGTCAGCGTCCAGATACCGAATGTCCCGAAAGAAGAAAAGGAGGCTCTTATAAGAAAAATGATTCCTATCAAAGAGAGCATTCGCAACATGGAAGAGGAGTTGAAAAACGTGATGATCGAGTGGCAAAAAATGATGATCGCCGTCCCAAATATTCCAGATATGTCAGTACCCGAGGGGGAGAGTGATGCCGAAAATCAAGAAATAAAACAGTGGGGAGAAAAACCAAAATTTGATTTTGAACCAAAAAGTCATATAGAGCTGATGCAAAGTCTGAATCTGGTTGATTTTGATAGAGGTAGCAAGGTTGCTGGTTTCAGAGGTTATTTTTTGAAAAACGAAGCAGTTCTTTTGCAATTTGCTTTGTGGAATTTTGTCCAAGAACATTTTATTAAAAAAGGGTTTTCTCAGATGATAGTCCCATCTTTGGTTAAAAGGGAAGTTTTTTTGGGTACCGGGTATATTCCCCAGGGAGAGGAAGACTTGTATAAAACGCAAGATGGCGACTATCTTTCTGGTACAGCGGAGGTGGCAACTATGGGGTATTACATGGATGAAGTTTTAGACAAAAAAGATTTACCCAAAAAAATAATTTCTTTTTCTCCTTGTTTTAGGAGGGAAGCTGGCGCTCACGGCAAAGATACCAAAGGTTTGGTGAGGGTGCATGAATTTTATAAATTGGAACAGGTGATACTCTGTGAAGCCAGTCATGAAAGTTCGGTAAAATTTCACGAAGAGATACAACAAAATACCGAAGAAATCATGCAGGCCTTAGGTTTACACTATCGGGTTGTTATCAATTGCGCTGGAGACTTGGGGCTAGGGCAAGTTAAAAAATATGACACAGAAGCTTGGATACCATCTGAAAATACCTATAGAGAAACAGGATCAGCTTCTTACTTCCATGATTTTCAGACTAGGCGTCTCAATATAAAGTACAGAGATGCCGATGGAAAGATGAAATTTGCTCATTCCCTAAATAACACCGCTCTTTCTGGTAGACCACTAATTGCCATTATCGAAAATTATCAAAATGCCGATGGCTCGATAACTATTCCCGAAGTTTTAAGACCGTACATGGGCGGGAGGGAGAAAATCCAAAAAACTTAGTTCTGGTAACACCCCCCAATCATCTCTTAGTGTAAGAGGGGGTCGAGCAAAGCGAGGGGGGTGATACTAAACATGTACAAAAGCAGGTATAAAAGCAAAAAAGAGAAAAATTACAAACCAGCTATAGGTGTGGCGGTTTTTCTGCTTCTGGTTTTTGGTGTGGTTTCTTTCCTCCGCGCCGATTTTATGCAAGTAAAAAGTTTTAAATTTTTAGGTGCAGAATCAGTTGATGAAATGGATCTCTCAAATGTTGCTTCTGTATTTGTTTCAGGGAATAAATTTGGATTTATACCAAAATCGAACAAACTTTTTTTGGATGAAGACGACTTGGCTCTAAAGTTAAAAGAAAGTTTTGGGAGGCTCGCGAGTGTTGATGTCGACAGCAAACTCTTTAGCAACACTCTTGAAGTTAGTGTGATGGAAAGAAGCCCAGAGTTTATTTGGTGTTCTTTTGAAGAAGTTTGTTTTTTTATGGATAGTCAAGGTTTGATTTTTGAAAAGTTGGATACCGGGTGGCTCTCTGTTTATGAAGATAAAGTAGTCTTTAAGGGGGGAGTCGATGGCGACCCCTTGGGTAAAAATTTTGCTGATAGCGGGCTCATGGAGCAATACCTCGCTTTTTTTGAAGCATTTGAAAATGTGGGAATTCCAGTAACTGTTGTGCGGGTAGAAGGTGGTAATAAAGTTGTGGCTGAAACTCTCGCGGGAGATATGATTTTTAATCCGGAAGAAAAGAATTTTGCCTCCTCTTCTCGTAATGCGATTCTCCTAATAAAAGATGAAAGAGCTAAAAACCCCAATGCTCGATTTGAATACATCGACATCCGCTTCGGCAACAAGGTGTTTTATAAAGTTATAGATCTCTGATTTGATTTACGATTCTGTTATAATTTAACTATGTCTAACGAGTATGAAGAAAGTGCGCTCTTAGTGACTTATGCTAAGTGGCATTATGGGAGAGGGCTTCGAGAGTTTTTTGGAGTCGTGGGGAACTTGCTTTGGTTTATTGGCAACTTCTTTTCGTTCAAACTTTTTTCGGAAACACTTTTTGCGCCGTGGAAAAGGTTTGGCGAAGCCTATGAAGGTTCCCTTGGTTTTAAAAAGTATGCCTTTAAGGCGATCACCGAAACTCCGCTTCGAATTGCCGGACTTTTCGTCAGAGTCTCTGTCCTTATCATAGGAGCGACATCTTATTTTTTTGTTTTGGGGCTATCTTTTTTTGCTTTTCTTATATGGATTTTGGCGCCTCTGGTGATAATCGGAAGTCTGGTATTATCGGCAACTTTTTTTGTGGTTTAAAAATATGAACTGGAAAGAACTTCAAAAAATATCTTGGCCACACTTCTTGTCTATATCGATAGATAGATTTTTTGCTAAAAAAACCAGAAGCATGATAAGAAAAGTTTCTGCTTTTATAGCTCTCATATCATTTGCTCTATCTTTCAATTCCTCAATACTTTATTTTGGCAAAACAGACGCCATGTTTTTCTTATTCGCCGATCTTTATTTGGTGCTATTTTTCTTGGAGGTGTTTTACAGGTCAATGTCAAATGAGGGTATAAAAACAAGGGTAAGTGAAAGTTTTGTAGATGAAAACATAAAGCTAGACCACGCTCTTTCCTACCTTTTATATGATACAGATGAAATAGATGTGTCACGCGCGCTGTTTGAGACGGAAATAGGCAAAAGAATTTTTAAGCAGGCCGGAGTTACTATTGATGAAAAAAATAGTTTTGTTTATGGCAACCGCATACCCATAATAGCTTCGTCTCTAAACCTTCCCGAAGGTTACATAAATCTCCCTGTTTACGTCGGAGCGATATACGACGCTGATAAAGAGGTAAGGAGTTTTTTGAGTGAGGCAGGCAAAGACAGGCAAAACTTTGTAAGTGCGGCTTCTCTCGTGTCAAAATCTTGGGCGGAGGAGAGAAGGCAAGAAAGATTTTGGGGGAGGGAAAGTCTTGGAGCCATACCATCTATAGGGTCAATGCTACTCTTGAGTTCTGTAAAGGGGTCAATAAAATCAAAATTTGTATCTAAGATGCCTCTTTCTGAGCTAGTTTTCGACTCAGCTTTATCGGATGAAGGAGTTGCTTTGGTGGAGGAGGCGCTCGAAAAAAATGCTTGGGCAAACGCGCTTATAGTTTCAGACGATCCCACCCTTTCATTTGATTGTTTAAAAAAGCTTGCAAGAAAGATTGAGCTTGGCTCAAGCCTACCTTCGCTTGAGCATAGGCCACTGCAACGTTTTGAATGGAAGGAATTTTTAGATGAAATGCAGAAAGTGGGGTGGCAAAAAGAAGCAATAGAAAAAGCTATCCAAAAAATATTTAAAGAGGTGAGTGGTACTAGAAGTATATTGTATGTGGCTGATTTGCCGGGGTTGATTTCTCGCTCAAAAGCTCTGGGGTTAAATTTGCCAGCCTTTTTATTGCCCCACCTTTCCTCCGACAGGCTACAAATAATCGCGTCTTCCTCTGTCGCTGACTACCGGTTTTTCCTCGAGACCAACCCGACTCTAAATCAAAAATTTGTGAAAATTGAGATTTCTTAAAAACGGTTCAATTTTAGCTCAATGTCAAAAAATGGCTTGATTAAGCATTTTTTGATACACTGTTTGACAGTGAATTTTATTTTTATACTATAATAATAGATGAGAGACATTACGCTTCTCAACACCCCCGCGATCGAGTCGCCCAACTAGTTCTCATCACGAGAAGTGGGAGACCGACGCAGACCCGGTCCCTCGCTTGTTTGCGCTTAGCGCGATGGGCGAGGGATCTTTATTAAATTAAATAAACTTTTCTTATCCACAGATTTGTTTTTATAATGTTGACAGATTTTTGAGGGATGACAGTCTTGATGGTAGTAGTACAATTCAATTTCCCCCCACACTGGGTGTGGGGGATAGAGGAGTTTGAGATGCCTTTCAAGATTGTATGGAGTCGGCCAAAAGCCGCCTCCGCCTCCGCTGACTGTTTCGGAATCGGCGCCACTGGCGTCGGATCCGGTGTCGCTGTGACCTTCACGGCCTGACTGGACATCAGTTCTCAGCCCCCTTTGGTTTAGGCCATCGGGGGCTGTGTATTTTATGTTAGGATATGAGAATGAATAATTTTTGGCTCCATTTGGCTAAAACTTCAGTAGGTAAACCGATACTTTGTCTTGCGCCGATGGCTGATGTGACTGATAGCGCTTTCAGGTTTATTATCTCCAAATATTCAAAAGATAAATCTGTCCCGCGTAGCTTTAGCGAAGTGGGATTTGTGACTTGGACAGAATTTGTTTCGGCTGATGGTCTTGCTTTAGCGCCGGAGGAAGGTCGAAGAAAACTTTTAAAAGATTTAGAGTATAGCGAGATCGAACGGCCGATAGTCGCCCAGTTTTTTACAAGCAAACCAGAAAATATGGAGAAGGCGGCTCGGCTAGCACTTGAACTTGGGTTTGATGGAGTGGATATCAATATGGGCTGTCCGGACAAGAGTATCGAAAAGCAGGGTGCCGGAGCTGCTTTGATTAAAAATCCTAAACTAGCGCAAGAGCTAATTTTAGCGGCAAAGCAGGGCGCAACCCTTCGACAAGCTCAGGGTCACCGACATCTTCCAGTGTCGGTGAAAACTCGGATTGGTTATAACAAAGACGAAATAGAAGAACCTGTCTCGACTCGGAGAGATTTATCGAGCCGAGGCGGATGGATACCAAATTTGCTAGAAGTTTCGCCGGCTGTTATAACAATCCACGCGCGGACAAGGAAGGAAATGTCCAAAGTTCCAGCGAGGTGGGAGCACATTAAAAGAGCGGTGGAGATAAGAGATCAAATACAAAATTTTCCTCCACCACACCTTCATAAATGCACGGATATTTCTTTGCTAAGAAATTCCTCGTGCTCGGCTCAGTCAGCCTCGCAAGGCATTTCTGAAGATATGGTTTCAGAAAATTTAAGAAAAACTCTCATCTTTGGCAATGGTGATATAGAGAGCGTAGAAGATGCTTACAAAAAAGCAAAAGAAACCGGTGCGGACGGAGTGATGCTCGGCCGCGCCATTTTCGGAAACCCGTTTCTTTTTGCTGGCTATGAACCAACTTGGCAGGAGAGGCTTTTAGTGCTTGTTGAACACATAAATCTTTTTGAAGAAAAATTCCTTGGTGTAAAAAGTTTTGCGGTCATGAAAAAACATTTTAAATCTTACTTGTCCGCCGTAGCTTTAGCGAAGGAGGATTCTCACTGGCATCATGCGGTAAAGGAATTGCGCGACAGTTTAATGACTTCTGTGGACGCAAGTCAGGCAGTCTCTATGGTCAAAGAATTTTTGAAGCGATATAATTAAAACACTAATAAAATGTATTCTATTCCAAGCCTCTCTTTTGATATATCAATTTCACCTGAAAAGGTTACGGGAGTTATTTTTATTGTATTTTTGGTGGCTACTATCGGTATATCCGCAATATTATTTTTCCATTGGAGCAAATATGGTTTGGGAGGGAAAGTTTTTTATGTCGCCAAAGTTTCTTACGTTCTGGTCAGCATAATCCTACTCCTCACCGCTTTTATGGGTTTAAGCTTTGCGTCTTAGTAGGTAGTTGCACGGTTATGGTTTTGTCAAATCACATGATTAAACTTGAAGAAAACGAAGAGATAAAAAAAGTGATACGACGTCACTGGTTTGTTATGCTTCCAAATATACTGGTTCTATTTATTTCTGCCTTAGCGCCAGCCTTGGCTTACTATTTCTTTTTAAATTCTGGATTTTTCCCACTCGACACAAGTGTCAAAGATATAATTGAAAATTTTGTCTCAAGGTGGCAACTTTTTGCATACTCGCTCTGGCTTTTGGCTCTGTGGATAGTCTTTTTTATCGAGTGGACCGATTATTATTTGGACCTATGGGTGGTTACTGACAGGAGGATACTCGATGCCGAGCAAAAAGGCTTTTTCCATAGAGAAGTCACAAGTTTTAGTTACAGGCAGATACAAGATATTACCGTTGAAACCAGAGGAATTTTAGAGACATTTTTAAAGTTTGGAACTCTACACATACAAACTGCCGGACATGATAGGGATATTGTAATAAAAGATGCCATTGATCCGGAAGGTGCGCGTTCGCTGGTGTTAGAACTTAGCCGTCGGCACGAACTTTTGGGAGATAAATAGCCAAAATAACCCGATGGCGTATCCTACTAAAATGTCCTGTACATAATGCACATCTAAATATAGGCGACTTAATCCAATTAAAATAATTAATACAAAGAGGAAAATAATGAGAGGATTTTTTAGGCGATGTTTATCGTGTTTATAAGCGTTGTAAAGCAAAAATCCATAAAGGGAAATGGCTATGGCTGCGTGTCCGGATGGGAAACTGGGTGTGCTTTCTATATAAAACGCGCCAATCGGCCTACTGGTATTGAAAATGTATTTCAGTATCAGTACTGATATCGAGCTACCTACGACAGAAACCAAGAGTGGCCAAATCCTTGCTCTATGCTTATGCGACCAAAACAAAAAACAGGAGAGCAGTAAAACTATTCCCGTCACCAGGTATCCTCCGGCATAAGTGACCACCAAAAACAAAAAATCCAAAATCACATTTCAATTGTACCAAACTTTGCGAAATTTTGACTTTGAGAGCCTGGAGGCGTAAAATAGACCTCTGTTTTTGTTATGAAAAACGATCAGCAAATAAATAGCCTTAAAGAAAGTCGAGAAGTGGCAAGAAAGAAAATCTACGCTCTTGCCTTTGAGATTTTTGTTATTTTTGGTCTTCCGGCGGCTTTGGCTCTCGGTATTGGGAAGTTCTTTGATTTGTCGAGAGGTCTTCAGGTGACTCTGTTGGTGCCGGCGTTTGTGCTGAGTTGGGTTATTTTTTTTCAAAAATTCAAGAAAATAAGCGGTGAGATAAAAGATTTAAACGAAAAAATAAAAAATATTCCAGAAAAATAATTTTAAAAAAAGTTTTTATGAATTTTTTGCAAATAAAAAGTGAAATACCGAACGTTGCTCCAGATATTGTTTTTAGTGTATATGGTTGGCCGATTTCAAACTCATTTCTTCTTTCTTTTTTGATCACTCTGTTTTTCATTGTTCTGTGCTTCATTACTAACCGCGCTCTCAAGAAAGGTTATGGAAGTTTTATTGCTGTCGCCGAAATGTGTTACGAGTCGCTTGTATCTTTCTTAAAAAAACTTGGCGGGAGCGAGCGACAAGCCAAATTTATACTCCCTATTTCTGCGTCTATTTTTATGTTTGTGGCTATTTCTAACATCATTTCTGTCATACCTGGGTTATCTAGCTTTTCTTATGGGGGTGTACCTCTTTTTAGGACTCCCACCTCTGATTTCAACACCACTTTTGGCTTGGCCCTAGGTATGATTATCATCATCAACCTTGTTTCTCTAAGGGATTTTGGATTTTTTGAATACTTTGGCAAATTTGTACAAATAAAGCAGGTCTTTTTAGCGTTTAAACAAGGAATAAAGGAAGGCCTCTTCGCTGTTATCAACTTTGGCATAGGCCTCCTTGACATAATTTCTGAATTGGCGAAAATAATATCGCTTTCTTTGCGTTTGTTTGGAAACATCTACGCTGGGGAGGTCCTCATAGTCGTTCTGTTTGGAGCTCTAGCTTTTGTGGCTCCAACCCTGTGGATGTCTATGTCTATTTTGTTTGGTCTAGTCCAAGCAGTGGTTTTTTCTTCTCTAATAACGGTTTACTACGCACAGTCTAGGAAACCGGATTAATATTAATTTGTAAATTTTATGGAACAAGCAGCATTTTTATCAGCAGAAGCAGCAAGAATGATAGCAAAGGGTATAATCGCCTTTTCTATGGTGGGCACAGCGATCGGTGAAGGTTTGGTGGTATCTAAAGCTCTGGAAGCTATCGGCCGAAATCCAGCAGAAACCGACTCTATTTTTAGCAAAATGATTATCGGTGTAGCTATGTGTGAATCTACTGCTATTTACGCTTTGGTTATGTTCTTCATTATATAATCGATCGGCTCTTAACTTTACAAGCAAAAAATGATTTTCGAAGTACTGGCAAAAATAGGTTTTGATTGGAAGTTGGCTGTGGCCAACACAGTAAACTTTATAGTTATTTTTTGGATTCTCAAAAAGTTTTTCTGGGCCCCGCTTGGTCAGGCCATAGAATCAAGAAAGAAGATGGTTAACGAAAGTGTTTCTTCTTCTAAATTGGCTGAAGAAAAGCTTTCTAAAGCCGAAGCTGATGGCAAGAATATATTGCTAGACGCTCACAAGAAGGCAAAGCAACTTACCGATAAAGCTGAGGAAAAAGGCCAAGAGATAATGTCTCATTTTAGAGCAGAAGCTCTCAAAGAAAAGGAGACTATATTGAAAGATGGTTTAGAAGAAATATCGAGAAAAGAAAGAGAGGCTAGGGCTCGTATACAGGAAGAGGCGGCTGATCTGGTTATATCTGGAGCTCAAAAACTCATAGGGGAAGAGGTCGACGAAAAAACAAAAGCTTCTTTTGCTAGCAAAATGGCGTCCCTTTCCTAATATGATTTCTCACAAAATAATTTTGGAGCTCTTAGAAAATTTCGCTGAAGACGAGGTGGGGGGTTTAGATAAATCTACAAAACTTTTCAATTTTTTGAAAAAACACAAACTCCTGGGTTTATTGCCCCAAGCAAAGAGGGCTATTGCGCTGAAAGACAGGCAAAAAGAAGATTTGAAAACTTTGAAAATCAGCACAAGAAAAAAGAATGATATAAACGAAAGTGTAATGGGGGGAATTAAAAAAACTTTGGGGGTTAATGATCAAGCCAAGGTGTTTGTGGATGAGGATGAAAAAATAAGAGCAGGATTTCTGGCTTCGTATAATGGGATGATTTTTGATGGAAGACTAGAAAGGGTGGCGGAAGTTTTGTCTAAAAAATTAAAAGAAAGCATTAATTAGTAAAGCGACTTAATAAAATGAAAACAGAAAGCCTAATAGAAAATATAAAAAGGAAAATTTCCGAATTTGAACCTGAACCAGAGCTTCAGGAGGTAGGATATGTGGTAGAAGTTTACGATTCGGTTGCAAAGGTGTCCGGTCTTTTCGGTGTTAGGGCTTCTGAAAAACTTATTTTTGAATCGGGTGCGGTTGGGCTGGCTCTTAACCTGGAAGAAGACTTTGTCGGAGTCGTGCTTCTTGATGCAAATGCAAAGATCAAAGAAGGCGATAGCGTAAAAAGGACCGGCAAAGTACTTTCTGTGCCGGTAGGAGAAGCTTTCCTTGGTAGAGTTGTTGACAGCCTTCTGCGACCCATTGATGAAGGTGGAGAAATAAGGGCAGACGCGGAATATTTAGTAGAAAGGCAGGCGCCGGGAGTGATGCAGCGCGAACCGGTATCAGTTTCTCTTGAGACCGGTATCAAGGCCATTGATTCGATGATACCGATTGGTCGTGGCCAAAGAGAGTTAATCATCGGAGACAGACAAACAGGCAAGACGGCTGTCGCTCTTGACACAATAATAAACCAAAAGGGTAAGGGGGTAATCTGTATTTATGTGGCCATTGGTCAAAAAAAATCTAAAACGGCCAGAGTGGTAAATTTTCTAAAAGAGAACAATGCTCTTTCATACACGACGATAGTTCTCGCTGGTAGTTCTGATGGGGCTCCATTTTCTTTCGTTGCCCCTTATTCTGCCACCGCTCTCGGTGAGTATTTTATGGATAAAGGAAAGGATGTGCTTGTGATTTATGATGATCTTTCTAAGCATGCCGTTAGCTACAGAGAAATGTCGCTGCTTTTACGCAGACCTCCAGGTAGAGAGGCTTACCCAGGCGATGTTTTTTATTTGCACTCTAGACTCCTAGAGAGAGCTTCAAGACGAGCTTCTGAGTTTGGTGGCGGGTCTATAACGGCGCTTCCTATCATTGAAACCCAAGCTGGAGACATAAGCGCCTACATACCAACCAACGTAATTTCCATAACAGACGGACAGATTTTTCTTGAGAACGGTCTATTTAACAAAGGTATCAGGCCGGCTATAAATATAGGCCAATCTGTTTCCCGTGTGGGCAGCGCGGCTCAAATAAAATCGATGAAAAAATCTTCCGGCAGATTGAAACTTGATTTGGCGCAATATCGCGAGCTTGAAAGTTTTGCTCAGTTTGCCAGCGACTTGGAAGAAGAGACAAAAAAAGTTCTTGAGAGAGGCAGAAGAGTTACCGAACTTTTGAAGCAAAAAAATGGATCTCCTTTGAGGGTTGGGGCTCAAGTGGCACTCTTTTATGCGATAAACGGAGGTTATTTGGATGGGGTTGAAGTTGGTAAAGTTAAAGACTGGGAGAAAGAATTTTTAGATCTACTTATTTCATCCGAAGAAGAGCTGCTTTCCAAAATAGAGGCAGGCTGGGATGAAGAAACTGAAAATAAACTCAAGGAATTCATCGAAGGATTTTCTATGGCAGTTGTCTAAGGATAAAACTTATGGCTGAAAGCACAAAACAGTTAAAACAAAAAATAAAATCTGTTAAATCTTTGCAAAAGATAACTAAAGCTATGGAAATGATAGCCAGAAGCAAGATGAAGAAGTCTATCCACTACGCTTTGGCTACTAGGGTCTATGCCACTTTGGCTCTAGAGCTTTTGGTTAATGTTTCTTATGACATATTTCACAAAAATATTTTTTTGGAATCTGGCAAAAAAGAAGGCAAACTTTTGGTGCTCTACATAGCTAGCGATAAAGGTCTTTGTGGAAGTTACAACACTCAAATACTTAAAGCTGTTAAAAAATATTTTGCTTCCCATCATTACAAAAACGAGAGTGTAGAGTTTGTAACTGTAGGGAAGTATGCCGAGATTCACGCTCGCAAGATTCCAGGTAAAATACTGAAATCATTTGGCGATATCAAAAATCTAGACGATTTCTCAAAAGGAGAAGAGATTTATAACTTCATCCTTGGTCAGTACAGGACTCTAAATTATAAAAAGGCCTTAGTAGTTTATACTAACTACCTTTCTGTTTTTTCTCGGGAGCCGATAGTGCGTGAACTTTTGCCTGTATCCGAGAGAAGTTTGAAGAATATGATAGAGCACTTAGGTTCATTGGAGGATGATATAAAGATAAGGTCTCTCAAAGATAAAGATTTCAAGCGTTATATATACGAACCTTCACCAGAAATTGTTCTTGATCGAATAGTGCCAGAGCTTGTTTCCATTCAAATCTATCAATCACTTTTAGAATCGAAGGCAAGTGAGGAGTCCGGTAGAATGGTCGCTATGAAGTCGGCTAGCGAGAATGGGGAGAAGTTGGGTAAGGAACTTGAAATTACTTATAACAGAGCTAGGCAAGCGGCTATAACAAAAGAAATCATAGAAATTTCTTCTGCCGCTGAAGCGATAAATTAATATTTAAAATTAACAAAACGAGAATGAAAGGAAAAATAACACAAATCATAGGACCGGTTGTGGATGTAGTGTTTGAAACGCAAGTGCCAGATATCAAGTCTGCTCTTAAGATAATCCAAGAAGAAGGGGGAGAAATCATTCTCGAAGTTGCTCAGCATCTAGGTCTTGGTACGGTGCGTGCTATAGCCATGTCCTCAACTGATGGATTGAGGAGGGGGCTTGAAGTTGAGGCTTTAGGTAAGCCGATATCTGTGCCGGTTGGAAAGCATGTTTTAGGAAGACTTTTTGATGTTGCTGGGAATCCGATCGATAACAAAGGCGAAGTCTCCAAAGAAAAAGAATATCCAATACATCGCTCTTCTCCTTCTCTTGCAAATCAAAATACCAAAAGTGAAATATTGGAAACTGGCATTAAAGTTATCGACCTCATTTGTCCATTTCTTAAGGGCGGCAAGGTCGGTCTCTTTGGTGGAGCTGGTGTGGGTAAGACCGTCATCATCCAAGAGTTGATTAGAAATATCGCAACCGAACATGATGGTTATTCAGTTTTTGCTGGTGTGGGGGAGAGAAGTAGAGAGGGTAATGACCTTTATAGAGAAATGACAGAGAGCGGTGTTATAAAAAATACGGCCATGGTGTTTGGTCAAATGAACGAACCACCTGGTGCCAGAGCAAGAGTGGCCCTATCGGCTCTTTCGATGGCAGAATATTTTAGAGATGAAGAAAACAAGGACACCTTGCTTTTCATCGACAACATTTTCCGTTTTACTCAGGCTGGTTCAGAAATCTCGGCTCTTCTTGGAAAGATGCCATCCTCGGTTGGTTACCAGTCGACCCTAGCGAGTGAAATGGGTGAACTACAAGAGCGTATTACTTCTACTGTTAATGGGTCTATTACTTCCATCCAAGCTGTTTATGTGCCAGCTGACGACTACACTGATCCAGCCCCAGCGACAACCTTCACTCACCTTGACTCGACTGTGGCTCTTTCAAGATCTTTGGCTTCTCTTGCCATTTATCCGGCAGTTGATCCTCTTGCATCAGCCTCGACCATCCTAGAGCCGTCTATAGTCGGAGAAGAACATTACCGAGTAGCTCGCGGTGTTCAAGCAACTCTAGAAAGATATAGGGAGCTTCAGGATATCATCGCCATTCTTGGGTTAGATGAACTATCAGATGAAGACAGGCTTACTGTTGAACGCGCTAGAAAGATTCAAAAATTCCTCTCACAGCCATTCTTTGTTGGAGAAGTGTTTACCAACATCCCCGGCGCTTACGTGCCTTTGAAAGACACCATATCTGGATTTGGTGATATTTTGGCCGGCAAACTTGATCATATATCAGAGCAAAATTTCTACATGAAAGGCGATATTAAGGGTGTGGAAAGTAAGTAAAAAGTTAAAAAGCGAAAATAAGGCAAGATGATAAATTTAAAAGTAGTTACGCCAAATGGAGTTATTTGGGATGCTGAAGTTGCTTCCATAAATCTCAAAACCACCATGGGGGAGATCACCGTGCTCCCAAATCATATTCCTTTGGTTGCTACTTTGGAAAAAGGTATGGTCAAAATTTCTCTAAACGGCAAAAAACTCCGCGCTGAAATCAGCGGCGGAATTTTAGAAGTGAGAGAAAAGAGCCTTGTCTCCATCATCACTCCCCACTCCTCAAGCTTCTTAGATGAAGATAAGCTGGAGTAAATTTACTCCCAAAAGCGGATGGGGATTTCGAGGGCGTCGTCGTTTTCGGGGAGGTTTGAAGGATTGTTTTTTTGCAATATGATCGCTCCGCGATTGCTAAAGTCGCCAATGTTTTCCGGTTTGGTGAAAGTTATCTCCGCTTTAAA
>CAZRKB010000010.1:0-17749 GCA_964601125.1 uncultured Candidatus Saccharibacteria bacterium
CTTCTTCAATCACTGCGTTCAATAGTAAATATCAAATTGATGTCACTCCATCAAGCATCATGTTCCGAACAGGAGATGGAACAGCGTTATCAGATGACGATACTTACTCTACTACCCTCACCGCAGGTTCGTGGTGGCATGTCGTTTGTACTTTAGATGGAAGTAATGCAAAATTATGTTACCGAAATGGAACGCTCATATCATCTGCTACTAATGATGTTAATGTAGCTCTCAACACACCAGCTGGAGCATATCTGGCTTCAAGAAGACCTGATACACAAAATAATAATTTTGAAGGCTCCATTGATGATGTGCGTGTTTACAATCGTGCATTGTCGGAGTCGGACATACAAGAACTCTTTGCTTTAGGTGCCGACTCTACAGATCCATCCGTTCCGGCTAATCTTACAGTTACGTCAAGTTCGGCAACTCGTGTTGCACTTTCTTGGGATGCATCTACTGACAATGTGGGAGTTACTGGATATAAAGTTTTTCGAGATAGTGTACAAATTGATACTACTACCGAAACGACTTATATAGATACTGGGCTTAGTGTTAATACTACTTATTCATACACCGTTTCTGCTTATGACCAAGAAGGTAATGAATCCAATCAATCTGCTTCGGCAGAGGTAACGACTGCCGCAAATACCTTCGAAGTTATCCAGGGAGGTGGGGGTGACTATACAACAATTGGGGACTGTATAGCAGATACCCAACCGGGTGATACCTGCAATGTACATGCGGGTACATATTCGGAAACTGTTACTCCCACAATCAGTGGCACTTATGCCTATCCAATATCAATAAGAGCTAACGGAAGCGATGTGGTAAATATTACGGGTGTAAATTTTGACAGTGTTGATTTTGTCCGTATCCAAAATATAAATGTGCAAACTATTTCGCAGTGGGGTGTAACGTGGACGCTCGACGATTATTATCAAATAGGACTTTTTGCAAACGAAGATTTTTGGGTATTGGGACCAGCAACTTTAACATCAATTACGCCTGACTATGACGGAACGTTAAACGGCTGGCAAGTGAACCCGGCAGTTTCAGCCGAACAAGGATTTGACGGGAGAGTCGTTGCTAGTTTCAACGCATCCTTGGTACCTTCGTTACCTTACACTACCACTGCGCCCACTGAATCAATTGTTAAAACTATTTCCGCGGTAGCAAGTGAAAATTCTTACATCCAAACCGCAGCTGTTTTGACTGTTTTATCGTCGGTCCCTGCAAGTAATGGATCGACGACACTGCGCCCTCCTTACATGGGAACAAACAAGCCTCTTTATACGACTTCTGACTTACACACCGAATACCTTCAATCGTTAGCATCAGTCGGAACTCCCCCGTCACTCGCAACGGTAGCTGATAGGTTTAAAAAGCTTCGGCTTGAACACATGACCTCTAACCAAAGGTCATTTAGACCTAGAGATGCATACGGCGAAACAGGCACTGATGGTTACGGACCGCAAGTATCTCAATATAATGCTGGTGACATTTTGCGTTTGTTGTTAAACGATTCTCTTTCGGATAAAATGCCAGCCCTTATTGGAGTAACACAACATGGATTAGATCAGGCGTATGCAGTTATTGGAGGAATGAGAAGTCCAGGAACTGGGCATGACCCTGGGCATGCTCTTATGGCGGCTTTTGCTGCGGTGATGCTAGATATTACTAATGCTAAAACCGTATTACAAAGTGCCGATGATTTTGAGGAAAACGAATTTACTAAGTTAGGAATTAATAATAGAAGTCTTTGGGGCATGGACAGCACAGAGAGTGCTTACTGGACGTATGTTGTGTCTGGAGATGGTAACCGAGCACACGGAGACCCTTATGGATTTATTGACGGAGGCAGTTTGGATAGAGCGGGGTATCAACTTATTTTATCACAAAGTTACAAAGGTTCAGTATTGGTCGGATCATTAATCCCCCAAATTTATACGACAGCATGGAACCCAGCAGAATGGACGATCTTATCAGGATATGGGGAACGATTTGTTGACACTGGCTATTGGACACAACCTGATCCTTGCGCACCTTATGATGGTAACCCCGCAAATGAAGGTGTAACTTTCGGACCTGATCCGGCGAATCCTGGAATGTGTATTTTGGATTCCGATCTAGAATATTATAATAGTCAGACAGATTTCGCTTGCCAGGACGGCCAACAGTGCGGAAGGTTTCCTACATATCATGGCACCCAGACCGATGCGGGACAATATAAAATTGCTTTTGTGACCAGCATGTGGGATTCGTATTATGGCACAGTGTCATCCGCATATACGCTCAGCGGTACAGTTTCTGGTCTTTCTGGTACCTTGGTTTTACAAAATAATAGTGGTGATAACGAGACTATTTCCAATAACGGTTTATTCGTTTTTGATACTGCTTTAGAAAACTCAGCAAATTACTCAGTTACAATTTTAACCCAGCCATCAGGCCAAACTTGCGCAGTTTCTAATGGGTCCGGCACGATAACATCTGCCAGTATAACCAATATTGTAGTAACGTGCACAAATAATGAAGCGGAAGAATCAGAAACCCCATCACCCTCTCAGTCAAATTCCTCTGGCGGGCACAGGAGATGGTACTGGCCTTTTGGATCAACACAAAATGCTTCACAAACTGATACTCAACAACAAGAGCCGCAAATCAATGCTCCGATAGTTTATACCTCTCCCACCCAACCCCAAATCACTCCATCTAAACAAACTAAAACTCCTAATGAGCCGGTTATCAAAACAGAGGAATCGTCGTCGACCGTCCATTCGCTTGGCACCATCCTCAAAAAATTTACTCTCTCGCTTTTCTCCAAAGAAGACAAAGAAAAACTACCAACCGAAGTAGTCTTTGCTAAGCCTGCTAACTTGCCAAATTTTGATGTTTCTACCCAAGTATCATTACAAGCTGAAGAAAAGCAACCAGATATCCATGTGTTGCAAGGCAAATCAATTGACCTTGCTGTAAAACCCGACAAGCCAGTAAAAGAAGTTATGGGATATCTGACTATCAAAAAGATTGATCGCCAGACTGCTCTTAACTATTTAGACAAACAAAAGAACCGCTCACAACTAGCCGCTGCCGGAGCGACTGTCGAAGAAAAGCTTGTTCTTGAAACTTTCAAATACACTGATGCTGATAATGATGGTATTTACACCGCTACTATCGCTGCTCCAAAAGTGACAGGAGAGTACGACATTATGACCATTATGGAGTACGAAGATAAAAAACTCGGTTATAGAGAACTTCACATGACGGCTGTGGTAGATCCAGAAGGGTATATTTATCATGTGGTCGGAAAAGATGAAGCAAGAATTGCAGGTTCTGTTGTTACTCTGTATACCAAAGATTCAGAAACTGGTGCTTGGAAAATTTGGCCTGCTTCTGATTTCAAACAAGTTAATCCACAAACCACGGACAAAACTGGTAATTATTCCTTCCTTGTCCCCGAAGGTATCTACAGACTTACCGTAACTGCTCCAAATTATTACAACTACAACGGCAAAGAATTCACCGTCTCTCTGGGCGCCGGTATTCATGAAAATATCCAGCTTGAAAAACGCGGATTGATTAAAAATTTGTGGCGATGGATTACTGGTTTATTCTAAATTTTTCTCAAACTTATAACAAAGGTAAAATGACAGACGAACCAGTACAAACTGAATCTGCCCCTCAAACTCCAACCGAACCACAACCTGCTTCAACACAAGCGGAAAATCCAATTTCCGTACCTAACCCTGCTCCAGTGAGCTCACAGGAGCCCACGGAACAAACACTTAACCAAATGGAGTCACCCACTTCTCCAGAAACGCCCCCAGAGCCAACCGAAGCCCCATCAAACCCCGAAGATACGACTTCGGTCAAAGATGGTATTTCCGCAAATGAGCCGTTAAATCCAGCACCGGAACCGGCAAGTGAGCCGAAAGAAAATATTCCTGAAAATCCAAACGTAATAACCGAACCAGAAACCCCGAACCAATCCTCGCAAAGCTCGGATGCTACGGGGCAGGCCGAAACGGCTCAATTGCCACCAAATGAGCCATTAGATATCACAGAAGAAATAGATACAAAGAAACGAGAAGAAAACCTAAAACTCGCCAACGAAACCAGACAAGAAAAGAAACGGGAGAAAATAGATAAAATCTTGGAATTGTTTTCTGAACGAAAAGAAATTTCAAACGACGAAGTGGAAAAACTCTTGCATGTCTCTGACGCAACCGCTACGAGATATTTGGAACAGCTGGAAAAAGAAGGAAAAATAAAACAAGTCGGAAAAACCGGAAAAGGAGTAAAATATCAAAGAATTTGATTTTTGAATCTTTTCTTTGTATTTTGTTTTGTTTTTTGCCTCGGGCATTTCCGCTATGGCGCCCTGACTAAAGGATGAGCGCCGTCCCGAACGAAGTCACAGAAGTAAAGTAGCGGAAGCGACACTCCAAACTCAGAGATGAGAACGGGGAGAGAGGTTGACGAGGGCGGACTCCGAAGGCACAAACAATGTGTCGCTAAAATCTAAATTACCACGACTAATACAAAGCACTGTAAACTATAAACTACCACTGCGAGGAGGAGCCCGAAGTTGGAGAGAGGGTTTCTCCCTCTCTCCAAAGAGAAGCGGTGCCCGAGCACCGGCCAGCAGGCCGGAAGTGCGAGGAAAAGCACCGCACCTAGAATATAGGCGCGAGTAGCCATAGCGGAAATGCCCGAGGCGGATGCCGAGGGTGAATCTCCGTAGTCAGGGCAAATAACAGTATGACCGAGACCAAACGGCTCATTTCCTGCCAAGTGAGCCGTTACCATAAAACTCCAAATGGAAAACCACCAAACTCTCGAACTGGAGAATTCCGCTTCTTTTCTCTTTCAGAGAAAAGCTGACCGAGCCCTTCCGCCACCACTCATCCATTTTAATAACCCCGCGCAAACAAAAAGATGAGAGGAATTCTTGGTGGCGGAGGGCGAGGGCAGAGCGAGCGCAGCGAGCTGAGCGGAATTCTTTCCCCGAGCTGGCACTTTGCGTCGAGCGTATGATGAAATACCGAGTCACCACGCGCGCGGAGCGTGCGCCTAACCGTTGCACTGGAAAAAAGTTCGAATTTGGTCGTATAATGTAGCCATCTAGAGCGCAGTTATCGTGCTCGAGATGCCTTAAATGGCTGGAAACATAGTTAAATCAAAAAAGCGTTTCTTATCTGAACGTGAGGGTCAGATTGAGTTTTTTGAGCGACTCGCCATTAGTGCGGATATTGAACTTACCCACAACACTGATGGCGTATACAGAGGCACTTTGTTTGAATTCAAACTTACGATTTCAGATATTAACAAAGTGTTGTTTCAAGCGATCAAGTATTTAAGTCATAGGAGAATTAAGGGGGAACCAGTCCCTGCTCAAATCTTTTTAATAGCATTGAACGAACAAATTGCTTATCTATTTAATTCTGGCGACTTTCTTGCTGACATAGAGAAAATTTATGCTGGCGCGGCAAGTAAAAATAACGCTGACTTTAATACCAAAATTAAACCAGAAAAAGTTGATTACACTAATTTGAAAGGATTAAATCGACTAACGGAAATTCTTGAGGTTGAAAATTACACAAAGATTAATATTGATGTGTTCGATGTTGTTGGCTGGGCGAATCACTTCTACACGAAAAATCCAAAAGCTAGCAAAAGCGATCTGTTTGAAGAATTGCGTAAACCAAAACAATTTAAGGACTATATTCATGCATGGACTGGTAAAGATATAGATTTCAAATACATCAATGACCTCCTAAATGCCCGCATCTTAAAGAAAGAGCTTGGAGCTTTTTATACTCCTCGCCCATACGTTCGCAAGGCTACCGAACTTGTACGTCGTGCAATAAAACAATTACCCAAAGGGCATGATTTTATAATTTTGGATCGCACTGCCGGTACTGGAAACCTAGAGGAATTTCTCACAGATAAAAAAGTAGACGATATCACAATTGGAGAGCTTGATAAGTACATAGAGAAAGAGTTAAAAAACGCATATTTGCGCGACAAGAATAATGTCATCAATATGCGTTATAGCAAAATGGTTTTAGACGATATTACTATTGGTGATTTGGAGAAACAAAAGACCAAGATGAGTATGTATGATTACCTGTCCGACAACGAACTCAGTCATACGATAGTAAATACTTTCGAACTCAAAGAATGGATTGTATTGAACGAACGGCTTGGCGATAAAGTCAGACTTATTATTCCTCCGCAAGCAAAACCCACTGAGCCATTGGTAAATGGTGGCGATTCTCTCAGTGATCATTTTGTACTTGGTAGCAAGGTAGGAAAAATGTTTATCAGTAAAGAATATTTAGCAATTATTGATGAGCTCAATAGTTTTGTTTCAGACAAAAAGACAAATATCATTTTGCTGGAGAATCCACCGTACAGAGATAGTAGCGCCGCGAATACGAGTAACGAAACCAATAGAACCAGTAAGGGATCGTTCGTGTTTGAAAACATGAAAGACGATCTTAAAAATCTAGCCAACTCAAATATCAGCACCGCTCGTGATATTTCAAACCAATTTATTTGGTCGGGATGGAAATATTATCTCAAAAAACAAGATGATTATTTTGTGTTGTTTAGCCCGAGTAAATATTGGAAATCTTTGGGGCTTGGCGAGAAAAAATTTATTGACGGATTTTTATTTAATCGCGAACATTTTCATGCTGGGCCAAGTGCTATAAGTTGTATCTTATGGCAAAACATAGATGGAAGTAGAAAAGAACTCACTCTAAAAGTTTTCGACATTGATACAAAGAGAACACCGGGGCAAGACGATGATGAGTTAGTAGAATTGAATAAAATCAAAATAAAAAAGGTAAAAACAACCCTGACGCCTTATTTCGAGAAAAGAAACTTTGATGACGACACTTTTGATGGGGTTTATTTAGATCCGAGCGGAAATGAGGTCAAAAGGACAACGTCAACTACCGCCAATGCAAACAAGAACATATTGGGCTATATGTTTGCCGGTGGATACTCCGTTGATGTTAAACACATAGCTTTAGTAAGAACCACTATTTTTAATGGTAGAGGATTTTATCTTCGCTCTGATAACTATATAGACAAATTGCCACTTTTTGCAGCAAAGCTTTATCCGCAAAAAAATTGGTATGAAAGAGATGTATATTTTACAACCGCAGACGGTGGAGAACGCTATATTAAGGATAAGAATTTCTTAAAAGCTTGTTTCATTTTTGCTTGCTTAAGCTCCCGTAATCATTGTCGTAGTTTCGATGGCGGCGACAGGCGGTTTTATAAAAACGAACTCTGCTTTGATAAAGGAACTGTCGCCAGCAATAAAATTAAATCGTACAAAATCACCAAAGAAGAACAAGATCTGCTCGATACTTTTGCCGATGTGTTAGCAAAAGCTAAAACCACGAAAAACTACAGCAAGAAATACACCTACGGCACTTATCAAATCGACGAAGAGCTCAACACTCGCTATAAAAACGAGAACGACGAATGGATTTACGACTATCCAGAACTTAATACCGCGATCAATACACTGAAGACAAAGCTGGCAAAATATTACGAAACAGCTATTCAACCAAAATTATTTGAGTACGAATTATTAAAATAGTTGATAAAATATTTTAATATGATTAAAGACAAACAAGCAAAAGATGCGTCGACAAAAGAATTACTAGAAGTTGTTGGTCATCTAAAATTAACTACCATTACAAAAGATCAGGTATTTCAATTTATTTCTGTTAAAGAATCATTAGGAGCTAAGACGATAAGTAAGATTGCTTTAGTAATTAGTGTTGTATTGCCATTACTTCTTTTTATTCTAAGCGAATGGAGAAACTAGAAAATAGAAGTGCTCGAAACTCGTCGTTTAAGATGTTAAAATTAATCTATGAAAACTGCTGTAATTATTCACGGATGGAATGATAAGTCTGAATGGGAAGACCCAAGTCGTCCGAATCCTTCAAATGATCATTGGATACCCTGGATTCAAAGGCAATTGTCCCTTCGAGGTATAGTTGCTCAAGCGCCAGATATGCCAGGATTGTGGGATCCGCATTACGAAGATTGGAAAAATATTTTAGACAAACTTGCTCCCGACGAGGAGACCCTGCTCGTAGGACACAGTTGTGGTGCTGGATTCCTTGTAAGGTGGTTAAGTGAAAATGATGTAAAAGTGGGAAAAGTGGTATTAGTTGCGCCGTGGCTTGATCCAGAGCATATGATCGACCCTAATTTCTTTAAGTTTGAGATTGACTCAGATATTGTTTCTAAAACAAAAGGTTTAACCATTGTGTACTCCACTGATGATTACCCTGATATATTAAAAAGTGTCGAGATTCTCAAATTAAAACTCAACAATGTTGAATTTAAGGAATTCCATGACAAAGGTCACTTTGTACTTGATAGCCTCAAGACCGAAAAATTTACTGAATTACTAGAAATTATTTTAGAGTAGTGCTCAAGATGTCCTGAGCTTTATATTTTTGTTATACTGGTCTCATGAAAAAACAAAAATTAGGATATGTTGACGGGTTCGTGTTGTCTGTTCCAAAAAGTAAAAGGGCATCTTATAAGAAAATGGCCAAGGAGGCGTCGGAAGTTTGGAAGAAGTACGGCGCGCTCGACTACAGAGAGTGTCGCGGAGATGATGTGACTCCAAAATCAATCGTTCTAACCTTCCCAAAGATGGCTAAGACTAAACCAGATGAAGAGGTTTGGTTTTCTTACATTGTTTATAAATCTAAAGCTGATCGCAATCTGATAAATAAAAAAGTCATGGCATATTTTGATGAGAAATATAAAGACAAGAAGGATATGCCGATGCCTTTCGATATGAAGCGTTTTGCTATGGGCGGCTTTAATATCGAGGTTGAATAAATAAAATATTTAAAAAAGTCGGCGTGAGTAATACTCACGCCGGGTTGGAGAAGCCTTGGGGGTACCTGTTCTCAAAAGCCTCATAAAAGGCATCTTTTGTTTCGTCTATGATTCGCTGGCCAATTGCCGTGCCGAACCCAGCGAATTGTAGCCGAGGAATTCCATTGATAGGGCACAAAACAACTGAGCAATCTGTTCTTGTACCCACGCAGATATGACCCCTCTCGTCCGTTACATTTTTTTCAGCCAAACAATCTGCGATCGCTACCCTTGCCACCCCATAGGCCTCAACCAGAGCACCCCTAGTCAAAGTTTTGTCGAGGATGTGGATGCTGTTGATGGTTCCTGGTGTGCACTCAAGAGACCCTTTTTCGTTGAAAATCTCTTCTGGATAAAGAGAAACAGCGTTGCCGATCCCCACCGTCATAAAACATTTCCTATACAAAGACCATTCTCCAAAATTTTGAGGTACCGCAGTCAGGAGTACCACGGTATTTTTTGGAGTACATCTTAAGGATTCTGCGGTTTTAACACAGAAATTTTTCATATCTGCAAGTTCCACCTGCTCGTCTGGTCCTAGGGTGTAGTTTATGACTGAACCAACCTCTTTTATTCCTCCGCCCCAAATGGCGTTCGAAATCGCGAGCATTGGCTCACTAAAGTTGATAACTGTAAATTTTTCGTTGCGCCGAGTGGTAAACACGCTACCTCCTTGTTTTGAATTTGAAAAGAACGTAGAGTAAATTATCATGGAATGGCTTAGTACACAAATGGGAATATTGGCAGTAGCTTTTTTTCTGGATTGGGCTTTTGGTGACCCTCGTTTTTTGTATCATCCAGTCAGGGCTATCGGATTTTTGGCGACCAAGTTTGAGAGTGTTTGCCGTCGAGTGTTCGGCGAATATCTTAAATTGGCGGGGACAGTTTTTTTGGTGATGCAACTAGTTTTTTGGTATGTAGCTATTTCTGGGCTTCATCTTTTTTTAAGCGATACGTTGCCATTCTTGGGAATGGTTTTTCTTGTTTACATAACGTACTCAATGCTCGCTTTCGGCTCGCTTTTTACTGAAGTCAAAAAAGTCAAAAATTTTTTGGAAGAGGGTAAAATAGAAGAAGCCAGAGAGGTAGCACAAGGCATGGTAAGCAGGGATTTGTCAGAAGCCACAGGGAAAGAAATTATAAGAGCGACGATTGAAAGTGCGACTGAAAATATTTCTGACGGTATCATTGCCCCCATTTTTTATTTTTTTATTGGTGGTCCTGTACTCATGTTTTTATATAAAGTTGTAAATACTTTAGACTCTATGGTCGGGTATAAAAATGAAAAATATTTTCATTTCGGTTGGGCGTCTGCACGTTTTGATGATTTGTTAAATTTGATACCGGCGCGTATTACTGGACTTCTAATTATTTTAGTCGCAGGTATTTTGGGAGATAGCTCAAAGGGCGCCTCTGTTGTGTGGATGAGGGACGGCCAAAAAGGTCCTTCGCCAAATGGAGGCATACCAATCACCGCTTTTGCCGGCGCCAGAAACATAAAGCTTGGGGGACCCTGTAAGGTTGGCGACAAGACGATAAACATTCCTTTTGTCGGTGGAGAAAAAGAAAATTTTGGTATAGAAGAAATAGGAGCTGTCTTGAGCTATGTTAGCCTCTCTTCGCTCCTCATGTTTACTTGTGTTTTCGGGATTTTATTTTTTATTCATTTATAATGAAGCGATGAATAATAAAGAAGTCGCGGTATTTGGTGGTGGCTGTTTTTGGTGTACTGAGGCCGTATTTAAAATGATGAAGGGAGTGGCGTCAGTGGAGCCAGGTTATGCGGGGGGCAGTGGAGACAATCCTACCTATGAAGAAGTTTCCGGTGGTAAGTCTGGCTATGCGGAATGTGTCAAAATAGAATTTGATCCACGAGTCACTTCTTATAGAGATTTACTGACAGTATTTTTCGCTTCTCACGATCCCACTACTTTAAATAGGCAAGGGGCTGACGTTGGCACTCAATATCGCTCTGTGATTTTTTATACTACTCCAGAGCAAAAAGATGCGGCGCTTGCTTTCATAAAACAAATCAATGATTCAAGTGAGGATGGCGCCAAGGTGGTGACAGAAGTCGAGAAGCTAAATAAATTTTATGAAGCTGAAGATTATCATAAGGATTATTTTGCCAAAAATCCTGAAAATCCGTATTGCCAGGTGGTGATAAACCCAAAACTTGAAAAGGTGCAAAAGCAGTTTGCTAACTTGCTTAAAACATTGTAATATTATCCTGTTACCCCTAGCGGTATTTTATTTTGTATGGAAATTCGCAACATAGCAATAATAGCTCACGTCGACCACGGTAAGACGACTTTGACAGATGCCATCTTAAAGCAGACAGGTGCTGTCGAAGAAGGTGTTAGCATGGACTCAAACACTCTAGAAAAAGAGCGTGGCATTACTATTTACTCTAAAAATGCTTCGATTGAATACAAGGGGACCAAGATTAATCTGGTAGATACCCCAGGCCACGCTGATTTCGGATCTGAGGTCGAGCGTATTTTGCGATCGATTGACTCGGTGCTTTTGGTCGTGGATGCACAGGAGGGACCCATGCCTCAAACTCGTTTTGTGTTGAAAAAATCTTTGGAAATCGGGCATAAACCAATCGTTGTTTTGAATAAAATAGACAAACCTGCTGCCAATCCGGAAAAAGCTCACGATGAAATTTTCGAATTATTTTTTGATCTTGGTGCTACCGAAGAACAGCTCAATTTCACTACAGTGTATGCTATCGGTAAAGACGGTGTGGCGATGAAAGGTTTGGGTGATGAACGCAAAAATATGGAACCGCTTCTCGATGTAATTTTGGAAAAGGTTTCGCCAGCCAAAAACAACCAAAACGTTCCACTCAAAGCTCAGCCGTTTAATCTTGGCTATGACAATTTTTTGGGCCGTCTTGCTATTGCCCGCATTTATGACGGAGTGTTAAAAGATGGGCAAAAAGTTTTTGTGAAAAAAGTAGACGGGTCAATTGAAGAAGGTAAGATAACTAAAATCTTTTTATTCAAGGGTACAAGTAGGCAGGAAGCGGGGGAGGCAATAGCGGGGGATATCGCTATCGTTGCTGGTCTGCCAAATATTTATATAGGAGACACTATCGTCGATCATCCAGAGACAGAAAGTCTGCCCTCGATCCACGTTGATGACCCGACGATTGCTGTTAATTTTTTGGTAAACAATTCTCCTTTTGCCGGAAGGGAGGGGAAGTTTGTAACTAGTCGCCAGATACGAGATCGTTTGACCAAGGAGCTTGAAATAAACGTTGGTCTCAAAGTTGATTTTGCTGATGATGTAATGAAAGTTTATGGACGTGGGGAGCTTCATATAGCTATTTTGCTCGAAAATATGCGACGTGAAGGTTTCGAGCTTCAAGTTTCTCAGCCTCAGGTGATTATCAAAGAAATTGATGGAGTAAGGCATGAACCTTTTGAAGAGGTGACGATCGATGTGCCGGAAGAAATGCAGGGTGTGGTGATCGAAAAGTTGGGCAAGCGGGGCGCCATCCTTGTAAATACTAAACACCACAACAATCATGTAAGACTTATCTTTGAGGGGCCAACCAGGGGGCTTCTCGGTTACCGCAACCAATTTGTGATTGATACCAAGGGGGAGGGTATTTTTGCCAGCCGAGTGATTGGTTTCAAACCCTACGCGGGTGAAATACAAAAAAAGCCAACCGGCTCAATGACTTCGATGGCGACCGGTAAGGCTCTAGCTTTTGCTTTGGATAATCTTCAAACTCGCGGCACTCTTTATATAGGCCCTACTACTGAAGTATATGAAGGTATGGTGATAGGTAATACTGCCAAAGGAGATGAGCTTGTGGTAAACCCAACCAAAGGCAAACAACTCACCAATATGCGAGCTTCCGGCTCGGACGACAAAATTTATCTTGCACCACCACTACCGATTACTATCGAAAGCGGATTGGAAATAATGGCAGAAGATGAATATTTAGAAATAACTCCAAAAAGTACTCGTTTACGTAAAAAACATTTGACTGAACTCGAACGTAATAAAAATCGGTCATAAATAACCCACACTTGCATTTTTAGCAAGAATGATGTAGTCTCCTGCAGAGCCTCAAAGAGGCTTAATTTGATCTTTGGAAATTGGAGGATAAGGTATGCGACAACTTGTCGCCTTTTTTGTGATTCTCGTTTTTGCTTCTTTGGCTCCGGCCGCGGAGCTGATGCCGGATTTCGCCGGCGTGCCAACCGGATGGGTGACCGACCGGTACCAGCCAAATGTTTTCGCTAACGTCGGCAACTTTGCCGGGCGCGACAACGTGTTGGGCATTGGGATCAGTACGGCTGAAGGTTTTACCTCTCGGCCAGGCCCTTTCCAGTCCACCTT
This sequence comes from uncultured Candidatus Saccharibacteria bacterium, assembly GCA_964601125.1. Lineage (GTDB taxonomy): Bacteria > Patescibacteriota > Minisyncoccia > Phycocordibacterales > WO2-35-19 > DATDVC01. Next base: position 13,288 of record CAZRKB010000010.1, read on the forward strand.
CTATAACACTCAGGGCATGCAGTATGTCCTGACTGGCGGTGCTGGTGATTCGCTATCGGCAGATCTCTGGATTCCGGAGCAATGGCGTAGCGAGTCCAATGGCTCAAGGCGGACCGATATGTGGGGGGTCATGACCGACGGTTCGTCGGTTAGCGATTACCCAATAATCGGATTCACCAATTACGGCGGACTACCAACCTTCCGTGTTTGGGATGATGCTGCTTGGGTCAATTTGAGCAATCCCATCCAGTATGGGTCGTGGAATCGGTTCAGCATGCTGTTCACTGGCACTGCTTACGAGTACTATGTGAATGGTAGTCTTGCCTACACCGACAACACTGTCGGTGCCGGAACCACTGGATTCAGTGCTGTCATCATGCAAGGGTATAACTTCAACTACGACCCATCTCTGCCAAACGCAGTTGCGGGAGCTCAATATGGAGGATACATTTCATATTGGGACAATGGGGGAGGAGACGTCCCCGAGCCAGCGACACTGTCGCTCGTCGGGCTGGCCCTTATAGGGCTCGGTCTCTCGCATCGGCGACGAAGGGCTTAAAGGCCTAATAGTTCCTTCATTCCAGCCCCGCTTCGGCTTACTGCCAGGCGGGGCTATTCTTTTTACATTAAAGCCTCAACTCCATCCCACCATCCGTTGCCGTTGCTGTCTCTTAGTTTTGGATTGGTTTTAGTACAAGTCGCGTCGTTTGGTTTGTCTAAACATTCTTCGCTATAGTCGGCGATACCATCCTCGTCTCTGTCTTCGGTCCAAGTCAAAATACGATTTTGGAGCTCCTCCTCGCTCGCGGCACCTTTTGATGTCGCGCCGCCTTTGGTTGGGCTCCAGCTCAAAATTTTCCAATCACCCGCATCATTTTTAACTAAAAATATAATACTTCTAAATCTGCCGATAATGTTCATATCATCACTGTTCTCAATCCAAAAATCTGTAGAAAGGATGATTTGCTTCTCGTCGCTCCACACGTTTGTAAAATTTTCTTTTTTCATTTCTTTCCCATAAGCATAAGCGCTACCCATACGCGCTTCGCAGTCGATTCGCTGTTTGGGGTCTTCGCAAACAGGGGCGAGTTTGTAAACAGTGCTACCCAAGCCTTCAAGGTTTCGATTTTTATTGTATTCCAAATATTTTTGGAATAGTGTCCACGCGATATCCTTTGGGTTATTTGAAAGGGGGAGGTTTTGGGAAATCTGGGAAAATGAAAAAACTTGCTCAAAAGGTTCTTCTGGAGGGTGAATCTCGTCTTTGTAGTCATCGGCTGACTTATCTTTTTTTGAAAATACAAACAAACCCAAAAATGCAAAAATCAATATAAAAATCAAAATTACCTTTTTTAACATGAGTGTTACAATAGCATAATGAAATCTGAAATCCAAAAAATTCTCAAAAAAGAAGAGTTGGCCATAATAAAAAAGTTAAATTCTCCAAGCAAAATTCAAGATTTTTTAGACGAGCTGCCTTTTAACTTTGAAAAAAAAGAAGAAACATACAGGTCTCCGAGGGCGATGTTAAAAGCAAAAGAAGCGCATTGTTTCGAGGGGGCGGTTTTTGCCGCTCTTTGTTTTGCTTATCACGACACCAAACACTTTCTTCTCGATCTTAAAGTTAAAAAAAGTGCCAAGGAAGATTCAGATCATGTGGTTTGTGTGTTTGAAAAAAATGGATTTTGGGGGGCAATAAGTAAAACCAATCATTCTGTTCTGCGCTATCGCGACCCGATTTATAGAAATGCTCGCGAGCTTGCCATGTCATACTTCCACGAATACTTTCTCGATAGTGGAGAAAAAACTCTTTTTTCGTATTCCAAACCTTTTGATATTTGGAAGAAGTTTGGGTTTGAGTGGATCACAAGAGAGGATAGTCTAGACGAAATTGCCGAATATTTAGATCGAGTTAAACACCTTCCGTTTGTACCAGAAAAAAACAAAAAATTTATAAGAAAAGTGGGTAGAACTGAAATAAAAGGAGCAAGTATAGGGGAGTGGAATAAAAATGGTAAAAGAGTATAATTGCCAGTATGAAAAAAACATTATCTTGGATTCCGGCAATTCTTTTAATAGTGGGTGGTATAGCTCTTTATGTTTACGCAAATAAAATAGAGGCTCCTCTCGTAGGTGAAGAAGGGGAGATAAGCGGTACGTATTCGCTTGCGAGCGTCATGTCTCTTGGGGAGAATTATCGCTGTAATTTTGATAAAAAAGACGACAATTCGGCAGTAACTGGCACCATTTTTACTGATGGTAAAAATGTACAAGCTCAATTTAGGATAATTACAGATCTTTTAGATCAAGAGTTTAACAGCTTTTTAATTTTCAAAGATGGAAGCGCTTATACATGGACTTCGCTTGGGGATGTTGGATATAAAACAAAGCCAGCTGACAGCGCTTCGCGCAACGCTTCTCCTAGCGAGCAGGCTCAAATCGTAGGCTTGAAAGATAAAATGCAATATGAGTGTGAAAAAGTCTCTGATTTGGACCCGACCACCTTTGACCCTCCGGCTTGGGTGACCTTCAAAGAACTCTAGCAATCCACAATTTCCCTTTTTGACTTTTGTGTTGTTAGATGTAGTATTTGATACTGGTAGTTCATCTTACTCACAGGAGTGTGTGATGTATCTTTCTTCGGAAGAAGTTGTCCAGAGATTGGTAGAGGGTACCCCGGTACTTTTGCCGGAAGGTATTCACCCTGAGGTGGCCGATGAGGCCATTCGGCATCATTATCCGGTGCCAGAAGGTACCAAAATGTTGATGATGCCAAAATTTGGAAACGGAAAACCGCTTCCTAAGGCTTTGGTGTCTCACATACCGTTGACCTCACTTTCTCAGCGGGATCCGAAACGAATTCAAGTCCTGTTCCGCTTTGACTCAGTGTCCCAGTAGCTTTCTTGGGGGCGTTTGATTCAGGGGTCTTTAGAGCCGTTGTGGGGAGTTTTCCACAGCGGCTTGCTTTTTTTAAAATTTGGGTGTATAAAGTTGTTGGAGTTCATTCCCTAAGAAAGGATAGTCTAGTGAAAGGATGTTTTAAAGGGAACAATATAAGGAAGGTGTGGCCTTCCTTTTGGAGGCTTGAAGTCTCTAGACCAGAAGTGGTAGATGTAAGGAGTGTCCAGAGTGTTCAGAAGCCGCGAGTGCCAGTACCCACGACTTCTACGCATTCTGCTGATCCGCCCAAAAAGCACCCACACGTCCAATAACCCGTCCTCTCCCTCGTGAGAAGAAATGTGCCCGATCGCTGTCATGTGGCCGGGCACTTCTTATTTTATATAATCTTCCCCCAGCCCCTTCTTTACATTAAAGAAGGGGTGACTCATCTCCATAATCTAGATAAGCTCTGGGTGTGTTGCGCGGTTCCCTCTTTAAGGTAAAGGGGGTTAGGGGGATTAGGGTAAGGGGTATTGGGAAATTATTAAAAGAGAGCTGGGCGGATTGTGTTATAATACCCCCATGGATCTAGCCCTAAAATTCAAAAAATCTAAATACATATTTTTTATCGGCATAGGCGGGTCAGATTTAGCAAGTAAAGCTGTGTGGAACGCTCTAACCCTCCACAATACGAATTTAGACAAAAAAGCGTTCTTTCTCGAAGCACCGGACTCGCGAGAATACGCAGAGGTTGAAAATTTTGTAAACGAAGAAATTGCAAAAATTGAAGATGTGGCTGTCGTAGTGGTTAGCAAATCGGGCGCAACCACCGAAACTCTAGATACTTTTCACAAAACTTTTGACATGCTCTCGGAGAAATTTGGAGAGCCAATAACTGATAGGGTAGTGATCATATCGACTCCCGATAGCAATCTATGGAAACTTGCCGAATCAAAGAATATTGAAACGATTTCTTGGGAGGGCGAAGTTGGTGGCCGCTTCAGCGCTTTTACCGTAGCCCACACTTTTTTCATGTCTATCGTGGGGCTTGATGCAGATAGTTTTGTTAAGGGGGGGGAAGAAATGGATCAGGAAAATCAAAAAGAAGGAAGCGGTTCGAAAATGTTGGCTAAAAATATTTTTGATTCTTATAATGGTTCGACTGGCTCACCACAAGAAAGAGTAGATATTTTAGATTTCTTCATTTTTAATTCTGAACTTGAGGATTTGGGCAAATGGTGCCGCCAACTCATCGCCGAAAGTCTCTCTACTTTCACTCCGACAGTTTCTCTTGGTCCGACTGATCTCCATTCAATGCTTGAGCTTTACCTCGGAGGTCCGAAGGATCGCTTTACTATTTTCGTCAGGTCACTAAAAGAAATTGACCAAAGTATCAACGAATCATCTTATGAAAATACCGTAGCGGCTTATGAAAAAGCGGGTTTGCCGTTTGAAAAATATGAAATGGATGAAATCAGTGAATACAACTTGGGTAAATTCATGTCATTTATGATGAGTCTTACCTTGGAGCTAGCCAAACTTTTAGATATCAACCCCTACGACCAACCGGCAGTTGAAAAAT
>CAZRKB010000010.1:17849-22661 GCA_964601125.1 uncultured Candidatus Saccharibacteria bacterium
GAGCTAGCCAAACTTTTAGATATCAACCCCTACGACCAACCGGCAGTTGAAAAATATAAAGCAGAAATTCACGGGTGACACAATAATAATATGAACTCTATTCTATTTGATATAGGCGGCACAAAAATAAGGATGGCTTACAGCGAGAATGGCGATTTTTTTGAGGAACCAAAAGTTGTAGAAACTCCTAAAGATTATGAAGAAGGAAAGAGGGTTTTTGTCGATACGGCAAAAGAGCTGGCTCAAGGTAGGGAAATAAAAAAAGTGGTTGGTGGTATGAGTAGGAGTGTCGCTGGTTGGGGTTATGGTCAATTTAAGAATGATTTGGGTAATTTAATACAGGCGGAAATTTATCTTGAAAATGATGCGGCGATGGTTGGTCTTGGTGAGGCTAATTATGGCGCCGGTAGAGGTTCCGAGATTGTGGCTTACATCACCGTTTCCACTGGAGTAGGTGGGGCGCGCATTGTTAACGGCAGAATTGACGAGAAGGCTGTTGGTTTTGAACCGGGGAAGCAGATTATCGACATTGATTCGGGTGATCGGCTCGAAGAGTTGATTTCTGGAAAAGCGCTTTATGAAAAAACAGGGAAATATCCAAAAGAAATAACTGACCCGAAAATTTGGGAGGAACACGCATATTTCCTTGCAGTTGGACTAAACAATGTTATCGTTGGGTGGTCTCCCAATGTAGTAGTACTTGGTGGCTCTATGATCACGGGGGATCCAGCGATTCCTCTCGATAAAACAGAAAAATACTTAAAAGATTTGCTAAAGATTTTTCCTGAAATTCCACCGATTAAAAAAGGGGAGCTTGGGGATTTTGGCGGTCTTTATGGCGCCTTGGCGTATATCAAATAATTCACAGAGGAAATAACTCATCCCTAACCCTTCCCTTACAACAAGGGAAGGGAACCGTGCAACGAAGCAAATGTATAACGATCAAATCCAGCTTAGTCGCAGACAAGAACTCAGAAAAAATCAAACTGGGGCAGAAAAGTTGCTTTGGTCAAAAATTCGAAATAGGCAGTTAAACAAGCTAAAATTTTTGAGGCAATATGGTGTGGGTCCGTATATTTTAGATTTTTTCTGCCCCCAGATTAGATTGGCTATTGAATTAGATGGAGAACAACATAAAGATGCTAAAGAATATGATAAAGAACGTGAATTATTTTTGAAAGATAAAGATATTAAAGTGTTAAGATTTTGGAATCATGAAATTTTAGAGAATACAAAGAAAGTTTTGAAAATTATAGAGGAAAATGCTAAATTTTGAATATGTCTTTATATTTTGTAACCGGTAACAAGGGGAAACTCTTGGAAGTTCAGAATATCTTGGGGAATGTAGTCTGAAGAAAAAAATTCAATTAGTATGAGAAGGATTGCCTTACAAAAATTGGCAGAATTTTTAAATTAAATACTCACGCTATTTTATTGTTAGAGGGGTAAATGCTCAACCCTCTCTTGTTGTAAGGGAGGGGTAGGGGTGAGTTATCAAACCTGCGGTGGCCTGAAGAATATTCTCTCGAGGATCGCATTTTCATGTTTGTTCTCGAGGGCGCGAGCAAATTTTTTGCCTCGACGATAACATTTAGCAAGCTCGCTCGGAGTCTCAAATGTTTTTACATTACCGCTATAAATTGCTCCAAGACAGTGTGAGCCCATATAAAGGAAGACACCTCGAAGCCAAAAAGGTGGGAAAGCAAAGAAAAGCAGTTTTTGGGCCCAAAGCGGTGTGCCTCCTGACACCAGAAAGTAAACTCGCAAGTGAGCCATTTTACCACCAGGTTGGCCAAGTCTGCTTTTATTATTAAAATCAAGAGCGAAAAATCTGATTCGATCGATGAGGTTTTTTAGTCTGGCCGGTACTCCGAAGTTGTAGGTGGGGGTGGCGATCACAAGTGCTTCGGCTTTTTGTATTTTGTCGCAGAGCTCTTTAAATGCTGTCTCGTGTTCTTTTGGGCCGTTTTTATTTTCAAAACTGTAGTCATCGATTGGTATGTCTGTCAGGTAAATTTTTTCTACCATCTTTTCTGACTTGGTTTTAAAGCCGTCAATAAACGCATCGAGCATCGAGTCGGAATTGTACCCGCGGGAAGGGGAGCAGGAGAGCGCTATGACTTGGGGGCCTTCCATGTTTAAACGATGTTTTTTAGTAATGCTCCTACCCCGTAAGCCACCGAAGCAGCGATGGCGCCAATGAGGCAGGTTTGCAATGCAGTCTTCCAGCTTGGGGTGTGGGACACTTTACCGCGTATGAGGCCAATGATCGCGAAGGTTATAAGAGTTAAAATAGCGGCAGCAAAGAAAGTGTTTTCTATGAGAACAAGCTCTGGTTTTATATAATCAACCACATAAGCAAGGAGGGGTATGGAGCCGATAGTTATAAATGAAAAAAAGGTAGCTAAGGCTGTTTTCCATGGAGCAGTATGTGTTCCGATTTCCTCGCTCTTTGTTTGATCTTGATGCGACTCTTCAGAGAGGTAATTTGAAGAAGCCATAGAAAAGCCGTCGGCTAAAACATTTGAAAATCCCAAAATCAAAACAATTGCGGGGTCCAACTGAGCTCCAGCTACACCAGCGATAATGGCAAAAGTTGTTACTGTGCCGTCTATAGAACCGTAAACAAACTCTGGTAAATATTTCCAAAACTTTTTCTTTATCTCCTCCATGAAGCTGTGATTATAACATAAACACTCAGTGAATAGTAGAACTTTTGTGATAAAATGATTTTATGGAAAACTGTATTTTTTGCAAAATAGCGAGAAAGGAAGTGCCCGCAAATATAGTATACGAAGACGAAGTTTTTTTGGCTTTTATTGATATTCACCCACAGTCACCTGGGCATTGCCAAGTAATACCCAAAAAACATTATCGCTGGGTTTGGCAAGTTCCAGAGGCTGGAAAATATTTTGAAGTGGTAAAGGGGTTGGCGCTTGCTCAAGAAAAAGCTTTTAATACGGATTGGATTTTATCAAAAATAGTGGGGGACGAGGTTGAACATGCGCATATTTGGGTCTATCCAAATTCAGCCGTAGCAGGAAACAAAAAAGATTTTGATGGAAATGCCGATAAAATCAGGAACGCTTTCGGCGGAGCAAAAAAATAAAGCCATGTTTAAAAATATTTTAACGACTCTCCTGGTGCTGGCCGCACTCACTTTTAGTGGTGTCACTTTTTATAGACATTTTCAAAGTCCTTGCGACCAAACTCTGGAATACTCCATAGGCAGGTTTGATGATCAATTTTCAATAAGCAGAGAGCAGTTTTTGGTGGACCTTTTACGGGCGGAAAGGGTGTGGGAAGACGCGGCAGGAAAGAACCTTTTTTCTTATAAAGAAGATGCAAAGTTTAAAATAAATCTTATATATGACGAAAGACAGCTAACTACCATGCAGAAACAAAAAACAGAATCTGGACTCGAAAGTGTCGAAATTATTTTAAACAAGCTAGATCAGGAATTTAAGCAGATGAAAATATCTTTTGAATCAGAGTCTCTCGCTCATGATGCGCGCAGCGAAGCTTTTAAGTTGGCGCAAAAAGAATATGAATCAATGGTAGATTTTTGGAATTCGAAAGGTGGGGCGCCGAGGTCTCAATATGAAGAACTACAAAAAATGTCCGAAGAATTGCAGACAGAAGCTGCTAATCTAAACGCTAATGTTTCTAGGTTGAATGCGAAGGCTCGGGAGTTGAACGCTCTGCTCGATAGAAGAAATGAAGCTGCGAGAAACTACAATAAAGTCGCTTCTGGTTATAACCAAAGTTATGGACATGGTTTGGAATTCAATCAAGCTGAATACGTGGGAGGCGCCATAAACGTTTATCAATTTACAAACAGCAGTGATCTGCTGACCGCCCTCGCTCATGAGTTTGGGCACGCTTTGGGCATGGACCACGTAGAAAACTCTTCTTCCGTTATGTATTATCTGACTGGGGACAATACAGAGACGGGGCTTGTGCCGACAGTTGAAGATTTGGAGGAGTTAAGGAGAGTTTGCGGGTTATAACTCACCCAACCCTCTCTTACATTAAGAGAGGGAGAAAACATAAAACACATGAAAAAAGATAAAATATTAGAGATAGCGTGGCTCGTTGTAATTCTTGGACTTTTTTTCGTTTCTATAAAAATGCTCAGAAGTGGAGAGTTGCAGGCACAGATAGAATCTTTCGGTATTTGGGCTCCAATTGCTCTTGTTTTTCTAAAGGTTTCAACTCTCGTCGTCGCTCCGCTCGGAGGTTCTCCTTTATATGTAGTAGCAGGAGCAGTTTTTGGAAATATAAATGGATTCTTGCTCTGTTTTCTGGGGGATGTAGTTGGTTCCACGGCTTGCTTTTGGATCAGCAGGATTTATGGAGAAAAGGTGGTAAAAATTTTTGCTGGACAGAAATTTTTTGGTGAAATAGAAAAATTTTTAAAACTGCTCAACAACACAAAGTCTTTCTTGAAGGCTCGTATCGCTCTAATTTCTCTCCCTGAAATTTTTTCTTATGCTGCAGGTTTTAGTCGAGTTGGTTTCTGGAAGTTCACTTTGATCCACTCTGCTTTCATGTTGCCACTCAACTTTGGCGGCGTATTTTTGGGCTCGCAAATAGCTATCTTTGCTTCTAAGTACTATTTTGTATTTATGGCGTTAATCGCATTGTTTGCGATATCTGGCTTTTCCTTGCTTTATAAAGACTATGAAAAAATGGAGGGGATGTGATATCTTTTAGCCTAGATTCTAGCCACTAGATTCTAAAATGCCGTTGTAGCTCAGTTGGTAGAGCACCCCCATGGTAAGGGGGAGGTCATCGGTTCAATCCCGATCA
>CAZRKB010000011.1:0-4843 GCA_964601125.1 uncultured Candidatus Saccharibacteria bacterium
AGCTGTGGCAGTCTATAACTCACACACCAAAGATACTCTAAAAAAAGACTTTGAGATTCTAAAAAATTTATAGTAGAGTAGGGCACATATGCAAAAATATAAAACTGAATGGGATTTGACCCACCTTTATAAAGGAGATATCAAAAAACAAGTCGAAAAAGACAAAGCTGGTATAAAAAAGGTATATCTTGCTTTTGCCAAAAAATACAGAAAAGATAAAAAACATCTTAAAAATGCGAAAGCTTTAGCAAAGGCCATAGAGGAATATGAAAAAATTTCAAGCGACCCAAGAGCTGAAAAGGCGAGCCGACTATACTCGTATAGAAAGTGTTTGAATGGTGAAGATAGTGAGGCTAGAGCCGAACTTGCCAAGCTGTCTGACTTTTATACAAACTTGGCAAATGAGTTGGAGTTTTTCATGCTTGAGATTGGCAAGATTGATAAAAAACTCCAAGCAAAATTTTTAAAGAGTAAAGAACTTTCCCATTTCAAATATTTTCTGAAAAAGGTTTTTGAACATTCTAAACATGACCTAACGGAAGCAGAGGAAAAAATAATGAATTTAAAGGGTTTGCCTTCTCATGGGATGTGGGTGTCTGGATTTTCTAAATTACTAGCCAAGCAGGAAGTTGAATTTGAGGGCAAACAGGTGCCGATTTCTGAAGCTGGTTCTAAGATTTCTACTTTGCCGACTAAAGAAAGGAGGGTCCTGCATAAAAGAGTTATGCAAGTCTACGAAAGCGTATCTGATTTTGCAGAAAGTGAAATAAACGCCATAGTTGCCAACAAAAAAATTAACGACAAACTCAGAGGGTTCAAAACTCCTTACGAGGCTACAGTGAAAGGCTATGAAAATGATATAAAAACTGTTCACGATCTCGTTGGTGCAGTGACTCAAAACTTCAACATCGCGCATAAGTTTTTCAAAATTAAAGCCGATATGATAGGCGAGCAAAGGCTCAGTTATGCAGATCGATCTGCAAAAGTCGGCGAGACTAAATCAGACATATCTTTGGATTTGGCGGTGCAAAAAACAATAACAGCTTTTAATGTTGCGGGGCAAGAATTTGGAGAATTTGTAGAAAAAATGTTTGCAGATGGATTGGTTGACGCATTTCCTAAAAAGGGAAAGCAAAGTGGAGCTTTTTGCTCAAGTGGGGTGAGAGAGTTGCCAACGTATGTTTTTCTTAATCATGTGAATGACTTTAGGTCCCTCACTACGTTGGCTCATGAAATGGGTCACGCTCTGCATAGCAAATATGCCAAAAAGCAAAGACCTCTATATGAAGACTATACTATCGCTACAGCTGAAGTAGCAAGTACTTTTTTTGAAAACCTTGTCTTTGAGGAAGAAATAAAGGAGGTTTCTGAAAAGGAAAGAATGGTTTTGCTTCATGATAAAATCAACGACGATATAGCTACCATTTTCCGCCAGGTGGCCTGCTTCAATTTTGAAGTGGAACTCCATGAGACTGTCAGAAAAGAAGGTTTTCTTGCTAAAGAAAAAATTGCCGAGATGATGAATAAGCATATGAAAAGTTATTTGGGTCCAATTTTCGATTTTGAACTATCTGACGGGTATTTCTTTGTAAACTGGTCGCATATTAGGAATTTCTTTTACGTATACTCTTATGCTTTTGGTCAGTTAATTTCAGATGCTCTGTATGAAAGATATAAAAATGATAAAACAAAAATAAAAGATGTAGTGAAATTCCTTTCTCTAGGTGGTTCTGATTCGCCAGAAAACATTTTCCGTTCAATAGGTATCAATCCAAACAAAAAGTTTTTTGAACAAGGTCTACAAAAAATTTCTCGTAATATCGATGAACTCGAGCATCTTTGGAGGAAAAATAAAAAATGAAAAATAAGAAAGAAAAAATAAACCATAAACAAATCGCCAAGTTTCTTTTTGAGGTGGGTATTTTAGCTAGGACCCCAAGAAGTGGATTTCATCTTTTAGGTACGGGCGAGCAGTCAGTGGCAGAACACTTAAACAGGGTTTCTTATGTTGGTTTTATGCTTGCGATGATGGATGGAGAAGTTGATATATCAAAAGTTTTACAGATGTGCATGTTGCATGATATATCGGAGGCTAGAATTTCTGATTTGAATTATGTGCATCAAAAGTATGTTGAACGAAAAGAAAAAGAGGCGCATGAGGATTTGGCTGCGTCAGTACCATTCGGAGACAGGATTTTAAATATTATAAATGAATACGAAGAGCGAAAAACCAAAGAATCCATACTTGTTAAAGATGCCGACAACTTAGAGTGGGTCCTGTCTCTTAAGGAAGAGGTTGATAAGGGTAATGAGAGAGCATTGCTCTGGATCAAACCAGCTGTCGAAAGACTGAAAACAAAAAACGCGCAAGAATTGGTAAAAGAAATTTTAAAGACTGATTCTAATGATTGGTGGTTCGACAAAAAAGCTCAAAAAAGCAAGTGGTGGGTGAATAGAAATAAAAAATAAACCAAATCATTGTATACTTATAAATAACGATCGTGGTTTATAAGTTTTGAATAAATAAAAATGATCAATACGAAAGATAGGTATGCAAGACATGAAAGAAATAAGGAAATTCTTGTGGCGATTGCAAAAATGGGTTTCATAATTTCTTTGGCGGTGCTTGCTCCAAATGCGGCTGGACACATACTAAAGTTGGTTGGAGTGGCACCGAATAGAAAATCATACATGGCAACCAACAGATCTTTAAAAAATTTGGAGAAAAAAGGTTATTTGCATTATAAAACAATAGGAAAGAGGAAATTTCTTGAAATGACACTGGAAGGTAGAAATTATTTGGACAAACTAACCATTAAAGATATTATTCTGCCAAAGAAAAAAAGTTGGGATCGGAAATGGAGATTAGTCACCTTCGATATTCCAGAGGAATTGGCCGAAAACAGAAGAAAATTTTGGGGTACTCTTAAGGTGCTTGGAATGTACCGCTTAGAAAAATCTATATTTATCTATCCTTACGAATGTCGAGAAAACGTAGACAAGATAAGCCGCATTCTGTCTATCAACAAATTTGTTCGTTATATGGTAGCCGATTTTATAGATAAAGATCTTGCTGCGAAAAAATTCTTCAAGCTATCCTCCGCCTAAACTCTAGATACACATAAAACACGATCGTGTTTTATGTGTTACAAAATAGTTTAAAGATAAAAACATCATCTTGTGATTTAAAAACAAAAGAAAAAGCCGTCCCAGAAGTAAGTGGGACGGCGCACGGAATCAAAGTTCTTGAAAAGAAAAGCCCCTTACAGAGGTGGGAGACTAGTCGCTATCTGACCGATAATATTGGCCAATTCTTTTTTTAGATCTGAGTTGTACATACTCACCACCTTTCTCTTTCTGTCGTACAATATACAGAAAGTTGCCGATTCGATCTCGACATAAATCGTTAGATAAGAGGTTGTGCCGATACCTACAATGACACTCACAGACACGAAGTGATTATCGGTGTCCAAATCAACTCCCCATCGTCTCGGTTGGTCTAAAGGGTGTGATTCTGTCACGTCTCTTGTTGTGGTCAGCAACGCTTCTTCCCAACAGGATTCCATGTGAGAAAGAATAGCCCTAGTCATTTTTTGTGTTTCGGTTATAGTTTTCTTTGTTTTAATGATCAACTTTGTCAGTATCAAACCGACAACGCAGATCAAAATAAAAATTACAACAAGCTCGCTGCCCATTCTTGGCCTCCTTTTATATAAAAACATATATAGTATAAAAAATCAAATTTTGTAATTGTATAAAATATTGTAAAATCACTACTATAACTAAATAACTAAATGAAATCGGAAGAAGTAAGAAAAAGATTTTTAGAGTTTTTTGAGAAGAGGGGGCATAAGATTGTCCCGAGTGCTTCGCTTGTGCCCGAGAATGATCCGACCACTCTTTTTACCGGAAGCGGTATGCAGCCAATGGTGCCGTTTCTTTTGGGTAAAACTCATCCGAGTGGTAGACGGGTGGCTGATTCTCAAAAATGTTTTCGGACTGGCGACATTGAAGATGTGGGGGACAACAGGCACACTACTTTTTTTGAAATGTTGGGCAACTGGTCTTTTGGTGATTATTTCAAAAAAGAGCAGATAGAGTGGATGTTTCAATTTTTGGTAGAAGAAGTCGGTTTAGATCCAAACAAAATTTTCGTAACTGCCTTTGTTGGGGACGCCAAGAATGGTATTGAAAAAGATTTTGAAGCAGGGGAGATATGGAAGTCGGTTTTTAGTAAATACGATATTGAAGCCAAAGAGGTTGAAATGGGAAGTGAGGAAAATGGCTACAAGGTTGGCATGCAAGGAGGCAGGATATTTTATTATGACAGTCGAAAAAATTGGTGGAGCCGGTCCGGTGTGCCTGATAATATGCCAGAAGGAGAGCCTGGTGGTCCGGATTCAGAAATGTTTTATGAGTTTACAGATGTAGAGCATGACAAAAAATTTGGTGAAAATTGTCACCCAAACTGCGATTGTGGTAGATACCTCGAGATCGGCAACAACGTGTTTATGCAGTACAAAAAAGTGTCAAATGGTTTTGAAGAGTTACCACAAAAAAACATCGATTTTGGTGGTGGGCTTGAAAGGTTGGTGATGGCAAGTAATGACGATAATGATGTTTTCAAAACAGATTTTTTTGAAGAATGTTTAAATAGGTTGGAAGAGATTTCAGGCAAAAAATATTCAGATAAAAACTATACGAAATATTTTAGAGCAATACTCGATCACCTTAGGGCGTCTGTATTTTTAATAACCGATGGGGTGTTGCCGGGCAATACAGATAGGAATTATTTTGTGCGCCGTCTTTTAAGGAGGTCAGTTTTGTATTTCGATAAATTGGG
>CAZRKB010000011.1:4943-20850 GCA_964601125.1 uncultured Candidatus Saccharibacteria bacterium
CGCCGCATCAAAGCAGTCTTGCTCCCCTCTTAAGATAACCTGTCTCGCCAACCCGCTTCGCCAGAGCTCCAGCGAGGCGAGCAAGGTGGAGAGGGGTTGGGGGGTGGTATGAAATAAAAGTTTTTTCCACACAAATAATTACAAAAACTAAATAAAGGTTTATAATAACAAGCATGGCAAAAGTTCCATTTAGTGATGTGGTGCCTCCAGATAAGAGGACTATAAGAAATATTCAAATAAATAGAAGCAGCAAAAGAAAATCACCTGTGATTATAAAGCCAGAAGAAGATTTGGGTGTTGCTCAATTTTCTAATATAGAAAGTCCGGTTACCACAAAAATTTCTAGTTTTGAAACAGCAGAAGTTCGCAAGGGTCCCGCATACGAATATTACTATCCAAAAAACGCTAAAGCAGAAGCTACTTCTGTCAAAGCTCCAATATCGGGCTTTTCAGATGGTGGTAGGCAAAAACGTTTAGTTTTTAGTGGGGCCATTGTCGTTTTGGCGGGTTTATTTTTAGTACTGATGATGACTGTTTTTTCTTCTGCTTCTGTACTTATAACTCCGAAAACTCAAGATGTATCAGTGACTCTAGATGTTTCCGGTACAAGAAGCGTTGAAAATGAAAGCGTTGCTTATGAAGTAGTAAAATTATCAAGAAAAGAGACGGTCCAAGTACCTGCTACCGGAGAAGAGAGTGTGGAGTTAAAGTCTAGAGGTAAAATAGTTGTATACAATAACTTTTCTTCTGAGCCTCAAAGGCTAATTGCTCGTACCCGATTTGAAAGTCCTGAAGGTCTTGTTTATAGAATACCAGAATCGGTGGTTGTACCCGGTAGTTCTACCAAAAACGGAGTCTCAACGCCTGGAAGTGTAGAAGTCGAAGTATTTGCAGATGAGCCGGGCGAGAAATATAACATAAAAAAAACCGACTTTACCATCCCAGGATTTAAGAATGACTCGGCTAGATACAAAGGTTTTTATGCCAGATCTTCTACTGAAATGGCTGGTGGATTTGTAGGTAAGATGAAGACGGTTTTACCTGAAGAAAAAGAAAAAGCTCTTTTGACTGCAGAGTCCCAGGCCAAACAAATACTTGAGAAGGATATCTCTTCTAAAATCCCAGAAGGTTTGGTTTTGTTGTCAGGCTCCATTTCCTACGAATCTAGCGAGTTGCCACAAAGCGAAGAGTCGTCGGGGGTTTTGATCGGTAAAGATGTTACGGCTTACGCTGTGCTTTTAAACGGTGAACAGCTTTCTAAAAAAATTGTATCTGAATACGCTGACGAAGTGCCTGGGTGGATAAATATACCGGCTTCTATCCATGACTTTTCTTCTTTAAACATAACCAATTCAATTGATAAAAATTCTCTTGAAACTGGTGGTAGCATCACTTTTGCGGTTGCTGGTAGTGCAAAATTTGTTGCTAATTTAGATACCCAAAAGATAAAAGACAGGCTACTAGGTACAGAGAAGAAGGAGGCGGCTAAACTTATAGAGGAGTTTCCGGGAATCTCAAGTGTCAAAGTTACTTTGAGGCCTATGTGGAAAAGGTCGTTTCCGGATAGTGCTTCAAAAATAAGCGTGGAAGCGGTACTGGAATAAAGGCTTGACAGTCAAGGGTGCCCCATGTTAACCTCTTCCATTGTTGCTTCATTTTAATGACAGATAAAGAAGGTCTGGCTAAGCATATCGGCACAATAACGGAAACTCTTCCGAACGCTCTTTTTCGTGTTAAATTGGAAAAAGATGGTCAGGAGGTGTTGGCTTATTTGTCTGGTAAGATGAGGCTCAATAGAATAAAGGTTATTATAGGTGATTCGGTGGAAGCTGTTATAGATCCTTACGGTGGAAGAGCTAGGATTGTTCGAAGGGTGGATAACAATTTCCATGGAGGCTTACCAAAAAAATAACCGATTATATTTGTTTTAAACAGAATGAAGGTAAAGGCCTCAATTAAAGTTATGTGCTCAAAATGCAAACTCGTACGCCGTGGCGGAGTTTTGTTTGTAATATGCAAGAGCAATCCAAAGCATAAACAGAGACAAGGTTAAAAATAAACAAGATGAGAATTTTAGGAATAAATATACCAGACGAAAAAAGATTAGAAATAGGCCTCACTGCTCTTTTTGGTATCGGTCGCTCGAGAGCTCAGAAGATTTTGGATGAAGCAAAAGTTAATTGGGGAGCAAAAGCTAAAGATCTAAGTGTGGATGAAGAAAATAGAATTAAAAAGATTATAGAAGGTTTCAAGATTGAGGGGGATTTAAAGCGAGAGGTATCGGCCAACATAAAGAGACTCAAGGATATAAAGAGTTACAGAGGAGTTAGGCACATGAGGTCTCTGCCGGCAAGAGGTCAGAGAACCAAGACAAATTCGAGGACCAGGAGGGGTAACGTAAGGAAGACAATGGGCACCGGAAGGAGAGCCGTTGAGAAGAAGTAATTTTAGATAAAATTTTTTGAGATTTAAATTTTGAGATATTAATATGGGAAAAAAAAGAATTGTAAAAACTGCTCCGACGTCAGCGGGGACCGAGTCGGAATCCCGACCTGAAAGCGTCGCGAAAGAGGGTGGCAAGAGGCGTCTTGATGCTGGAGTTTTGTATGTACGTTCAACTTATAACAACACCATACTAACTCTTACTGACAAAAAGGGGGGCGTGGTTGGCGCGGCTTCGAGCGGTAGTCATGGGTTCAAAGGCGCAAAAAAGGGTACTCCTTTTGCAGCTGCTAAGGTTGGCGAGACTCTTGCTCTAAAGGCGCAGGCTCTTGGGATGAAAGAAGTTTCCGTTGTTGTAAAAGGTGTTGGTTTGGGTAGGGAGTCTGGGATACGAGGCTTTATATCCAAAGGTATCAGCATTTCTTCAATTAAGGATACTACACCGATACCTCACAACGGTCCGAAACCAAAAAAACCGCGCAGAGTATAAATTGAAAATTAAGAGATTTAAAAATTATGAAAATTGGTCCTAAATACAAAATTGCTCGCAAACTGAAAGCTCATGTGTTTGAGAAAACACAGACTCAGAAGTATGCCTTAAGGGAGGAGCGTAAAATGAAAAAGAAATCATTCCGCACCAAAACTGATTTTGGCTTGCAGTTGAATGAAAAGCAAAAGGCCCGCATGTTTTATGCTGTAACCGAAAAACAGTTTGCTAAATATGTAAAAAAGGCGCTAGCTAAAAAAGATAGTTCCCCAGTTTCTAATCTTTTAAAATCTCTTGAATCCAGGATTGATAATGTTGTTTGGCGAGCAGGTATTTTGCCTACGCACTTGAGTGCTAGGCAGGCCGTGGCGCACGGACACTTTTTGGTGAACGGTAAAAAAGTGTACGTCCCTTCTTTTACTGTTAAAGAGGGCGATAAAATATCAGTAAGAATTGGTTCTAAAGACAGTAAGCTTTTCAGTGAACTCGATAAAAAGGTTACTGAAAGAGAGATGCCAAATTGGATTTCTTGGGATAGTAAATCAGAGGAATTGCTTGTCAAGAAGGGCAATTTTGATCAAAATAACGAGTTATTATTTGACTTGGGTCAAGTTATTGAATATTATCAAAGATAGCTATCATATTTTAATCCTAATTTTTATATATTATGACGATCGATAATTTTGAAAAAAACATTGTATTGCCATCTAAACCAAAGATAGTTTCGGAGCAGGACAATAGAGGGGTATACGAAATAGATGGTTTTTACCCAGGATACGGCTTTACTATAGGAAATAGCTTGAGAAGAGTAATCCTCTCTTCTTTGCCTGGTGTAGCTGTTACTTCCATAAAAATTGATGGAGTTAAACATGAATTTTCCTCTATCGAAGGCGTTAGGGAGGATGTGGTCATGATAATGCTTAATATCAAGAAGCTTCGAATTCGAATGACTACAAATGAACGCCAGACCCTTATTCTTAAAAAGAAGGGGGCCGGAGCAGTGACAGCTAAAGATATAGAAGTTCCTGGACAAGTGGAAATTATCAACTCTGATTTGGTAATAGCCACACTTACAGATAAGGATTCTGAAATTTCAATCGAAATGACCGTTGAAAAAGGTCTCGGTTTTATGTCCAAAGATCAAATTTCTAAAGATAGAGTAGATATCGGAACCATAGCTATGGATGCTAACTTTACTCCGATCAGGAGGGTTAGCTATGAAGTTGAAAATATGCGAGTAGGGGATCGCACCGATTTTAACAGACTTAGGATCACCATCGAGACAGATGGTAGCATTTCTCCCTCCGAGGCTTTAACTAGATCAGTTAATATTATGATTGAGCAATTAAAAGCAATAACTGATTTCAAAGAAGAGAAAGAAGAGGAGCTAGAAGAGCTTGACGGTTTTGAGGGCACCAATCAGAAAGAGGCTTCTACAGGCAAAAAGCTCGACCTTCAGTTTCTAAAAACTAGAATTGAAGATTTAAATCTTGGGGCCCGAACTCTAAATGCTCTTTCTAGCGCAAACATAAGAACTCTCGGTGGTCTTGCAAGAAAGAAAGAGAAGGATATATTAGAAATCGAAGGTCTTGGTGCAAAGGGTGTGGCTGAGATAAAGAGAGTTTTAAGTGAACACGGCATTACATTAAAATAATTCAAAAATGAAATCTAAAATCTCAAATCCTAAAAGATAAAAAATTTTGAGATTTAAATTTTGAGATAACATGAGGCATCACAATCAAAACAGAAAATTTGGCAGAGTGACAAAGGTAAGAAAAGCTTTGATGAATTCCCTTGCCAGGTCTTTGGTGTTGCATCAAAAAATAGAAACCACCGAAGCTAAGGCAAAAGAATTGCGACCATTTGTAGAAAAACTGGTTACCAAGGGCAAATTAGCAACCATAGCTGCGAGGAGAGATCTTGCTGTTAAGGTGGGTAAGCAAGCCGGCAAGATATTGGTTGACGAGGTCGCAAAAAAATACAATGATCGAAAGGGCGGTTATACCAGAATTCTAAAAATGAAAAGAAGGTTGTCAGATGGTAGTCCGATGGCCATGATAGAATTTGTATAATTTTGAGATTTGATATATAAAATTTTAAATAATTACCATGGAACACACAATAGATGCACAAAACAAAAAGTTAGGCAGAGTCGCAAGCATGGCGGCCGTACTTCTGATGGGCAAAAATAAGACAGACTTTGCCAGAAATGTTTTGCCGTCTACAAAAGTGCAAATTCTCAATGCCGGTAAAATTTCTGTGACCAATAAAAAAATAGAAGAAAAGATTTACAAAACTTACTCAGGTTACCCAGGTGGTTTGAAGGAGAGGACGATGAAGCATGTTGTGCAGACTAAGGGCATGAAAGAATCTTTAAGAGTTGCAATAAAGGGCATGCTCCCAAAAAACAAATTACGAGATAGAATGATGAAGAATTTAATTATTACTGAATAACACCCTTAAGAAAAAAAGGAAAAACATTAAAAACGCATGACGACAAAAGATTCAAAATACATAGAAGGCATCGGCAGGAGGAAAACTTCTGTAGCTCGTGTTCGTATTACTCCTTCATCGAAAAATACTTTCAAGGTGAACGGTAGGGATTTTGCCAGCTACTTTCCTACTTTGGAATTAAGGAGTCTGGTTGAAGCTCCGATAAATGAATCCGGTTCAAAAGGTTTTACTATTTCAGCAGAAATAAAAGGTGGTGGTATACACTCACAAGCTGAAGCTATGAAGCATGGGATCGGCAGAGCCATCGCTAAATTTGATGAATCTCTTAGGCGAAAGCTCAAATCAGCCGGATTTTTGAAACGAGATCCTCGCGCCAAAGAACGCCGCAAATTCGGTCTCAAAAAAGCTCGCAAAGCTCCACAGTGGTCGAAGAGATAAAGGGGTCCTCGTTCTCCATATTCTCCATTGAAAAATAATAGATTTAGGTTAAAATAGCTTCGATGCAAAACGAAGAAGAATTTGAATTTGATGAAAATATAGATGAAGACGGCAGCCGTGACCAGGCTTCTTTGGTGAAAAAACTTCGCGAAAAAATAAAAAATCTTGAAGAAAAAAACCAAGAATATTTAACTGGCTGGCAAAAGGAAAGAGCAGAAGGGGTGAATTTTAGAAAAAGGTTGGAAGAAGAGAAAAAAGATTTTGCCAAGTTTGCCAAAGAGGATATTGCTACCGAGCTTATCCCGGTCCTCGATTCATTTGAGTCAGCTTTTAAAAACAAGGAGGCCTGGGAGAAAGTAGACAAAAATTGGCGAGTAGGTGTCGAATATATCCATACTCAACTTGTTAATGTTTTGGCAAACCATGGGGTTTCGGTGGTCAATCCAATTGGAGAAAACTTTGATCCACAGAGAGATGAGGCCATTGATACGGTAGAAGTGGAGAATAAAGAAGATGATCATAAAATTGTCGAAGTCTTGAGCGTTGGCTACAAAATGGGTGAAAGAATAATTCGCGCTCCTAAGGTCAAGATTGCCGAGTTCAGAGGGTAGGTGATAGAATGTGGCTATGAAAAAGTCTTCCCCAAAAAATAATTCTGGTCAAAAAAAACACACTGACGGTGAATTAAAGAGATATACGGGTGCTCTAACAGAAAAGTATCATGACGACATCAAAATTATAAAAGAAGGAGTAGTCTCATTATTGAAATCTTCTGCTAGGCAAGAAAAACTTTTAAATTCTCACCAAGAGAGAATAGCGGAACTTATGACCAATATGACTGTCGTTAAAACAAACGTTAAAGAATTGGAAACAAATGTAACCGCCACACAATCAGATGTTAAGGAATTGCGAGCCGATATGATCGAAGTGAAATCAGATGTTAAGGAAACGAAATTTTTCAGTGTCGACGCAGTTAAGAGTAAAGTGGACAGAAAACATTTCGTTGATCTAGATCTACGCGTACGCAAGTTAGAGAAAAAATAAACGAAGAACCCGCCCTGAACCTCCTTTCTTGCGGGTTCCGAGCGGGTTTAGCCGAAAATGTACTTGTGCGCAACTGCAATCGCCAGCAGGGTGTAGATTGCTCTTTCTGGATCCAACTCCAGCTCCAACTCTCCACCCCCAGACCACAAAATCCCAACCATCTTACAAAACGACAAAAATAGGCGCACAACGGCGAAC
Organism: uncultured Candidatus Saccharibacteria bacterium; assembly: GCA_964601125.1. Taxonomy (GTDB): domain Bacteria; phylum Patescibacteriota; class Minisyncoccia; order Phycocordibacterales; family WO2-35-19; genus DATDVC01. Next base: position 12,007 of record CAZRKB010000011.1, read on the forward strand.
CAGAAAAAGGATTCAGCCACGATCACCTCCTTGTGGTTTATCTCAAATTAAGATAACTTTGTCAAGTTCACACAAAAAGGGACGAGAGGTATAATTTTTGACGCAATTATCAACAATTCTCATATTTCTCCCCTCTACTAATTCTAGGAGAGGGGCAGGAAGTGAGGTTAATTTAAAACTTATGAGTAAAATAATTGGCATAGATTTAGGAACAACAAATTCAGCTGTGGCAGTTATGGAAGCTGGGACGCCTAAGATAATCGAAAATAGCGAAGGTGCTCGTACCACGCCTTCGATCGTAGCAATTTCAAAAACGGGAGAGAGGTTAGTTGGGCTTCTTGCCAGGAGGCAAGCTGTGACTAATCCAAAGAATACCGTTTTTGGCATCAAAAGATTCATCGGTCATGAGTTTAGTGAGGAGGCAATACAAAAAGATCAAAAAACTGTGCCTTATGAAATGTCTAAATCAGAAACGGGAGGAGTGAATGTAAAAATAGGCGAAAAGAATTACAGGCCAGAAGAAATTTCAGCTATGATTTTGGCTAAACTTAAGGCTGACGCTGAAGCAAAATTGGGAGAAAAGATTACAGAAGCCATTATTACTGTTCCCGCATATTTCAATGATGCTCAAAGGAAGGCAACTAAAGACGCCGGGGCCATAGCTGGGCTCGACGTAAAGAGGATCATCAATGAACCGACAGCGGCGGCTTTAGCCTACGGCTTTAACAAAAAGAAAAACGAACAGATTGCGGTCTTTGACTTTGGGGGTGGGACTTTCGATATCTCGATTTTGGAAGTAGGGGACGATGTGGTGGAAGTAAAGTCTACAGATGGAGATAGTCATTTAGGAGGCAAGGATATTGATCAAAAAATAATTCACTATCTTGCTGATGAATTTAAAAAAGAAAGTGGCATAGACATAACCAAAGACCCGCTTGCCCTCCAAAGGCTCGATGAAGCAGCTGAAAAGGCCAAAATAGAGCTTTCTACTGCCATGGAAACTGAAATCAATATCCCGTTCATTACTTCTGACAGCTCTGGTCCGCGTCACTTGCTTATAAAGATGACCAGAGCCAAGCTTGAAGAAATTGCAGATGAATTTATCCAAAGATCTATAGAAATTACAAAGAGGGCCATAGAAGCTTCGCCATTTAAGACTGGAGACATAGATGAGGTTGTATTGGTGGGTGGGCAGACTAGGATGCCAAAGATCGTAGAGGAAGTTAAAAAGTTTTTTGGTAAAGAGCCAAATAAATCTATCAATCCTGATGAAGTGGTGGCTCTCGGCGCCGCTATCCAAGGTGGTATTATCGCAGGCGATGTTAAAGACATCCTGCTTCTTGATGTCATACCGCTATCTTTAGGTATCGAGACGATGGGTGGTGTGGCTACAAAACTTATAGAGAGAAATACCACTGTGCCAGCTTCTCGCTCTCAAGTATTTTCTACTGCGGCAGATAATCAGACAAGTGTCGAAATACATGTAGTCCAAGGAGAGAGGTCTTTGGCTAGTGACAATAGATCTTTGGGCAGGTTCATCCTTGACGGGATACCTCCAGCTCCTCGCGGAGTGCCTCAAGTCGAGGTAACTTTCGATATTGATGCCAACGGAATTTTAAATGTGAAGGCTAAAGATAAAACAAGCGGCAAAGAACAATCAATAAAGATAGAAGGAAGCTCTGGTCTTTCTAAAGAGGAAATAGAAAAGATGCAAAAGGATGCAGAAATGCACGCATCAGAAGACCAAAAGAAAAAAGAGCTTGCAGAAGTGAGGAATGTTGCCGAACAGCTTGTTTACACAACCGAAAAAGCTCTGAAAGATGCAGAAGGGAAAGTAACGGATGAGATAAAAAAGGGAGTAGAGGAGAGGGTAGCCGAACTCAAATCAGTTAAGGATAAGGATGATGTCTCAGCCATAAAAACAGCCACCGAAAATCTATCTAAAGAAATCCAAAAAATCGGCGAGTATATGCAGAAAAATCAAACATCACCAAACGAAAACCCGCCTACTGGCGAAGCGGGTTCAGAAACTCAAACAAACTGATACAAAATTTGTACCGTCGTTCTTGGGCTTCAAATTTCCTGAGTTCCGCTTCCCTTTTTCTGGCCAGCGGATGATCCCCAGTTAGATAAAGGGCAGAGATTACCATTTTGAGGGTCGCTTTCCTGAGCTCGAATGGATCCACGTATTCTTGTGTCATGGTCGCTCCTATCTTGAGATTAACACAAAAAAGGATATAATAAAAATATGGCAAAAAATTATTATGATATTTTAGGAATAGGCAAACAAGCCTCAAAAGACGAAATTAAGAAGGCTTTTCGGAAGTTGGCTCACCAGTATCATCCAGATAAAAAAGGGGGGGACGCGGATAAGTTTAAAGAGGTAAACGAAGCTTACACCATCCTTTCTGACGATCAAAAAAGAGCTCAATATGATATGTATGGACAGACCTTTACCAATGGGGGCCAAGGAGGCTTCGGTGGCTTCCAGGGTGGTGGCTTTGGAGATTTTGGTTTTGATTTCAGCAATTTCCAGAATGGTTTCCAGGGCGCCGATTTCGATTTAGGTGACATTTTTGGAGAATTTTTTGGCGGAGGCAGAGGTGCGCGAGTTAAGCGTGGAAGAGATATTTCTATCGATGTCGAGCTGTCTTTTGAAGAATCTATTTTTGGAGTGGAAAGGGTTTTCCTGTTGAACAAAGTTTCTGTCTGCAAAGTTTGTAGTGGAAGTGGAGCAAAGCTCGGTAGTGAAATGATAGAGTGTAAAACTTGCAACGGTAAAGGTAAAATCAGAGAAGTAAAGAGGTCAATCTTTGGCTCTGTTGAAGTTTCTAGGGCCTGTGATATTTGTAGCGGTATAGGCAAAGTTCCAAAGGACAAGTGTCAGGTTTGTGACGGTAGAGGTATTCTCAAGAGGGAAGAAGAAATAAAAGTTAAAGTGCCCGCAGGCATTGATGATGGTGAGATGATAAGGCTCTCTGGAGCGGGAGAGGCGATCAAGGGTGGATCGCCAGGAGATTTGTACATAAAAACTCACGTTAAAAAACACAAAAATTTCAGAAAAGAAGGAAATGATTTGGTTATGAGCTTAGATGTTAAATTATCGGACGCCCTACTTGGTTCATCAGTAAGCATACAAACTTTGGATGGTCCATCAGATCTTAAAATTCCAGAAGGTGTAAATACTGGGGAAATTTTGCAGATAAAAAATAAGGGTGTTCCTTATGGTGGCAAGCGTGGCGACATATTAGTTCATGTCCGTGTAGCTATTCCAAAAAAACTATCCAAATCTGCTAAAGAGGCGATATCCAAACTTCGCGAAGAAGGTCTATAATTATTGGTTTTCCCCTGCTTGGACTAAAATTAGGCTAGGATGTGTTTTTTGTCGTGTTAAAATGTCTGCATGGCGAGATCTATGGTCCTTGGGAATGGAAACATTGCTGTATGTTTGGATAAGTTTGGCCAAGTGCGTGATTTTTATTTTCCGCATGTTGGGCAAGACAACCACATAGGCAGAAATCAAGTTCATAAACTTGGGGTTTTTGCAGATGGTGAAATGCACTGGATAGATAATGGCGAATGGGGCGTAAATATTTCTTTCGCGGACCGTTCTATGGCTTCTAAGGTTATTGCAAAAAACGAAAAAGCAAAAGTTTCCATAAATACTACTGATATCGTTTATAACGAGAAAAATATTTTTTTGCGCAAAGTTGTTTTAACGAATGATGATTCAAAGGCGCGAGACATAAAAATCTTCTTTAATCAGCAATTTAAAATAGGCGACACCAATCACGCTGATACAGCTTACTTTTCGAGCGTTGTGGAGTCGATAATACATTACAAAGGCAGAAGAGTTTTTTTGGTTGGCGGTATCTGTGATGGAAAGCCTTTTGATGACTATGGTATCGGTTTTTGTGGTATCGAAGGAAAAGATGGCACGTGGATGGACGCCGAAGATGGGGTTTTATCTAAAAACCCAATAGAGCATGGCATAGTAGATTCTGTGATTGGTTGGACTAAAAATATACCAGCAGGAGGATCAATCGTTATACATTACTTTATTTCTGTGGGCGAGACATACAAAGATGTATGTGAATTGCTCGAGTATATATTTGTTAAGGGAGGGGATCATCTAGTTGAATCAACAGAAGATTTTTGGAGGGCTTGGTTAAATCAAGTGGATGTATCGTTTTTGGGTTTATCTGATAAAGCTAAAAATTTATTCTATGACTCGCTCTTGGTCATGAGAACCCACGCTGACAACAAGGGGGGAATCCTGGCATCTATTGATTCGGGCAACGTCCAGTATGGTGGTGATACTTATGGTTATGTTTGGCCTAGGGATGCATGCTTTACTGCCTGGAGTTTTGATATGGCGGGTTTGAGTGATGTGGCTAGAAGGTTCTATTCTTTTGCTACTGACGTATTGACCGAGGAAGGTTATGTGCTTCATAAGTATCAACCTGACCACTCTTTGGGTAGCTCGTGGCATCCATGGGTTAAAGACGGGAAGAGGCAGTTGGCTATCCAAGAAGATGAAACGGCTATACTACTCGTCGGTCTTTGGGAGCATTATGTGAGAGCTAGAGATTTGGAATTTATAGAGAGCATATATAACAGCTTCATAAAAAAAGCTTCAGAATTTGTTTTACGGTACAGGAATATACATACAGGGCTTCCTCTCCCGAGTTACGATCTGTGGGAAGAGAGGTATGCTGTCACTCCATTTACCGCTTCTGTTGCATATGGAGGGCTGATGGCTGCTGGAAATTTTGCTAAAACCTTAGGTAAAGAAGATGATACTCAAAAATTTTATTCTGAAGCTGATAAATTACGTAAATCTATAATGAAATATTTGTGGGATGAGGATGCTAAGTATTTTTTTAGATTAGTCGGCACTGATAGCTTAGAAAAAGAAAAAAATGTAGATATAAGCAGTTTTTATGGACCCTTTAGGTTTGGAGTGCTGTCAGCTGATGATCCAAGGATGAAAGAGGCTTCAATTTTAGCCCAAAAGAGTCTCAGTAGAGGCATACAAATAGGAGGGATTGCTCGCTATGAGAATGATAAATATTCTCATGTTGGGGGTGAAGCTGTTGGAAATCCGTGGTTTGTTTCCACTTTATGGCTTGCTCAATACATGATTGCCACAGCTCAATCCGATCTTGAATTGCAAAAAGTGGCAGCTACTTTGGAATGGGCAGTTAGCTTTTCTCGTTCTGGCATGATGGCAGAACAGCTCAATCCGTATACCGGTGAAGAAATATCGGCAACACCTCTTACTTGGAGTCACTCAGAATTCGTGAGAACTGTTTTAGAGTATGCAAAAAAGAAGTCTATTTTTAGCGGTCCAAGGAAAATTGAAGTAAAAAGCGAATCTTTGCATAATTTCTAAAATTATTCTATATTTGGGAGATTGATTATGGACTACAAACCTACAATAGGGCTTGAAATTCACGCTGAGTTAAAAACTAAGACAAAAATGTTCTGCTCGTGCAAAAATGACGCAGATGAAAAGCAGCCAAACAAAAATATATGCCCCATTTGCCTAGGTCACCCTGGTACTCTGCCTGTTATAAACAAAGAGGCGGTTAAGCATCTACTAAGAGTGGGGACCGCTATCTCAGGAAAAATTTCAAATCAGTCAGAGTTTGATCGAAAAAACTACTTTTACCCCGATATCCCTAAAGGTTACCAAATTAGTCAGTATAAATATCCGTTTGTAACCCTAGGTGAGCTTTCTGGGGTTAAAATCACCAGGGTTCATCTCGAAGAAGATACCGCGCGGTCTCTGCATTTTGGGGAAGGTTATAGTTTGGTTGATTTTAATCGAGCTGGTCTGCCTCTTATGGAGCTCGTAACTGAGCCTGTTATTCACACAAGTCAGAAAGTTTCTGAGTTTGGTGAGGAGCTTCAAAAACTACTCCAATATCTCGGGGTTTCTGATGCAAACATGGAAAAAGGCCAAATGAGGCTTGAGGCCAATATCTCGGTTAGTAATAGTAATGTTTTGGGTACTAAGGTAGAAGTTAAAAATCTAAATTCTTTCCGATCTGCAGAGAGGGCTATTGAATATGAAATTAAGAGACAGATAAAAATATTGGAGTCTGGAGAAAGAGTGACACAGGAAACGAGAGGCTTTGACGACTCTAAACAAATCACGTTTTCCCAAAGAAAAAAGGAAAGTTCTCACGATTATCGCTATTTTCCTGATCCTGATTTGCCAAAAATAGAATTGAGTGAAGTGGAAGATTTTAGCTATGATTCTATAAAATCAGAAATAAGAGAGACCCCAAGCGAAAAAAGAGCAAGATTGAAGACTGATTTTGGTATAAAAGAATCAGATATTGAGTTCTATATATCTAACAAGGGGTATAGCACGCTTTTTGAAAACGCTGCGACTATTGTAGATAGAACAAATTTTCAGACTCTATCTAATTTTATAGTAAGCGATATAAAGGGCTTAGGGGAGAATGGGTTATTGATAAAACCAGATTATTTGGCTCAAATTGTAAAAATGTTTGTTGCTGGAGAGGTGTCTTCCAGGGGCGCCAAGGATATATTGGCTAAGGTGGTAAATGAAGGTGTAGACCCAGTCACCACAGCAAAAGAGTATGGATTATTCCAAAAAAATGACGAAGAAGAAATGCTAAAATTGGCGAAAGAGATAATCTCTAAAAACGAAGCGGTTGCCAATGAATATAAAAATGGTAAAAGTGGGGCCATCCAGTTTTTGCTTGGTCAAGCCATGAAAGCCACAAAAGGTTCGGTTAATCCTCAGGTTATCCGCGCAATTTTTGAAAAGCTACTAAGTTAATTTTTCTTTAAATGACTCTACGAAGTCCACGTAATCACTTTGTTTTTTGAAATACTTCAAAATCGGCTCTATTGAAAGTAGCGCTCCCCATCTATTCGACCCTATAAAATCTTGGTACCCAGACCAAGGGTACTTTTCGTACTGATCTTGCCACTCTGCTAAAGCCATAGGTTTTTTGTGTATTAAGGCTGAAACCTCATTTAGGTGTCGGCCCTCTTTTACAACAGAAGCTTTAAATGGTCCATCAAAAACATGACCTTGCTTTTTGTATTTCGCATTGAAATACTTGCTGTAACCGGTAAGAATCCTATGCATATATACCGACAGTAGGGATTCACCAAGATTTTTGACTACTAAATAAAAGTTGCCTGGTAAAATAGCGAAAGTTACAAGTTCCACATGTCGCTCTTTCAGAATGTCCTTGATCTTGTTGTCCCCGACGGGAAAAGAGGCTTTTTTTGTGAATGTATTTATGTACCAAGAAACGTTATAAATCCTAATAGGGGACTGTAGGTGTGTTACTAGGAAGGTAAATCTGGCGTAATCGGATTGGTCTAGGAATATGCTTTGACCAGCAACACCAGCATTCGAGATCAAATGAAATTCATCTGGATTGAAATTCTCGGCTCTCATACACCAGGTATTATAAAAGATGACTATCCCGGTGTCTTGGGTGGGTTGTGGATAAATACTAAAAACCTAGCGTCTAATATCAGATGCTGAGGCTTTAGTATAGAAAAATAGATAAATTTATTGCAAAATAAACGCTTTTTAGCAGTTCAGTGTTGGGCGGGTGTGCTCCTGGTTTTCAGGGTTTTTGGGAAATTTTTAACAGGTTTGATGGTGTCGAGATTTGTCAGAGCGCTTTTTCTGAGACGGTTAGGTTTTTAGTGACAGGAGGTGTTTTGAGGTGGAGTAGCTGCTAAATAAAAAGACTAAAAAATAGTCACTTGGTCTGTAGGGCGCTTTTCAATGTCCCACAATGGCGGGTGCTTACCATACATAATTGTAGGGGAGCGGCTATTTTTTTTGGATGCTTTTAGTTCGGTATTAATTTTACTACATTCAAGTATATAAATTTGGGTGAGGTTTTAAACACAAAGAGTATTTAAAATAAATTTTATAATTATCGATTATTCTAATTGAAATTAAATAGTAATTTAAAAAATAAAAGGATCTTTCTTGGATATCTTTAATCATAAGTTTTCGTCTTTATTGCTCGTTTTCATTTAGATGTCGAACCATTAGTTTTTTTACTGCTGACTTTTTTTCTCTTATTATATATGGACTGGTCTCTATTAATTCAATAACTTTTTCGATGTCTTCTGCTTTATACATTCTATAGTTGTTGAAAGGGTGTCGGTAGGCCCTGAGCTTACCAGACTTATCCCAGTTTCTTAAAGTTATCTTTGATACCCCTAGGATATGGGACGCGTCTTTTATGGTTATAAAACTACTCTGCTCCTTCATGGTGTTATTATAGTATATCTCTGAATATTATTGTATAAGGTACATGTTGATAATTTTAAATTTTTTTATTTACAATATTGAGAATAATTATAATTATTAAACATTACTAAACATATATAAACATTATAAGATTATAGTATATAAATAATAATGATCTATAATGTTGCTGTATAATAATAAAATATTTTTGTTTTTCTTGTGCAATAGTTAAAGTGTCTTATATTTTAAAGATTTAGTTGAACTTAGTGATCTCATCCTTCTAATTTTATGCTTCTGGTTGTGTGAGCCTACCTAATTTGTGTTTTAATGGGCAAATTTATTTAAGGCGGCTCCTCTGTGTTATTCAATAACTTTATTTTTTTAAATCGACCTTATTTTATAGCGTCTTTTTAGTTTATCTCGCTTAACCGAGATAGTAAAATATATCCAATGGAGGGTTCTCTAAATATCGGCAAAAATAAATACATATCAGCTGGAATTGCTGCTAAAAATTTTGGCTATACCCAAGACTACATTGGTCAACTTTGTAGACATAAAAAGATTAGATCAGAGCTTGT
>CAZRKB010000011.1:20950-22544 GCA_964601125.1 uncultured Candidatus Saccharibacteria bacterium
CCCAAGACTACATTGGTCAACTTTGTAGACATAAAAAGATTAGATCAGAGCTTGTTGGAAGAACTTGGTATGTGCTTGAGGTGGATATTTTGAATCATAAAAATTCGGTAAGAAGAAAAAATGAAAAAAACGAGATTCTGTCACAAAAAGAAGAAAAAATCAAAAATAATAAAAGTTCAAAAAGAATATTAAATAAAAAACTAAAAACAGAGAAAAATAAAGAATTTTTGGCTGAGAATCTTGGTAGCAAAATAATTGTATACGATGAACAAAATTGTGATCTTTTTCCTAGAGTTGTCAAAAAACTAGATTTAGAAAGGATAAAATCCCTGGCTATTAATCATATTGACTCTGTTTTGTCCAAACGTGAAAAAAGATCTGGGGTTGAACGTTTTGTTGCAGGTATTTCAGTGGCTATTTTTTTGATTATTGCGAGTACAACCATTTTTTTTAGTGGAAATAATCTACCCTCAAATGTAAAACGTGTTTTTGCAGGCAGTCCTTTTGATGAATTAGCTTTGTTGTATCAACCACATTTTACTCATTTACAGTCCAGATATTTTGATTTTGAAAAAAATGTTTCTGTCAAAGATTTTCCGAATAAGCAAATCGCTTCTGTGTTTTTATCTGACGGAGTATCCTCAGTGTTTGGGTGGGTAAAAGTGATTACCCATAAAATGATCAAACCGTGGCTTGAAGACAATGTGATTATTGTTAAAGAAGTAGATAAAGAAAGAGTTGATGTTGAAGAAGTTGATGTTGAGCAACAAGAATCTCCTGTTGCAGTCGCTGGTGGTTTGGCGCCGATTGTACAATCAAGGACAGTGCTGGTGCCGGCATTTAGCATGGAGTATGTAGACTTGAGAATAGAGGAGAAGTTTAATGAAATAAAAAACTATTTTCTTACTAATCCAACTGCCCCGAACATAAACAGGTTTTATGTTACTAGGCAAAATGACGCTATTGTTGATTCTATTTCACGCAATAACTCTAGTTCATCTGGTTCCTCTGGTTCTGGTGCATCGGCTTTGGCAGATCTTTCCGATCTTACTCTTGCTTCTCTTGCGTATGGGGATCTTCTTATGTATAACGGTTCAGAATGGGTTAATGTAGCGACTTCTTCTTTGGGTATAGTAGCTGGTTCTGGTGCCTCGACTACGCTCCTGGCTGACTTCAACACCTGGAGCAATACAAATAATTTCACTTCATCTATTGGTCTATCCACGACCACTCCATTTGCTCGTCTTTCTATTGAAAATCAAGCAGGTGAAAATGCTTTTGCTATTGGTTCAAGTACTGCTACACATTTTATTGTTGATAAAAACGGTAACTTGGGAGTTGGAACCACAACTCCAGATGCTAGATTTACTGTGTATGGTTCCGGTGGAAGCATCTTAAGTTGGTATAACACATCGGGTACAAAAGTTGGATATGTAAATTTAAACGGCACTTTTTATACCACTAGTGGTGTAGCGAATGTGAGTACTGTTTCTAACGCTTGGGTTAATACTGGGACTACTGGTACTACCATCTCTAGAAATGTTGCAGATTCAAATGTTGCCTTAAAAGTTCAACAACAGAATTCTGGATCAAC
>CAZRKB010000012.1:0-16661 GCA_964601125.1 uncultured Candidatus Saccharibacteria bacterium
TAATCTCCAGTTTCAGTGTTGACGCGTATTGTGTCGCCTTCGTTTATAAATAGGGGAGCGTTTACCGATGCGCCAGTCTCTACTTTAACTACTTTGTTTCCGCCTTGAGCTGTGTTGCCTTTAATTGCGGGAGGAGCTTCGGTGACTCTTAGCTCGATTTTAATTGGAAGTTTTACGCCAATTATTTTTTCATCAAACAATACAGCTTTGGCTACCGTATTTGCTTTTAAGAATTTTGCTCCTGGGCCTATCTGTTCGCCACTGAGGGGGAATCTTTTTGACTTGTCAGAGGTCTCATGGAACCAATATTCTCCTTTTGATTCATAAATAAAATTTATATCTTTTGCTTCAAGATCAGCTTCCTCAGCTTTTTCGGATTGATGAAAAGAGTACTCGGTTACTCGGCCAGTGATGAGATTTTTAAGTTTTGTGGCGTTTACTGGTTTTCTTTGTTGCTTTCTAAAGACGTGAGCACTCAAAACCTCCCAAGGCTCATCTTGGAAAATAATAAACTTGCCGACTGTAATTTCGTTGTATTCCAACATAACGGGGCAAGTGTAGCATTTACAATTCCTTTAGTCTACCTCGGATTTCTTTCAAAATCTCACCCGAGAGTTTTTTATCTTCTTTAAGCATTTGTCGAGTGGCGTCGTAGCCTCGGCCGAGGGGAGTATCGCCATATTTATATGAAGCACCCGATTTTGAAATGATGCCAAGTTTTTCACCAAGTGCAATAATTTCACCTTCGCGCGAAATGCCCTCATTGAACATGATATCAAACTCAGTCTGTTTAAATGGAGCGGCGACTTTGTTTTTTACTACCTTTACTCGCGTTCTGCCGCCCATGACTTCCTCACCTTTTTTAATTTGAGCGATTCTTCTTATGTCTAAACGAACAGAAGTGTAGAATTTAAGAGCCTTGCCTCCGGGTGTGGTTTCTGGGTTTCCAAACATTACTCCGATCTGCATTCTTATTTGGTTTAGGAAAATGACCATGGTTTTGGATTTTGCTACTATGGCAGTGAGCTTTCTTAAAGCTTGTGACATGAGGCGTGCTTGTTTGCCTACGTGGTGGGCGCCCATTTCCCCCTCGATTTCATCTTTTGGTGTTAGTGCAGCTACAGAATCAATCACGATTACGTCAATTTTGCCAGAGCGCACCAAAGACTCAACGATTTCAAGAGCTTGTTCGCCGTGATCAGGTTGGGAAATTAAGAGTTCATCAATTTTTACCCCGAGCCTTTTTGCATATTCCGGATCGAGGGCGTGCTCCGCATCTATAAATGCGCAGATACCTCCTTGCTTTTGTGCTTCTGCCACCACATGCAAGGCAAGAGTGGTTTTGCCACTTGATTCAGGTCCAAAAATTTCGATGATCCTACCTCTCGGCATACCACCAACACCCAAGGCGGCGTCTAGTCCGATTGAGCCAGTGGGTATGACCCCGACATCAACTTTTGGGGCCTCGCCGAGAGTCATTATGCTGTCGTCCCCGAATTTTATTTTTATTTCTTTTATCGCATCTTGTACTTCGGAGCTATTTCTAACCCCCTTTTTTTCCTCAACATCTTTTTCTGCTACCTTTTCTTTTTTTGCCATTTTTTTAATGTTATTCCAAGATTTCCCCTTCACTTGAATTTTCTTTATAAACTGTGGTCGACGTACTTTGTTTGTAATAAATTTTTGCCGTTTTTTCAACTTCCTTTTTAAATCTATCTCTAGCTTTGATGCTGATTATGTTAAAACCTTCTGTGAGAAGCAATTTTTCCTCAAAAAATCCTTCAGTATTAACAAAAATTTGTCGTTCGTTCAAACTCAAAAAAGCTGTGTTTTGGGCTCGACCTCTTACCACTATAACATTTTCGTCTGTTTCTGTTTCGTATGCCAAAGGGTTAAAAATTTCTATGGAGGGTCCAACTATGAGATGCTTCGCGTTAAATAATCCATAAATTACCAGTAACATTATCGCAGTAATAGCTAAAAAGCGTTTTAGATTAAACCCAGAATCAATTTTGGGATTAAGAGAATTCATTTTCTTCGTCTTCTGTTTGTTCCACACCTCCTTCTCTCTTGATCAAAACCTCTCTAGGTTTTGCCCCATCTCCAGGTCCTATTACTCCTTTTTCTTCTAATATATCTATCAATCTCGCGGCTCTAGCGTAACCCACCCGGAGCTTTCTTTGTAGGTAAGAAGTGGAAGCTTTCCCGGTGTTTATCACTACCTCTCTTGCGTCTTCGTATAAGTCATCTTCGCTGTCGCCATCGTCCATGCTGGATTCAAATATCGAATTTTTAGGCTGCTCAGCTTCAAAGTTTATATCACTCGGCAATTCTTCTTCTGAATTTTTAATTAAGTACTCGGTTACCTTTTTTACCTCTGCCTCTGAAATGTAAGGAGACTGGAGTCTGATGGGTTTGGACATTTCTCCTGACATATAGAGCATGTCACCGGCGCCCATAAGCTTTTCTGCTCCGGCACTGTCAAGAATCGTTCGTGAGTCAAACTGAGAAGCGACTTGAAGTGCAATGCGCGCAGGGATATTAGCTTTAATTAGGCCCGTGATCACATTAACCGAAGGTCTCTGGGTCGATAGAATTAGATGTATACCGACGGCCCGGCTCATTTGAGCCAATCTAACGATGGCCGCTTCAAGCTCTCTGGGGTAAGCCTGCATGATGTCGGCCAATTCATCTATGATAACTACGATATACGGCATTATATCCAAAGCTCCTTCTTCCTTTGGTGCGCCAGATTTTCTAACTTTTTCTAAATATGGTGCAAGGATATTTTTGTGGTACGACTCGATGTCTCTAGATTTATTTTGTTCTAAAACGTTGTAGCGCCTATCCATTTCTTTGGCAGCCCACTTTAGTGACATAATGGCTTTTTTGGCTTCCGTTATAACCGGTGTTAATAGGTGGGGAATTTTATTGTATTGAGTCAGTTCAACCCTTTTAGGGTCGATCATTATAAATTTTAAATTTTCAGGTGAATTTCGGAAGAGAAGTGAATTAATGATTGCGTGTATAGTGACCGATTTTCCGCTACCTGTGGTGCCAGCTATAAGTATGTGTGGCATTTTTGCAAGGTTGGAGAATATTGCATTACCTGAAATGCTCTTGCCGAGAGCCATCATCAAAGGTTTTTCTGAGTTTGTGTATTCGCCCTGAGATAGAAGGGAGGCAAGGCCTACTGTAGTTTTTACAACGTTTGGTATTTCAATACCAACCAAAGACTTGCCTGGTATTGGCGCCTCTATTCTTACTGGATGAGCAGCGAGAGCAAGTTCCAAGTTATTTTGGAGGCCGAGTATTTTGGATAGCTTGACCCCTTCGGCCGGCTTAAGGGCGTATCTTGTTACTGATGGGCCTATAGATATTTCATCCATTTCGACTATTATTCCAAAATTCTGCAACGTCCTCTTTATAATGTTTGCGTTTGCTTTTATGTCGCCAACTTCGGGTTTGCCACGATCTCTCTCAAGGAGAGATATTGGTGGAGGGGCAAATGGCTTAAGTAGTAGTGTGTTTTTGAAGATATTAAATTCGCCCTCCTCTGAGGCCAATGGTTTTTTAGAGGACGCAGATATTGCTGGCTGCATCTTTTCTTTGTTGGAGTCCACTACTGGTTCTCCGTTGTTTAATACTCGAACCTCTTTTTTGGGGTCAACAGTTTCTACTTCGTCTTCATCTTTCTTTTTTCTAAAAAGATTAAGTATCACGGATGGATTTATGGAAGTATCAAACATTACAAGCAGGCTTATGATAATGAGAGCGCTTAAAATTACAGAAGTCGCATAACTCTCAAAAAGTTTTACAAGTGGTGAGCGAATTATGTTTCCTATCCACCCACCGGATCCAGTGAAGGTTAGGTCTATGAGGGCTATAGAAGAAAAGAAGAACAAAAAAGTGCCAACCATCCTAGTAATGTCAAAAGAATGTTTTATTGATTTTGCGAACGATACAGATAGAAGAATTGAAACCAGAGGTATGAGGAAGTAGCCCCAACCAAGCAGCACTTTAAGTACTCTGTACACCCCACTGCCCACACTGCCAGCCATATTCATGGAGGCTAGTATTGAGAGTATGAACATTACAAAAAAAGAAACAGCAAAGATCCAGCTGACTGTCCCTTCCTTCAGAGTTGCCGGTTTGGAAGCAGAGTCTGAAGGTTCTTTTTTACTCTTTCTTCGTCCCATATAAACTAAATAATAACACACAACTTCAACTAATTTAAAAATCTAAAGCACCAGGCCCTACCTGTGGCATAGGACAGGTTTGACTGTGAGTAAAAGACATAATAAGATGCCATTAAGGACTCAAAAAGACACCTAAATAGTAACATTGACAATCTTGTCCCAATCGAGTATAATATAAAGGACGTTATGGATACAATAAAAGACAAAATAAGAGACATGTCGTTTAATACAGCCGTATTTTATGAATGAAATCGCAATAAAAAATAATGATTTTTCAAACATATACAATAAGTCGTACCGTTTGGTTGCGGCGATTTTTGCTATCTCTAATTTAATGGACAAAGAAGAGAATTTAAGAGACAAGATAAAAAATTCGTCTCTAAACCTGATGAGTCTATCGGTCGATTTAAAGGACACAAATTTTGCAGATGGCAGAAAACTTTTGGCTGAAGTTGAAAAGAACTCCCTGCTTCTTATGTCGATGTTAAACATAGCATCTATGTCTGGGCTGATATCGAAAATGAATGGAGAAGTTGTCATGAAGGAATTCGAGAGTTTTATTTCCGAAATAAGGGAATTTGCCGGTAAGCTTGAGGGTGGCAAAAATATTTCCGTTAAAAATATACTTTCAGATCAAACTAATTTAGGGTCCGGCATCAGAGAGCCCAATCAGGAAGAAGTTGTGCTTAATGAAGGTGGTGTAGCTAAAAATAATTTTTATCAGAATCAATCGGTGGGTGCGCTGAATGAAAATAAAAAAGATTTGGGTGTAGGAAATGGACATAAAAGAAAAGACCTTCGCAGGAGTACGATATTTGAATTTATTAAAGTACATCCAAGTGTTAGCATAAAGGACATTGTTCCAAACATAGTCGGTTGTAGCGAAAAAACCGTACAAAGAGAGCTTATAAGCCTTATAAATGAAGGAAGAATAAAGAAAGTCGGGGAGAGGAGGTGGAGTAAGTATTCGACTCTGTAATTTGCTGCGGCAAATCTTGGTAATATTAGTTTCCTAGCCTCATTTTTATGAGAATACCAAGATCTGCCGCGGGATTGACTCTCGGGCTGAAACGTGCAATCATGCACGGGTAACCGCACTTTTCCACAAGTCTCATTTGAGAGGCTTGCGGTTTAGCGGTAAAATTCGTGTTAACTCGACCTATTTGTTTCTTGTCGATTACAGAAGCAGATGAGGTTTAGTTGAAAAAATTAGTAATTATTAAATTAATAGTTTATTGTCGGAGTTTTTCATGAAAATTTTAAAATAAAAGTGGAAACTCTGATGAATGCAACAATCATGAAATTAAAATCAAAATTGTTCGCGGGCGCAGTAAGCGTAGCAATGGTTTTGGGCATGGCAGTTCCTGCTTCTGCTCAGACTACTGCAGAACTTACAGCTCAGATCAATGGCTTGCTTGCTATGATCGCTCAGCTTCAAGCTCAGCTTAATGCAGGCGGATCAACCGGCGGTTCTATGACTGGCGGTGCAAGCGTAATGTTTACTCAAGACTTAACAATCGGTTCAACTGGTTCTGAAGTTACAGCTCTTCAACAGTGGTTGGTATCTAAGGGTTACCTTATGATGCCTGCTGGCACAGCTTACGGTTACTTCGGAAACTTGACCAAAACTGCTTTGGCTAAATACCAGGCAGAAGCTGGAATTTCTCCAGCAGCAGGTTACTTCGGTCCTATAACAAGGGCTAAGGTTAATGCTATGGCTTCAACTGGCGGTACTACAACTGGTGGCACAACTACTGGCGGTACTACAACTGGTGGCAGCACAACTGGTATAACAACTCCAGGCGCTGAAGGTACTCTTACCGTAACTTCTAACAACTCTGGGTTGGTATCAACTGTATATGAGGGTGACGATATGGCTCCTATATACGGTGTAAATGTTGAGGCTAAAAGCTCTGACATTGCTATCCAAAGGATCAAGGTTAACTTGGGTACCGACAGCAAGATATACAACAAAGGTTACTCCAGACTATACGTAACAGTTGATGGAAATACTCTTGCCTCAGTTGACCTAAACAGCTCAACTGTTGTTAAGGAATCAAGCACTTACTACGTAACTATCACTGGTTTCAACCTTGTTGTTCCCAAGAACACCAAGAAGCAGATTGTTTTGAAGGCTGATGTTATGCCATCAATCGAATCTACTGACAGATCAACATTGACTTCTATCGGCATAACTATCCCAGCTAATGGGGTAAGAGGTGTTGATGGTGCTGGTATTGACCAGTACGGTCCTACTTCTGCTCTTTCAAGCAGAACTACGACTTTCAGCGCAGAGTTAGCTGAAACTGCAACATTGAACATGTCTCTAAACTCTTCTTCTCCTAAGAAAGCTGGAGTATTCGCTACAGCCGGATCAAGCGAGAATGAAGCAGATAAACTCACTCTCATGGTCTTTGACCTTAAGGCTGAGAAAGATGACGTAGAGGTTACTGACATCGGTGTCAGCGTTACTAAGACTGGTTCTGGTGGTGCTAACGCTTCAACTACTGTTTACCTTTACGAAGGTTCAACAGAACTTGACAGCGCAAGCTTGGTTGCTTCAGGTGCAAACGGTAGCTTCTTCCTCTTTAGCGACTTTGACTATGTAGTTCCAAAGGATTCTACAAAGACTCTCACTGTAAAGGCTGACATTAGAAGCGCTGATGCTACCGCTGCTACATTCACAGCATCTGCTTCAACTACTAGTCTTGTTACTGAAAACTCTCAAGGTGATTCTGTAACAGAAAGTGGTTCAGCTACTGGTTACGCTCAAACAGTTAGAAACCAGGGTCTTGAAGTAGCCCTTGTGTCCAAGAGCATTACAACAAGTGGTGTTCCTCAGACAAGCGGATCAAACAACCCAAGTACTTCAACTCTTACAGCTAACTTCTCATTCAAGGTTAAGGCTGTAGGTGCTGCTCAGATACTTGGTCTTACTCAGTCAACCTCGAGCCCATTTGTATCAAGTTCAACAAGCTTCGATATATATAGAAACGGCTCAGTTGTAACAGACCTCAGCACAGATGCAACATCAACCGCATTTACAGTTGATAGCATTTGTACTACATCTGGTTTGACAAACAGCTGTTCATTGGCTGAAGGTACCGAAGTTACAATTCCTGTAACCTTTGGTATCAAAGGTAGAACTGCTGCTCAAGCAGCCATTACTTCCGGCTTGTACTCAATTGGTATCAACGCTCTCTACTATGGTCCTACAGGTACTGCAATTACCTTCATGGACGGTGAGAACGATTGGAGGACTTCTGATGTAAGCTTCCCGTAAGGTTAGCTTAGATCGAAAGAGTACTCGTAGTACTAACAAAAACCCGCCTATTCGGCGGGTTTTTGCTTTCCATTGTTTTCTACAAAATTCCAAGGACTAACCTTGGAATTTTTTCCTTACCGTATATAATTATTTCATGGAGAGAAGAATAAATTTTGCCCCAGATGAATATTTCCACATTTACAACAGGGGGACCGATAAGAGGCAGATATTTTATGGTGACAAAGATTACCAAAGGTTCGTGGAGTCATTGTACCTTTTCAATTCAACAGAACGGGTAGTGTTGAAGATGGTTCCAAAGAAAGATAGGTTTTACTATGACAGAGGGGAGACTATTGTTGATATTGGTGCGTATTGTCTTATGCCGAATCATTTTCATCTGCTTATAAAATCAAAAAATGACTTTGGGGTAAGTAATTTTTTACAGAAACTACAGACATCTTACTCGATGTATTTTAATAAGAAGTACGAAAGAACGGGATCTTTGTTTGAAGGAACCTTTAAAGCGCAACATGTTAGAAGAGATGAATACCTTAAGTATTTATTTGCTTATATCCACTTAAATCCGATAAAGCTTGTGGATCCTGAATGGAAAGAAAAAGGTGTAGCCGATTTAGATAAAGCGAAGAATTTTTTATATACACATAAACATTCGAGTTATTTAGACTATATTTTAAAGGATAGGGCAGAGTCGGGTATTTTAAATGGAAAATCTTTTCCAGAATATTTCTCCCAGAAAAGGAAATTTGATGATTTCATAAACTTCTGGCTAACATTCAAGGGTGACATTGAAAAATATACGTAAATTATTCCAAGGTTAGTCCTTGGATTGAGTTATCCACAGATAAATGCTACAGAATTGACATTATTTTGGATATAGTCTGAAGAAATGAATAAAAAGTGTTTAATAGCAGGTTTTGTGTTTGTTTCCCTGGCTTTTACTGGATCAATGACACCATTGGCTTCCGCCTCCATCGACCCAGCTCAAAAGTATTACTTGAGCAACCAATACACGCTTAACCTAAATCAATTTGAAGAAATTTGGATAGAGGCAGATACAGAGATTTGCGAGAATTACGGCCACCATTGTGAGAGTTATTGGGATAGAGAGTACGATGAGTCGGTGGTTGTAAAACAGGATGAGGTGGCGTTGCTTGAACTTGGCAAACGAACTGAGTTCACTTTTAGCGGGCCAAGGCCGGCAGAAGTGGAATGCAGTATTTCTTCGTATGATGGAGAAATGTTTTCTGTGGATGAAAATGGTGATCGGCAAATTGTGTCTTTGGGTAGCTGGGTAGGATTTCAACCTGAAGAGGGTGTTTATGAAGCTGATTTGTATATAGGGTGTTTATATCAAGTAAGGAATAATTCCATCTATGATCGAATACTTGCATTTTTGAAGCCTAAAGTTGCTCATGCCGCTCCTTATGGCGATTATTACGGTACTATACGTTTTTCGGTTGCTGATAAAAATAAACCTGCTCCCTTGCCACTAACTTTGCCAGAAAAAGCGGCGGAGTTGGCGAAGCAGGTTATCGGAGCGGATTATCTTGGGGACGGGGAGACTTTTGGAGGTAAGGGGTGGGATAGTTATAAGAGTTCATATGTAGATGTCGCTCAGGTATTTAGTGGCTATAATTTTTGGAATAACAACATAAAACACAGGCAAGTAGAATTTGATGGTGGGTTGGACTGCTCCGGGCTTGTTGAGTGGGCATATAATTATAGTTTTGATCCAAGTAAAAGTTTGACTAAAAATGCGGTCCGAGTTTGGAGTTCTGATTCACAATATCAAAACAACTCAACCCCAATTTTAGAAAGTGAGTTAGCAAAAGGTGACTTATTATTTTTAGACAAAAACAACAACAATGTTATAGATCATGTGGCGATATATGTAGGAGAATTTACCTACGAAGGAGAAACCTTTGAAATAATTGAAGCATTTTCTTCTGATGCCGGTATTATTCCAATGACTCTAGAACAATATAAGGCGCGTGCAGGGTTCACTAATATTACCCAAAAAGGATCAAACCCAATTCGTCGAGTGATCACAAGTCCTGAAATTGCTGGCCAAGTAAAGGTTGGTTCGCCTGTTGATATTACAGTTACTGACCCGGAAGGAATCACTATCACTCCTGATACGTTTATTCAAACAGACGAAGAATATCTTCGTGAAGTTCCAGGTGAACTATATTACTCTGAAGCAGAATTGGGAGAAGATGGCCGTCCGAAAGATATCGTGTATTGGTTTAAAAACAAAGTCGGTGAATACCATGTAGATGTTATACCCGAAGAAGGTACCGTGCCAACCGACACCTACTCTCTCGAATTTACAATAGGTGATAATATTATAAAGCTAGCTGAAGATGTCCCAATAAGAGAAATTCCTGTAGCTGGTTATTATGTTGAAGTAAAAGAGGGAGGAGAAATAGAATCATCCGGAGCGATTACATCAGGGTACCTGTTAGAAAAAATAAGATCTCATATCCAAAGTTTTACCATTACTGATAATTTTAAAAAGCCACTTCTTGTAGTAGTTGATCTAATAGAAAAAAGGGTTGAGGTTAACAAAAAACTTCAAGAAAAAGCCCAAAACGAAAAACGACTGCAAATTCTACAAAACAGCGAAAAAGCCATTCTGAAGGTTCTTGCTGACGCGGAAAGTAAATTTTCAGAAAAAGAAAGTCAGCAAATTACAAAAAAAGAATCAACAGAATTTTTGAAAATACTGACAAAGGTATTGTTAACTTTTGATTAATCGATGGCTAAAAAATACACAATCACAATTACCGTTGTTGCGCTTATAGCCCTGGGCGCTTTTGTTTGGTTTAAAAAAGGGCAGCAACCTGAGCCAACAGAGAAGATGGTTGTCATAAACACATCAACTACAACCAACCAAAACATTAATTCAACAACTAACAATCCAGTATTTAAAACCTACCGAAACGAAGAGTGGGGATTTGAATTCCAGTATCCGTTAGAAGCAGAAATTAATCATAAGCAACCTTTTTATAAAAATGATGGTCTCAATCTAACTATAACAAATCCACCACCAAATAATAACCTAATAACAGTTGGTTTTTTTATTAACGACTGGAGCAAAGACAATCTAATCGTTAAATTATTGAATCAAAATATTGTCTCAGAAGCGAGTATGCATAATGGAATAGCGTATAAATATGAGGCCGATTTTGGTTCCGGGTATAATATTGAATACTTAATACCGAAAGGTAGATACTGGGTGATAATCAGCGGTGAAAAAGAGAATCAAAAAGTGATTGACGCGGTCTTTTCTTCCTTAAAGTTTTTTGAACCCTACAATACGTATCGTAATGAAAAATTGGGTTTTGAGTTTAACTTTCCAAGTAACTGGGTTATCAACAGAGAATATGCTTATGGCAACCTTAGTAGTAAATTTCTTGTAATCGTATCTAACCCAGTTGTTATTAATGGTAGTAATGGTGTTAATGATTTGGCCCTAGACGATTCGTTTACGGTGAGTGTTGTACCATCACAATCTGTTGATAATTCTTTTCAATTTTTAGATAAGACTGTTTCTAGCGTTATTGTGGATGGTATTTATGGACAAAAATTTGAATACGAATTTAAGGGATTTTCTCATACGACCATAGTTTTACCATTGGGGGACTCAAAAATTCTTTTAGGCACAGGAGATGGCAGTAAACCTTATGTTGAAGAACTAAACCAAATCCTTTCAACATTCCGCTTTATTGAATCCGCTAAACCGTGATAACATAAGAACATGAAATATTTTGGCAAGTCATTTTTTAAATTTACTCTAGGCTTTTTGGCCATTGTGTTGGCAAGTCTTGTAGTCATGGCTGCTGTTTCTGCTTACGCCGCAGAAGTTTCCAAAATTGTCTTTGTTACTGATGGGCAATCTGTAAAACCAGGAGAGCTATCGGGGGCAATAACCATTCAAACTCAGGATAGTAGTGGTAGCGCTCTGCAAACACCAGAAACTCTAGACCTCGAATTCATATCTTCCTCCGCCACGGGGGAATTTTTGAATAGTAGCGGTAATCCAACTACCAAAACTATGAGCAAAAATACCGCCAACAGAACTTTTTATTACCGAGATCCGAGTAGTGGAACCTTTACTTTAAAAGTAGTAGCCACGGGGAGAGATAGCTTGAAAGTTTGGGAAGCAGAACAAAAAATAACCGTCTCTTCTTCTGCGTCTAATGTTGGAGAACAAGGAGGATCGGGAGAAATCCTTGGTGCAAATACAGAAGAAACTAGTCTATCGTCAACCTCCGGCTCTAGCGAGCCAACATACGGCACACCTTCTTCTGAACTGCAGGTTAGCGCTGGTGGCAATAGGCTCACCAGTCCTGGCAGCCCCATCACATTTCAAGCCGTCATAAAAAAGAATAGTTCTTCGAATAGCAGTGTGACTTTTTCTTGGTCGTACGGTGATGGCAATGTTGGAGATGGGGCACTGGTAACTCATATGTATAAATATCCAGGAGAATACGCTGTAGTTTTAAACGCAAAGTCTGGTAATAATTTTGGTATAAGTAGACTAAAAGTGCAGGTTGCCGAGCCCGACGTTGATTTATTGGATCAAGGTGATCGGGTTAAAATTACAAATAATTCAAACACAGAGATCAATTTGTTTAACTGGAAAATAGTATCCGACGGAATGGGTTTTGTTTTTCAGCCGGACACGATTATTTTCCCAAAATCTAGCATTTTGTTTGACAAGTCAATGCTAAAAATGAAGGGTGAGGCGGAAGAGGGGCTTGTACTAAAGAATTTTTTTGGAGATGTTGTAGCGAGCTCTCGATCCTCGGTTCAACTAAAAGAAGCTGAAAAAATAAATTCTGATTTTCGTCTCATTCAAACCGAAGCCGTGGCTCTTGTAAAAGTCGCAATGGATAGAGGGTTAATACAAGAGGTTGCACCTTCTTCCGTTGCTGCTGTGACCCCAGAAACTATTAACTTGGGTGGCGGTGAAAATCTATTGATTGTCGAAGAGGCCACTCAACAAGATGAGGAAACATATATGTCTAACGACCTAATCTACCAATCTCCTCAAAAGATGGGTTTATTTGCCAAATTGACAAATTTTATAAAAAGAGTACTATCTAAATAACGGCTTCAAAGACTGTAGGTCGAAGACTCCGAGGTTAACCGAGGAACTTCTCTAAATCCTGCACAGGGGTTATCTCCATATTTTGGCCGTTTGGTCGAAATTTTATTAAAATTTTTTACAGCATATTTTATAAAATGCACGGATAATTTTCTGCTGAAAATTTCCTCGTGCTCGGCTCAGTCAGCCTCGCAAGGCATTTTACAAAACATGCTTCAAAAATTTTAAAATGGCAATAACAAAAGAAAAAAAGAAGGAGATAGTGTCTTTATTAAAAAAGGCAATAGATGATTCGAAGTCCGTTGTCTTTGTTAATTTCAAGGGCCTATTGGTCAAAGATGCTTCTGATTTGAGGAGGTCTTTAAAGAAAGATGGTGTAGCCTATTCTGTAACCAAAAAAACTTTGTTCAAAAAAGTTTTAGGAGAGTCCGATATAAAAGGCGATGCGCCAGAAGTTTCGGGTGAGCTCGCTTTGGCTTGGGGGGAGGATTTGATCGCTCCCGCTAAAGGAATATATGAATTCCAAAAGAAACTTGATGGCAAGGTGTCTATCGTGGGCGGCATATTCGATGGAGAGTTTAAAAACAAAGAAGAAATGCTCAGTATCGCGACCATACCTTCGATGCAGGTATTGAGGGGAATGTTTGTGAACATTATAAATTCTCCGATCCAAAGGTTTGCAGTTGCTCTAAATCAGATTGCGGAGAAGAAAAGTTAAGAATCAGACCTCACCCGCCTGATTACAGGCACCCTCTCCTTGTCTAAGGAGAGGGAAGATGGGGACGAGGAAAAAATTAGTAATCAATAAAAATTAAAAATATGTCAGAAGAAACAAAAGTGGATACAACTGAAGCGGTGGAAGTACCTGCTAAGTTTAAGTCGATAGTAGAAGAAATAGAAAAGATGTCAGTCCTAGATCTCAACGAGCTTGTAAAAGTTTTTGAGAAGAAGTTTGGGGTGTCTGCTGCGGCAGTTGCTGCTGTAGCTGCTCCTGGTGCTGCAGCTGGGGCTGAAGCGGAAGAGAAATCAACCTTCACTGTAGAGCTCGCTGATGGTGGTGCTCAAAAGATTGCGGTTATCAAGGTTGTAAAGGAAGTTTTGGGTCTTGGTCTTAAGGATGCGAAAGACAAGGTAGATGCCGCTCCGACAGTTTTGGCTGAAGGCATGAAAAAAGAAGACGCAGAAAACTTGAAGAAGCAGATCGAAGAAGCCGGAGGCAAGGTTAATCTGAAGTAGTAAAAAAGCCCCTCACGGGGCTTTTTGATTTATAAATAATAATTGATAGAATGCCAAGGAAATGGAGATATTAGAAAATCTTTTTGGAAATAGCGCCAAGATAAAAATAGTAAAGCTTTTTTTGATGAATCCGGACAAAGCTTTTGATGCTGCTATGGTGGCCGACAAGGCGAGAGTTTCTATAGGCGTTAGTCGTAAAGAGCTACGTGGTTTGGAAAGAGTTGGTTTTATAAAGCATCAAGTTTTTACTAAAGAGTTAAAGCAACAAAAGAATAGGAATATGGTCATAACCAAAAAGAAGATTCAGGGCTGGACCATAGATAAAAAATTTCCTTATATAGAAGTTCTTGAATCTTTTCTTTCGAACGTTAATCCTTTTAAGCACAAGGACACGATTGATAAGATTTTGCGCGCCGGCAAAATTAATCTGCTAATAATTTCCGGTCCATTTATAAAGTATGATGATGCAAGGGTGGATCTTTTGGTTGTGGGGGATGGCATAAAGATGGCTTACCTTGAAGGCCTAATAAAAATTATAGAATCTGAAATTGGTAAGGAGATACGGTATGCTATTTTTGAAACCTCTGAATTTAATTATCGTCTATCTTTGTTCGACAAACTTATAAGAGACATACTCGATTTCCCTCATGAAAAGGTTATAAACAAGCTGAACCTGTAATTTTATTATCCACAATGCTTTATTGCGGTTTCGGGTTTCTTTGCTGTATATTTTATTGTGTAATTACTAGATTTTATAATAAATAATCAT
The DNA here is from genome assembly GCA_964601125.1 of uncultured Candidatus Saccharibacteria bacterium. GTDB lineage: Bacteria > Patescibacteriota > Minisyncoccia > Phycocordibacterales > WO2-35-19 > DATDVC01. The sequence continues at coordinate 14,604 of CAZRKB010000012.1, forward strand.
GACAATAAGCACTTGGAGTGAAGTCATAGCTCTTTCTTTTAGGAACCTTTGGGTTGGGCTCATAGGGTTTGTGCCAAATTTGATTGTCGCCATCGTTGTGGTGCTCATAGGTTGGGGCATCGGCGCGTTGTTTGGTAGGGTGGTTTATCAGATCGTTAAAGCCTTGAAGGTAGATGACGCTCTACGACGCGCTGGTGTTGAAGATTTCCTCAATAAGGGTGGGTTGAGTTTGAATACCGGCTCCTTTCTCGGTGGACTTGTAAGGTGGTTTGTTATCCTAGTCTTTTTGATAGGGGCATTTGAGATATTGCGCCTCTCTCAAGTTACTGCGTTTCTCCGAGACATACTCGACTACTTGCCTCAGGTGATAGTTGCGGTTCTTATATTGATTGCCGCTGGAATGGTGGCTGATGTGATGAAGAGGATTGTTCTCTCTTCTGCTATGACTGCCGAGATTTCCTCAGCTGGATTTTTGGCTACCGTTACCAAGTGGGTAATCTGGGTATTCGCTATCCTCGTGGCTCTTTCTCAGCTTGGCATAGCTTCCGGTTTTGTGCAGACAATCTTTACTGGTTTGGTGGTAGCTCTATCTCTAGGACTTGGCCTTGCTTTCGGTCTTGGTGGCCAGGAAGCAGCTTCTAAGTTGATAGACAAGGTAAGCAAGGAAATTTCACACAAATAAAGATTTTAAGAAATGTATGAAGTTAACAAAAACACCCGATTTTTGGGTGTTTTTGTTATTAACACAATGTCCACATAAGGAGCTGGGATAAAATTTGACAGGGTTTTTGGTGTATGTATACTGTAGACACATGTTTTTGTTAGGTAATTTTTTAGAGCGTAAAAGTGGCTGAAATAGAGCCATTGGCTTAGTTTAGCCCGCTCTAAAGGAGCGGTTTTTCTTTCACCGAAAGGTAGTCATATAGAGGTTGCTTTCCGGAGACAGAAAAACAGAAGTGAGAAGAGAAGATTGAATTTTGACAATATAATCCCATCGTAGCATCGCTTTTCGTTTTGCAAAGGGCCGCAGGCCCCGAGCGAAGCGAGGGGGTCTTTGTTTGCTACAGATGGAGCAAGGTAAATAAAAGAATGTCGTATTAGACTTCAAGGTCTCATGCGGCAGGATAAAAAATCCCGCGTAGCCCAATAGGGCGTAGTGGGAGTGGTTTTTGAATTTCCTAAAGGGAATTCAAGGGCGTATGGTGGATGCCTTGGCTAGAAGTAGCGAAGAAGGACGTAGCATGGCTGCGATAAGCTTCGGGGAGGTGCCTAGCAACCTTCGATCCGGAGATCTCCGAATGAGGAAACTCATCCGACAGTAATGTCGAGATGTCCCGAGCGTAAGCGAGGGACGCGCACCCTGGGAAGTAAAACATTTCAGTACCAGGAGGAAAAGAAACTAATAAGCATTGCGTAAGTAGCGGCGAGCGAAAGCGTAGGAGCCCAAACCTCGGCAAATTTATTTGACGGGGGGTTGTAAGGCAGAGACGTCGTATTTATACGAGGAAAGTTAAAAAATTATTTGTTAGAAGAAGTGTCTGGAAAGACGCGCCCCAGAGGGTAAAAGCCCCGTAATTGAAAACAAATAATCTTTCTTGTTTCTGTTCTTGAGTACCTCGAGACACGAATAGCTCGGGGGAATCTGCCGGCACTAACCGGCAAGGCTAAATATACTTCTAGACCGATAGTGAACTAGTACCGTGAGGGAAAGGTGAAAAGCAGCCCGGTTAGGGCGGTGAAATAGACCTGAAACCATATGTCTACAAGGAGTAGAAGAGGTATTTATACCTCGACTGCGTGCCTATTGAAGAATGAGCCAACGAGTTAATGTATGCGGCTTGCCGAAGTGGTCGACCCACGTTAGGCGAAGTGAAAGCGAGCGTTAATAGCGCGAAATTTGTCGTACACATTAGACCCGAAGCCAGGTGAGCTTGCCATGGGCAGGGTGAAGCTTCGGCGAAAGCCGAGTGGAGGCCCGAACCGGTTGGTCGTGCGATTCCTTCGGATGACCTGTGGTAAGGAGTGAAAAGCTAATCGAACCTGGTAATAGCTGGTTTT
>CAZRKB010000013.1:0-4371 GCA_964601125.1 uncultured Candidatus Saccharibacteria bacterium
ACCTAATTTTCCGCAATAAAATCGATGGCTACTTGTGGGCATTGAAAATTGAGGAGTAAATTAAGCTACTCGCAACTGCCTCTTTATATAAAAATCTTGGGCGATACCTAGCAGGTTGCTCACAAACCAATACAAAGCAACTACGCCCGATATCTGCCAAGAAATAACAAAGACTACGACCGGCATCGTGTATTTCATTTGGTTTGCCATCATCTTTGAAAAATCTTCCTTCGGCTCGCCAACGGAGGTCTTCGACCCAAGAGAAGCGGTAGAGAAATGCATCTGCAAAAAAGTGCTTAGTGCCGCAAGAAAGGCCAAAATCAAACTTTTTTGGGACACATCAAGTATTCCTAAAAACATCATGGAAACACCTTCGGGAGCCTTAATAAATGAGTAGAGAAGACCCTCATCTATCATAGGCAAGCCGGATTTGAAAAAAACATAGTATAAAGAAAACACGACCGGTATTTGAATGATAATGCCCAAAATACCCGAGAATGGGTTAATGTTATTTTGTTTGTAAAACTCCATTACTTTTAGAGCTTGCTCCTGTCGGTCTTTGTATTTTTCTTTTATATTTTTCAAATCACCCTCTTTTTCTCTCATTTTTATCTGAGTAATAATAGATTTTTTAGATAGGGGATATAGAACCAATTTTACCAATACAGTGAGGGCCACAGCGGCAACACCAGCGTCGATGAAATCTATGTTTAAAATTAAAACAAACAAGTTGTACAGCGGTACATAAATAATTGTTTTCAAAAATTCGATCATTTAATTAAATTTGATTTTTTTAAAATTTCTTTTAGCTTTTTTGTTATCTCTTGATCGTCCAGAGGCTTCCTCCTGAAAGAAAAAAGTGCTAAAACCCCAGGTGCCAAATCATTTAAAACCCCTCTCAGGTATCGATATCCGGCTCGACGCATCTTGTTTCTATCTACTGCGTTTTTGGCTACTTTTTTTGAAACAGAAAAACAGAATCTGCCAAAACCAGCCTTCACCTCAACAAATCTGACTAAAAAAAGTTCGTTACTATAAATCTTTGCCCCGCTCGAAAGAAGGTGGAAATCTTTTCTTGGTATCCTCCTATTTTTAGGAAGCATAGTTTTAGACTGAAATTTTCTTTCGGCCCTTTCTTCTACGACTTGAGAGCACTTTTAAGCCTCCGGGAGTTTTACTCCTCTTTAAAAAGCCGTGCGTTTTTGACCTCTTTCTTTTTTTTGGTTGGTATGTGACTGACATAACACATTATAAACATAGATTGAAGATAAAAACAAGTTCCCTAAACTTAGATTGAATATATAATTGAGGTCACTAGTTTAGAAGTTTAAATTTAAAACGGGATGGATACCCACGAACTTTGGAACAATGTTTTACCTAAGATAGAGGAGTCTGTTTCGAAGGCAAATTTTGCAACGTGGTTTAAAGAAACAAAAATATCTGGTTTTGATAATGGAACTGTCTATCTTAGCGTACCAAACACTTTCGTTCAGGAGTGGCTATTTAAAAAGTTCCACCCGCTTATATTACGGTTTCTCCGAGAATCTTCAGAATCTATCCACGCGCTTGAATATGTAATAAAAGAGGAAAGCGAGACAAAAAACCAGTATATACCGACCAAAAATGCGTCGGCAACAAAAGAACTGCCTCTTTCAGAACACTACATAAATAAGGAAGACAACTTAAACCCTCGGTATACATTTGAATCTTTCATTGTTGGACCATTTAATGAATTAGCCCACGCTGCCGCTCAAGGCGCTTTGAAGAATTTTGGTGTGGCTTATAATCCGCTTTTTATCTATGGGAATACGGGTCACGGCAAAACACACCTCATACAAGCAATCGGCAACGCCGTGAAAGCCATTGACCCTTCTAAAAAAATATTTTATTTCACCACTGAAAAGTTTAGCAACGACTTCATAAGCGCCGTGCAAACCAATAAAGTGTCTCAATTTAAGGAAAAATACAGGAAGTACGACATGTTAATTATGGACGACGTACAGTTTCTTTCAGGTAAAGAAAAAACCCAGGAAGAGCTTTTTCACCTCTTTAATATAATGAAGGACAACAACAAGCATATTGTTTTTTCCTGCGACAAGCATCCAAATTTTGTAACGGGCCTAGAAGACAGGCTTAAATCAAGATTTTCCGCTGGAATGGTGGTGGACATACCAGCCCCAGATCACGAATCAAGGGTAGCCATAATAAAATCCAAGTGCGGCAGCATAGGTCTTTATGTAGAAGAAAGTGTAATCGAATATTTGGCTGATTCAATAAGAGGAAATATTAGAGACCTGGAGGGTGTTATAAACCTGATTGTTTGTCAAACAGAAACAAAAAATCGGGTTTTAAATTTAAACGAGGTTAAAGATCTGGTAAAAAATAGCATAAAACAAAAAAAGCTTCTTTCTTATAAAGAAGTGGTCAAAATAATTTCTGATTTTTATAAAATAGAAGAAGACGCTATTTACGAAAAAACCAGAAAGAAGGAGATCATAAAACCCCGCCAAATAATAATGTATATATTGCGAGAGGATTTTAGTATTTCCTACCCATCAATAGGCGACAAACTTGGAGGAAGGGACCACACCACAGTTATACACTCTTGTGAAAAAATAAAAAAAGAGGTTAAGGTCGATTCTATTCTTTCAAAAGAGATCCAGGAGATACGTTCCTTAATAGGTTAATAACCTGTTGATTTGCTGTATATAATTTGTTCTTTTTAAAGACTCAAAACGTGGATATCGCTGGAACAAATAAACAATGGTAGGAGTTTTCCAAAATAATTTACACAGCAATTTTACAGATGTAACACTAAAACTCTTTTTATGGTATCTTTAAAAAAGATATCCACAAATCCACATCCTATAAATCGGTATTTAACTTGAATTTAAAAATATGAAGTTTGAGAGCAGTAAATCAAAAATAGAAGTAGCGGTACAAAAAGCTTCTAGGATATCGGGCAAGCACTTAACTCTGCCCGTCTTAGCGTGCGTCTATTTAGAAGCATTTGATAAAGACAGGTTAATTATAAAATCAACCAATCTTGATATAGGTCTAGAAGTAGAGGTAAAAGTCAAAGTTTTAGAGCCCGGATCGGTGGCTGTACCCGCCAATATTTTAGTTGGAGCACTTTCTTCAACTAAGGAAGACGAATTGTTGTTTGAAAATGTAGAAAATAACTTAAAAATAACCTCTGGCAAAAACTCTTCCATTATAAAATCTATGCCGAGTGAAGATTTTCCAACTATTCCAAAATTAAAAATTAATGACAAAGAAGGCGATACACCAAGTAAGGTTATAAAAATGAGCTGTAAAGATTTAATACTCGGCTTTAAATCTGTTTGGTATAGCGCGTCAAATTCAAATATAAAGCCGGAGCTTGGCAGCGTGTTTGTTTATAATGGAGAAAATAACCTAGTTTTTGTTTCAACTGACTCATTTCGCTTAGCTGAAAAAAAGATAAACACAAAAGCCCACAACGACTTTCCGCAAACCCTGATCCCTTATAGGAATGCTCTTGAGGCTGTTAAAATTCTTGAAGAATATAATGGTGATATAGAAATAATCTTTGAGAAAAATCAGGCGGCATTCTTGGCTGGTAGCTTATATATGGTTTCTCGTTTGGTCGACGGATCTTTTCCAGATTATAAACAAATAATACCAAAAAGTTTTGAGGGCGAAGCTACTCTGTTGAAAGCAGACCTATTAAACTGCATTAAGGGATCAAATGTGTTTTCAGGACCGCTAAACCAAATAAGAATGAAGCTAAATATTAAAGATAAAAGCCTTCAGGTGGAGTCTAAGAGCAATGAAGTGGGTGAATACAAAGAATCAATAAAAGCCGTTGTTTCTGGGAGAGATTTGGAACTCAGTTTTAACAGCAAGTACATAATAGACTGCTTGCAATCAATACCAGACGATAGCCTCTCGTTAGGCTTTGGTGGAGTTGGGAAACCTCTTGTTATCAGTGGATCCTCCGACAAAAGCTTTCTTTACATCGTGATGCCTATGAATAGGTGATTGTAACTCCTGCGCATTTTATCTCTGAAAAGCACCCCTTTTCTTGGATGAATATTTTGTTTAGGGGTTCAAGGCTTTTTCAAAGACAAAATGCTTCGGAGTAAATAAATATGAATAATATCTCAGGGTTTTTTCAGAAGTTTTTTAATTTAGAGAATAACAATAATCTCCGGATTGAGTTTATTATAAAAACAATAAAAGATTTTTCTGGTATAGATGTAAAAAGGGAAGAGCTCGAGACAAGTGAACAAAAAGTAAAAATAAACTGCCCGCCCGCTTTCCGCAATCAAATTTTCATGCACAAAGACAAAATCGAAGAATCCCTCCGCTCCCAAAAAATCTTTTTAA
>CAZRKB010000013.1:4471-13052 GCA_964601125.1 uncultured Candidatus Saccharibacteria bacterium
TTCATGCACAAAGACAAAATCGAAGAATCCCTCCGCTCCCAAAAAATCTTTTTAAGAATCTTTTAGGGTAAAAGAAAACCCCTACTTCGCCGAAGCTTTTCAGGGTTGTTTGGATCCACTGCCCGGATCCTGTGGCTTGCCCAGCCGTTGTGCACAACGGCTGGGCGGACAAAACGGTCTCAATGGACTATAAGGCGGGCCTCTGAGAATGGTTACTCATTTCCGACCCGCCAGACACAACAGAACGCGACGATACTGCCTAGGGGCTCCGACTTGCGGACGACCCCTATAACTTTTTCCTAAGCGCGCTGTCCGGACTTAATCTGTGTGGTATGGTAGCACATCTAAAAATTCTGTCAAGCAAAAAATGCATTTCCCAACATTTTACCTATAGGTATGGTAAAAATATGTTGAAAAATAAGGAGGTTTTAGAAAATGGAAAAAACTGGGCGGTTTTCCCTCCCCTTAATCAAGGGGAGGGTGGCTGAAAGCCGGGAGAGGTTTATGGTATTGCGTAGGGCAAATCGTTGTGAAGATTGTTTTGTTGTGCCCAAAGGCGAACGCCGTATTCCCACCTTTCGTATTGCGAATCATTTTGAGGGTTTTCTGGGACTGGTCCTCGGGGGTCATCTTTATTTACCCAGTGCAATATCGAATGTACTCCGCCTGTTGCTGTGACAGTGTTGTTGGTTGAAGTTGCGACAATGCCGCCCTGCCAAATGCCTCGTAGACTTGGTTTTAGTTGCGCCTGGTCCTCAATGAGAGGGGATTCAAATTGCTCGGCCTGAGTTCTGGCTAGGGCTTGGTCCATGAAAGCTCTCCACATTGGCGCCACGATAAAGCCAGCAACCTTCTTTTCCATAGGAGAGTTGTCGTTGTTTCCAGCCCAGGCACCCACAGCAATGCTCGGAGTGTAGCCCATGATCCAGGCGTCTCTATAGTCGTTTGTGGTACCTGTTTTAACCGCCACGTCTCTAGTTGGGAAAAAGAGCACAGAGGTTTGTCCAAATGATGGGGCTCTGGCAACATTGTCAGAAAGAATATCAGATATTTTTAAAGCGATTTCTTTTGGCAAAACTTGCCTTGGGTTTGGGTTTGATTTTTCAATCACTTCCCCGCCTTTATCTCTGATTTCAATTATTGGCGTTAAGGGCACCCTAACTCCGTTGTTTGCAAAAACTCCATATGCCCCAGTAAGTTCCAGGGGTGTTACCTCACCACCTCCAAGAACAAGGGTAAGGCCGTAATCTCCACGGTTATTCAAGGACTCTATACCCATGTCTCTCGCCAAACGTATTGATTCATTTAGACCAGCAAGGTAAAGAACTTTTACCGAAGGTATGTTTAGAGATTGAGCCAAAGCACCTCTCAAAGTTATTGGCCCCCTAAATAAATTATCGTAATTCTCTGGGGCGTAGCAGCCGTTTCCTATCGTCATGTTGTCTATGGCGCAAGAAGTGGAAAATTGAGTTTTTACGTCAAACACTACAGTTTCTGGGGTGTAACCTTTTAAGAATGCCTGTGAATATACGAACGGTTTAAAAGTTGATCCTGGCTGTCTTTTTGCTGTCGTTACGTTAAATGCGCCGTCTATTTCTTGATCGAAATAATTTCTGGATCCAACCATCGTTAAAATTTCACCAGTTTTTGGGTCGGTGGCTACTATCGCCGCATTCTCAGCGTTAAAATTTACTTTATTTTCAGCAGCATAATCTGCGGCGATGTCTTCTGCTATAGACTGAAGTTCGTAGTTTAATGAAGTTATGACTCTAAGCCCGCCAGTTTTCACCACCTCTTCCCCGTATTTTTGCTTTATATAATCCAAAACATAAAAGACAAAATGGGGTGCTTTAATACTATTGTCTCCTTTTGCCAAGAAAGCAACTTTTTCTTCTAATGCCGCATCATACTCCTCCTGAGTTATAAAATTGTTGTCGAGCATTTCTGCTAGCACCAAATTTTTACGCTCCTCCAGTCTATCCTTGTTTGGCCCGTATGGAGAATAAAAAGTTGGGGCTTGGGGTAGGGCGGCCAGATAAGCGGCCTCGGCTAGGGTTACGTCGGAGGCGCTTTTACCAAAAAAAGCCTCACTCGCTTCCTCTACACCATAGATTACCCCGCCATAGGGTATTTCGTTTAGATACATCGACAAAATGTCGTCTTTAGACATAACCTGCTCGAGTTTTATGGCGAGCACCCACTCTTTGATTTTTCTGGAAATAAGTTTTTCGTTGGTGAGAATGGAATTCTTAACTACCTGCTGGGTGATAGTGGAGCCACCTTGAACTCCTTTGCCTCGGAGTGGCTGGATGAATACTGCGCGGAAAGTAGCGAGCGGCCTCACTCCTCGGTGACTATAAAATTCTTGGTCTTCAATCGCGAGAGTCGCATTTTTAACATACCTAGATATTTGGTCTATCGGTATTATGCTTCTTCTTATGTCTCCTCCAGTGTCATAGAGAAGGATTTCTCCCGCACGATCGTATATTTTTGTCGATTCTGTGACCCGTCTTTCTCGTATTGAATCAGTCGTGGGTACTTTGAAGGTGCTTATCCATACAAGGATAATCGCTCCCATAAAAAGGAAAACCGACAGCCCAAGCATTAACCAAGTCTTTTTACTCATCCTTTCTATTATGCCAAAAAATAAAAATTATGGTAGAGTTTTGACTATGGAAGAAAAAATAAAGGAACTATTGACTAGGGGAGTAGAAGAAATTATTGACGGCGAGCATTTAAATAAAAAATTGCATTCTGGTCAAAAATTGAACGTAAAACTTGGTATAGACCCAACAAGCCCAAATATACACATAGGCAGGTCAATCCCACTTCTTAAGTTAAAAGATTTTCAAGAACTAGGACACAAAATAATTTTTATTATAGGCGATTTTACCGGGGTTATTGGTGACACTTCGGATAAAGACAGTGAGCGTCCTATGATTAGCGAAGATAAAATAAAGGAAAATCTTGAAACTTATGTTGCTCAGGTTGGGAAAATACTTGATTTGGATAAATGCGAAATTCGTTATAACAGTGAGTGGTTAGACAAGTTGGGGTACAGAGAGCTAGGCAAGCAAGCCAACATTTTTTCCCTCCATGATTTTAATGCAAGAGAAAATATAAAAAAGAGGCTTGAAGATGGGAAGAGGGTTTCCATGCGTGAAGCATTTTACCCAATGATGCAAGGGTATGATTCGGTCGCAGTTAAGGCTGATGTAGAAATTGGAGGAACTGACCAAAGATTCAACCTTCTTGCCGGCCGTAAGCTCCAAGAAATGTATGGGCAAGAACCTCAAGACATAATAACAAACCCACTTATTGAGGGTTTGGATGGTAGGAAGATGAGCTCTAGTTGGGGCAATACGATTAATCTTACGGATTCACCAAACGATATGTTTGGTAAGGTAATGACTCTCAGAGATGAATTGATTGAAAAATATTTTATCTTGACTACCAGAGTATCTAAAGAAAAAATTGAAAAGTTTAAAAACTTTGGTCCAAAGGAATTCAAAATAGAGTTGGCCAAGGAAATTGTGCGCATGTATCACGGAGAGGGGGCGGCAGCAAAAGCAGAAGAAAATTTTGACAGCACTTTTTCAAAGGGGGAATTTCCAGAAAATACGGAGGTGGTTGGAGGAGGAAAGGGGGATAAACTATCAGACCTTTTGACTCTAAAAAAAATAGTAGAATCAAAATCAGAGTGGAGGAGGTTGGTTGAAGCTGGTGCAGTTTCTGATCAAACAAATTTACCCGATAAAAAAATTACCGACCCAAATGAGTTGGTGGGCGAAACCGAAAGAAAAATAAAAATAGGCAAGAAAACTTTTGTTATCGTAAACCCAGAATAATCAAAAATCCCCCGAAGGGGATTTTTGATTATTCTGTTTCTTCCTCGTCACCACCCCCCTCCTCTTCATCCACCACTTCTTCTCCAGGCACTTCTTCTCCCCCTTCTTTTAATTCATCGTTATCAAATTCTCCATCTGACATATTTTTTACAATTAATTGTAATTCCGCTACGCGGTTCTTATTTTTTAACACAATGAAAAGTTTTTGCAATACTTTTATGAAAGTGCTGTGGATAGCGTGATCGCGCTTGCGGTGAGGGCGCAAGCTATGGCGTCATATTCGTCATCGTGTCTCTTCACCTCTTTTTTAAGAGGGGGCATTTTTACAAGCTTTTCTACCATCAAAATTACCTGCTTTTTGTCACTTTTGCCGTATCCGGTAACTGCAAGCTTGATCTGGTTTGGGTTAAATTCTCTCACCAAAACGTTGTGTTTTAAAGCAACAAAAATAATAACCCCTCTTGCCTCGGAAACCTGCATCGCTGTTTTTTGATTTTTGCTAAAAAGTAGTGTTTCTAGTGCAACTTGCTCCGGCTGGTACTCTTGTATTATTTGAGAAATTTTTTCACCAACAAGTAAAAGTCTTTTGTGGTAGGGAAGTTTGCTACTGGTCTCGAAACATTCTGAGTGAATAAGTTCTTGCTTTCTCTCTACGGTTTTCATTACGGCTATCCCAATGCGTCCATACCCCGGGTCTATTCCTAATATTTTTTTACTCTGCATTGGTGTAAACTTCTTGAACCTCGTCATTGTTCTCAAGATCTTCTATAAGTGCTTCCAGTTTTTGGCTGTCTTCTTCTGAAATCGGCACTGTAGTTTTCGCTATCCACTCGAGGCTCGACGGATCTCTCTCGAAAGCCCACGCGGCGGCGCCTGGAGTTGCTAGCTCGAAACCATTTTTTGAGAGTATGTGCTTTATTTCTTGAGCTGCCTTGTTTCGGTTTTCTGTCAGAGCCTCTATTATGAGCGCTGATCCTCCCGGACCATAACTTTCGTAAGTTATTTTTTCCATTGCATTATTTGTTTCGCCAGCGCCCTTTTTGATTGCTCGCTCGATGTTGTCGTTTGGTACATTTGCTGCCTTTGCCTTTTCTATCGCCGCCCTAAGAGAAGGTGAATTGACATCACCTTTCGCAAGTTTTGATTCAACGGATACGGCTTTTACTAGCTTGCCAAAGACCTTTGCTTTGTAAGCATCTGTTACCGCTTTTTTATTCTTTATTTTTGACCACTTATTATGCCCGGACATATTTGAAATATACCATATTTTCTATAGAAGAGACTCTGGATAAGGTAATCCCAAATGCTGATAACCCCGGCGAGTAAGGACTCGACCACGGGGGGTGCGTTCGATAAAGCCGATCTGCAAAAGATAGGGCTCGTTAAACTCTTCGATGGTAGCCTCTTCTTCAGATAGGGAAGCGGCCAAAGTGCTGAGACCTACTGGACCTCCGCCAAATTTATCAGCAATTGTTCTCAAAAGGTTGCGGTCTTCTGCGTTTAGTCCTGCATTGTCGATCCCCAAAAGATCAAAGGCTTCTGTGACCACACCCTCGTCAACTCCGCGCTTATGAGTTTGAGCATAATCACGCACTCTTTTTAGTAGGTAGTTTGCTATTCTGGGAGTAAACCGGCTTCTGTCTGCTACGGCTCTCTTTGCGTAATCATTTATTTCTATACCTAAAATATTTGCGGATCTTTTAATTATGTTTGCGATTTCATCTGGATTGTAAAATTCAAGTCTGAATATTCCGCCACCGAAACGACTTCTAAGAGGTGAAGAAATGGAAGCGACGCGGGTAGTAGCTCCTATCAGAGTAAATTTAGGCAGTTCAAGTTGGATTGTTCTCGCGCTTGGGCCTTTGCCGATTATAATATCGAGAGAACCCTGTTCCATGGCTGGGTAGAGTACTTCCTCGATGTTTTTGTTAAGTCTGTGTATTTCATCTATAAATAAAATATCGTAAGGAGAGAGGTTTGTAAGTATAGAAGCAAGGTCGCCGATTTTTTCTATGGCTGGTCCAGAAGTGGTTCGCATCTGAGTACCTGTTTCTTTGGAAACTAAGTGGGCGAGAGTTGTTTTGCCCAAGCCTGGCGGTCCGTAAAATAGTAAATGCTCGGGCGGATGGTTTCGCTCTTTGGCTGCGGAAAGCAGAATCTGGAGGTTCTTTTTTATGTTTTCTTGGCCGATATACTCATCCCAGCGTGAAGGGCGCAGAGTTTGGTCTAAAAAATCTAAATCCCCGAATTCTTCTTTGTTGGTAGCTGGTTTCCTATCTTTGCTTGACATAATTTTTAGTATATGATATACTTCCCCAGAAAGGGAAATTGAAAACTTTTATTTGCTTGGGGTACAAATCTCTAAGCGGCGTCTCGCCTTGGGCGAGGTTAGACATTAAATCAAGGTAGAAGCTGGTACTCTCCTTTCGGAGAGACTGCTCGCTCCTTCCTCAGAGTAATGTTTTGCTTTTGATACAGGTATTAAAAGTGCCGCTTAGAGATTTGCATCTCACTTATCCCGTCTTGATTTTTGTGCAATAGGGATATTTTTCATTATTCACAAAAGCTGTTCTAGAGCAACAAAAATTGTGTATAACTTAATTTTCTAAATCTATCACTCTTCCTAGTTCATTTATGGAGGTTGTGCCTTTTAATATTTTTATCACTCCGTCTTGGAGCATGGTCAAAATACCCTGGCTTTCAGCGGCTTTATTTATTTCTCTTTCGCTCGGGTTTTGGTTTACAACCGCCTCAATTTTTTCATCTGTGAGAATGGCTTCGTAAATACCAGTTCTGCCTTTGAACCCGGTAAAGTTACATTCCTCGCAGCCGACCGGTTCGCAAATGTTTTTTACATTTAACCCACTAAGAGCATCTTTATCTTTGACACTCTCTAAAACTCTTTTTACAAGATCAGCATCTTTTTTTGAAAGCGCTGCTGTTTTCTTGCATTTAGCACAAAGTTTTCTTACGAGTCTTTGGGCCATGGCGATATTGATGGCTGAAGTTATGACTTTGGGGTTTACACCAAGGTCTATAAGCCGAGGGAATGTGCCAGCTGCATTGTTGGTGTGTAAAGTAGAAAACACCAAGTGTCCGGTAAGAGCAGAATTGACCGCTATTTCTGCCGTTTCCGTGTCTCTGATTTCTCCTACCATTATTATGTCAGGATCTTGCCGTAGGGCGCTACGCAAACCTTCTAAAAAGGTGTAGCCTTTAGCTTCGTCGGTTTGTGTTTGTACAATGCCCCTGATGTGGTATTCGATCGGATTTTCAATAGTTATAATTTTTACCTCTGGAGTGTGAATTTTTTTCAGGAAAGCATAAAGAGTGGTGGTTTTTCCGGAACCCGTAGGTCCGGTGTTTAGTATCATCCCGTTTGGTTTGTTGAGCTCTCGCAAAATGATTTTTAGTAACTTGTCATTTATGCCAAGCTCATCTAGAGAAACAGCAATTGAGTCTGGGTTTAAAACACGGAGCACTACGGATTCTCCGTATCCCCCAGGCAAAAGAGATGTTCTTATTTCTATCTCCGTGTCACCGAGTTTTATGCTAAATCTGCCATCCTGAGCCTTGCCTTTTATGTTTAATTTAAGATTGGATATGAGTTTTATGCGAGAGAGTAGAAGTTGGTAAATGTTGTGATCGAGCTCTAATATGTCATTAAGCACACCATCAAGTCTGTACCTAAGCCTCACTACACTATCTTCTGGCTCGATGTGTACATCTGATGCTTCTACTGAAATAGCGCCAGCCAGTATTATTTCGAGTATTCTCGAAATGCGATAACTTTTCTTTTGAGCAATTACTTGCTCTATCGAACTTTTTATATCGGCAACACTGCCTACGTTTTTTACTAAGCTCTGTATTTCTTCATTGGCAATATCTAATGCGCCACCTTTTGTTTCCATAGAATAAGAAAGATCTTTGTATCTATCCCAAACTTTTTCTAGACTGTGATGAGAAACCATAAAAAGGATAGGGCTATAACCTCTTTGTCTCAAATTTTCCACCGCTTCTACCGTCTTGCCGTCGTTTGGAGAAATTATAGCGACAGAGACTCGCTTGTTAACAATGTTGAATGGTGCCACGTTGGCATCTCTCGCATCTTTCTCCTTTATTATTCTTAATGCGTCTATGTTTATCGGGTTTACTCCTAAATCTATATAAGAGAGCCCGTATTTTTGAGACATGAGTTTTGCCAAACCCTCCTCTTCTTCCTCCCTAAGACTTTCGAGTTTGCTTTTTTGTTTACTCTCATTAAATTGGATAGTCATGGAGAAATTGTATCATGATTCAAGAATTATGAATTATGCTAGGATAGGTATATGGAATTTTTGTCTAAAAATAGTGAAGAAACTGCCAAAATTGCCATAGATTTTGCTTCTAGCTTAAAACCCGATAATACAAGGGCTACTGTTGTTGGGCTTTACGGAGAGCTTGGGGCTGGCAAGACTACTTTTATGAAATTTCTAGCCGAATTTTTCGGTGTAGAAGAGTCAATCCAAAGCCCAACTTTTGTAATTATGAAGAAATATAAGACCTCACCCCCCTTAGAGCCTACTTCAAATCTTGATAATGGCGATGCCCCCCTCTCCTTGACAAGGAGAGGGGGGACGGGGGGTGAGGTATTCAATTCCTTAATTCACATCGACGCTTACCGTATAGAAAGCGAAGCGGAAATGCTAAATTTAGGTTGGAAGGAAATAATCGCTGACCCCAATAATCTCATT
>CAZRKB010000013.1:13152-16307 GCA_964601125.1 uncultured Candidatus Saccharibacteria bacterium
GGAAATGCTAAATTTAGGTTGGAAGGAAATAATCGCTGACCCCAATAATCTCATTTGCATAGAATGGCCAGAGCGTATTCTGGGAATTATGCCAGAGCATACAAAAATATTTTTCGAGCATGCCCGCCCGGACGACTCGGTCGGACGGGTAAGCGAAAATGAAAGAAAAATCACAATTAAATCATGAGTCAAACTAAAACAAAAAATAAATTGGTATTGCTTGATGCTCACGCTATTATCCACCGGGCATACCACGCTTTGCCTGATTTTGCTACAAGCAAAGGAGAACCCACAGGTGCTTTGTATGGACTTGTTTTGATGATTTTGAAAATTGTAGATGAATTTAAACCAGACTACTTGGTGGCATGTTTTGATTTGCCCAAGCCTACATATAGGCACCAAGTTTTTGAGGGTTACAAGGCCCATAGGGCTAAAACTGACGACTCTCTTTCTGTGCAACTCGAGAAGGCAAAAGATGTTTGCCGAGCTTTAAACATCCCAATTTATGCTCTGGAGGGTTTTGAAGCAGACGACATGCTCGGCACCATAGTTGAAGAGCTAAGTGGGGGAGACACAGACATTGTCATCGCTTCCGGAGACATGGATACTTTGCAGCTGGTTAATGATGGAAAAAAAGAACATGGCAGTGTAAAAGTTTACACCCTTAAAAAGGGCATTAAAGATACGATTCTTTATGATGAAAAAGCTGTTTTTGAAAGATTTGGCTTCCCTCCAAAACTATTACCGGACTTTAAAGGACTGAAGGGTGACCCTTCTGATAATATCGTCGGTATAGAAGGAATAGGAGACAAAAGCGCTACAGATCTAATAAAATATTTTGGTTCTATAGAGTCGATATATAAAGAACTAAAAAATCCAAAGTCTGAAATTCATAAAAAAACCAAACCAAGAATAATCAAGCTTCTAGAAGAAGGAAAAGAAGAAGCGGCTTTTAGCAAAATGTTGGCTACCATCAGGAGAGACGCGCCGATCGATTTCAAATTGCCGGACATGAGGTGGTCAGAAAATTTAAATATGCAGGAGGCAAAAGAGCTATTTTACAAACTGGAATTCAGATCCATCGGGGATAAACTGCAAAGCGCGATCCATGCTTTAAATGGCAAAGAGGTAAATGGGGAACTCGGAAAGAAAGAAGACCCAAACAAAGAAGTCTCAGAAGAAGATTTGGAAGAAACATCGGTGGCTTTGTGGGTTGTTGATTCCAATATCACCGATCCAAAACTTGCCGACATTTTAAATTTTGCAAATACCGAGGATTTCTCTGTTGCTCGAGAAAAAATATTTAATGAGTTGGAAAAAAGAGGCAGCAAATTTATTTTCGAAGAAATCGAGAAGCCCTTAATACCGATTTTAAAAGAAGTTAAAAGATATGGAGTGTTGGTAAACAGCACCTTTCTCCAAGCTTTAGCCAAAGATTATGTGAAAGAGCTGGAGGTGGTAGAAAAGAAAATATGGCGACATGCTGGCCTGGAATTCAATGTATCTTCGCCAAAACAGTTGGGAGAAGTGTTGTTCGAAAAAATGGGACTTACGGTAAAAAATCAAAAAAAAACTGGTACTGGAGCGAAGTCTACCCGCGAATCGGAGCTTGAAAAAATGATAAGTCTCCACCCCATAGTGCCATTGATTCTTGAGTATAGAGAAATTAGAAAACTTCTTTCGACTTACATAGAACCAATCCCGAAACTTTTGGATGAGGAAGGAAGGTTGCATGCTAGGTTTATACAAGCCGGCAGTACGACTGGTCGCATGGCTTCAGAAAATCCAAATCTGCAAAATATTCCAGTTGGTAGCGAGCGGGGCAGGCGCATCAGATACGCTTTTATTGCTCCTGAAGGTAGCTCGCTTGTATCTTTAGATTATTCACAGATCGAGTTACGCATCGCCGCCATACTTTCTCAAGATAAAAATTTGATAGACATATTTAAAACAGGAAAAGATATTCACTCTGCTGTTGCGGCACAAGTTTTTAAAGTCAAAGAGCTAGATGTGACTAAAGAAATGCGCAGACAAGCCAAAGTGATAAACTTCGGTATTTTGTACGGTATGGGGGTAACCGCTCTTCAGGCGAATTTGGGCACAGACAGGAAAACGGCAGGGGAGTTCTTAAGCGCCTACTTCAAAAACTTTTCAGGTCTTGCCGATTACATCGAAAATATAAAAAAAGAGACTGAAAAACAAGGCTATACCAAAACAATTTTTGGCAGACGCAGGTATTTTGAAGGTATAAAATCGAAACTTCCGTTCATAAAAGCGGCAGCAGAGCGTATGGCGGTAAACGCCGCCATACAGGGGACTCAGGCTGATATAATAAAAATCGCTATGAATAAAATAGATCAAGCTCTAAAAAAAGAAAAAACAGAGGCACACCTTTTAATGCAGATACACGACGAGCTTATTTATGAAGTTAAAGATGGCGAGATAGAAAAATTTACACAGGAAGCTAAAAATATTATGGAAAATATTTTGAACGAAAAGCAGTCGCTCGGAGTACCAATCGTCGCAAATTATTCTTCCGGTAAAAATTGGGGGGAGATGCAATAACTCACCCCTAAACCCCTCTCCCCGCCTTGCCGGCGAGGCAGGTTACATTAAGAGGGTGGAACCAAAACAAAAACATGGAGACACAAAGCTTATTTAAAGAATTCAAAAATCTATTTTCTGAAAAAGAAGATTTGGAGAAGAAAAGTCAAAAAGAAAAAGATTATTTGTACAGCCCGTTTGCTTTGCAGGATGCTGTGGGTGCAAGGGACATTAAAAAAACTTGGCTAGAGTACCAGAAGCTCCTTTTGCAAGGTATACAACCAGAAGAATTAATTCACAAAATAATTTCTAAGGTTAAGGACATGGCAGCCATATCAAAGGGAGCTACGGCCACTGATTTGGGTATAAAAGACTTTCCTTACAACAAATCAAAAAAAGATCTAAAAAACTGGAAGAAAGAGGACTTGGAAAATTTTTATACCAAGCTGGTCAGCATATATCACAAATCGAGAATGGGGGGGGAGAGTCTCGATACCGCTCTCGAAAAAACCTTGCTAGAACTGTGATTTTCTAGTATATTTTGTCTTGTTTTAACCGCCCGTAGCTCAGTCGGTAGAGCAGCTCCCTTTTAAGGAGATGGTCGTAGGTTC
>CAZRKB010000014.1:0-13177 GCA_964601125.1 uncultured Candidatus Saccharibacteria bacterium
CGCGAAACCAAAAAACAAGATTTGGATAAATTCATTGCCATCCTTAAGAAAGTTATACCTTAAAAAACATTCTTGTTTGCATAAAAAAAGTTTGTTAATATTGTGGTATGGAAGATCTCACTAAACACCAACTTATACTTCTAGTCTTGCTTATTACTTTCATTACTTCGATTGGTACAAGTATTATCTCTTTTTCACTCTTGCAAGAAGCGCCAGTTGAAGTTACCCAAACTATAAACCGTGTGGTGGAGAGAACTATTGAAACAGTAGTTGAACCGGGCGAAACAAAAACAGAAAAGGTGATAGAAACGGTCGTGGTGAGCGAGGAAGACCGGGTAGTGGAAGCTATAAGTAAAAATGAAAAATCAATAGTCAGGCTAAAAACCGTTGGTGCCGATGGAAGTGCGGTGGTGTCTGGTCTCGGTATCGTTGTAAGTTCGGATGGTACCATAATGACTGATAGTAGAAGCTATACTTCCACTTCTGCGTACTCTTTGGTTTTTTCGGAAGGAGAAGATTTTCCTGTTGGTAAGGTTTACATAGATTCTGTAAACAAACTTGTATTTATAAAACCTGATACAACTAAAAATCCGAAGTACGCTTTCCATCCAGCAGCGCTAGGAGAAGTGTCCGCATTAAAAGTCGGACAGACGGTGGTGGCTGTGAGCGGCAGGGAAAGCAACTCAGTATCAATAGGCAGAATTAAACAAATCAATTCCAGTCCAGATAAACAAGTAGTTAGCAGTATAGTTTCCGATATTCCTGTGGGCAGGAGCTTGCCAGGTAGCCCAATAATCACATTGTCTGGGGAAATAGTGGGCATAGAAGCTGTCGTTGACTCTGAAGTTTACTCTTATGTGCCGGCAAGCCTACTTAAGCCCGCAAGGACGGCTGCTCTTGCGGAAATGGCAAAATAATTGCATTCTTTTAATTATTGCCATAATTTGCTATAATAGTGTTTATGACACCATTTAATCATTTTACAACTAAAGCCAAAGAAGCCATAAGAAAAGCTCACGAGCTGGTTATTGAGCGTGGTCAAAATCATGTAAGCCCGGTCCATATGCTGGCAGCACTGATTTTGCAGGATGAAAGTATGGTTATCTCCATTCTTGATAGGATGGAAGTTGATACCGTTCTTTTGACTGATTCATTGCTTGAAGCAATGGAAGGCAATGTTAGTGGTGGTACGATGGCTCCTTCTTATCAGATTTATTTTACTCCTGAGCTGATGCATGTGATCGAGCACTCTTCAAAGATAGCGGCAAACATGGGGGACGAATTTGTTTCGACCGAACATCTCTTTCTCGCTTGTCTGGAGATCGAAAGTCCAGCTAAAACTATTTTATCTCGTTTCAAAATAGAAAGAGAAAAAGTGATGTTTTTGATACAGGAAATCAAACAAGGAAGAGTTTCTGAGGGTAAAGGGCAGCAAAAAAATAAAGCATTGATAAAATACACGAGGTCTCTAACCAAACTTGCCCGAGAGAATAAACTCGACCCTGTTATAGGGAGAGACGAGGAAATAAATCGCATTATTCAAATATTGTCTCGCCGTACCAAAAACAATCCGATCCTTATAGGTGAGGCTGGAGTGGGGAAGACTGCGATAGCTGAAGGTTTGGCAGCCAGGATGGTTTCTTCAAATGTTCCGGAGTCGCTCAAAGATAAAGAAATAGTTTCTCTTGATCTGGGCCTTTTGGTGGCAGGTACCAAATATAGAGGTGAATTTGAAGAGAGGTTAAAAAATATAATCAAAGAAATTGAAAAGTCTGAAGGTAAAATAATCCTTTTTATTGATGAAATACATACTATCGTAGGTGCTGGCAGCGCTGAAGGCTCTCTTGACGCTTCAAATATATTGAAGCCACCACTTGCCAGGGGCGAACTGAGGGCCATAGGAGCGACCACCTTAAAAGAATATCAAAAACACATAGAAAAAGATCCGGCTCTCACCAGGCGTTTTCAGCCCGTGTACGTAACTGAACCTTCCACAGAAGATGCCGTTACTATTCTTCGGGGTTTGAAAGAGAAATATGAACTTTATCATGGAGTGCATATTACAGATGATGCGATAAAGGCTGCTGTAAATCTTTCGTCTCGTTATATTGCGGATAGATTTCTTCCTGATAAGGCGGTGGATCTCATAGACGAAGCGGCAAGCCACCTAAAAATTTCTCTTGAAAACATGCCGGCAGTTTTACAGGATACTAACTCAAAAGTGATGAAGCTTGAGATAGAAAGGGAGGCTTTGAGAAAAGAAGCTGAAGGTAAAAATAGCAAAGCGAAATCTCGCTTGCAGGATATAGAAAAAGAAATCGCTGATCTTAAGGAGAGAACCGCAGAAATTGATTTGAAATGGAAAAATGAAAAAGAAACAGTTGGTGAGATAAAGAGAGTAAAGAAGGATCTTGAGAAGGCTCGGATTGAAGCAGAAGGGGCTGAGCTGGCGTTTGATTTGAGTAAAGCGGCGGAGATCAGGTACGGCAAAATCCCATCACTCGAAAAAGACCTCGAGACTCACATGAAGCGGCTTAAAAAACTGCAAAGTTCCAGGCGTATTCTAAAAGAAGAAATAAACGAAAATGACATTGCCGAAATTGTTTCAAAATGGACCGGCATACCAATGTCGCGCATGCTTGAAGAAGAGGCGGAGAAACTTGGTCGCATGGAAGATGATCTAAAAAGGAGGGTAGTTGGTCAAGACGAGGCGGTTAAAAAGATTTCAGATACCATAAAGCGAAGCAGAGCGGGGATCGCAGATCCAAACAAACCAATAGGCTCGTTTATATTTCTAGGTCCTACTGGTGTAGGCAAAACAGAGCTGACTAAGGCTTTGGCAAGCTTCATGTTCAATGACGACAAGGCTCTTATTAGAGTCGATATGTCAGAATTTATGGAGCGTCACTCTGTATCTAAGCTTATCGGCGCTCCTCCGGGCTATGTTGGGTTTGATGAGGGTGGTGGACTGACCGAAATGGTTCGACATAGACCTTACTCTATCGTGTTATTCGATGAAATTGAAAAAGCTCACCCCGAAGTTTTCAACGTGCTTCTTCAGGTTTTGGATAACGGTCGTCTTACTGATTCAAAAGGCAGAACGGTAAACTTCAAAAATACCATTATTGTTATGACTTCAAACATTGGCGCTCAATATATAGATAAGATGGAGAAGCTTGGTTTTAGTGATCGTGGGTCTGAAACAGAAGAGTATGGCAACGTTAAAGACAAAGTTATGGAGGCGATGAAAGATTTCTTCAAGCCAGAATTCCTAAATCGTATTGACGACATCATCATATTCGATGTTTTGCCTATGGAAGCTATAAGAGAAATAGTAAAAATCCAAATAGATTTGGTGAGAGAGAGACTTGCTGTTAAAGAAATTTCTCTTGAACTTAGCGAAGAGGCTTATGAATATTTAGCCAAAGAAGGGTACAATCCGCAGTATGGGGCAAGACCTCTTAAGCGTTTGATCCAAAACAGAATTTTGAACCCGATTGCCTCTTTGATTATAGGTAAGGGGATCATGAAGGGAGGTATCGTGTCTGTCTCAGTGAAAAATGGCTCGTCTAAAGCCGAAGCGGGCTCGTCTAAAGCTGAAACTAGCGAACTCGTTTTTGACGTGAAAAAGGGTCGCCGCGGCGCCATCATCGAAGCCTCTCTTCTCGAGACTCCGGTTGGAGTGGAGTAAAAATAAAAAGTTGGAATAAAAAGAGATCCACCCTGCAGCTATTCGCTGGGGCGGATCGGGTTGAATTCGGATGCAATTTTGGTTCTTGCGACCCAAATTTTTCGGTTTTTTGCAAATCGCGTGTCGCATCTAATCCCAAAAGTACTTTTAGCAGATTTTACTTGTTCATAAGTATCCGGGTCCACTTCTTCGAGGTAGGGATCTCCAAATGGCATAGAGTATTCTCTTGGATAGATAGATGGAAGGCTTTGCCTGTGACGTTCGATAAAGTAGCTAACATGACATTTCACTGTATGCAAAGAAAACCCATCTGGTCGGTTTTCAGTTGCGCTAGTCCACTTTATCCACGGTTGAACCCAAACCATATACATAAGGAACTCCTCTCTATTTCGTAAAATAGCATTATTTAAAATTTTTTCAAACTTTGTGCGCTGGCTTACTTTGTCTTAAGTAAAGTCAATTCAATAAGTTGGTCAATTGTAAAGTTTTTGTGTATAACTACGATTGACTCAAGGAATGGGCTGATATAAAATTTATAGGTGGGAGCAATTCCTTTTTCTAAGATCAAAAAAGTTAAAAAATTGTATTATGGGCAACTTTTTTCTATGAAAAAAGTTGCCCAAGAGCTCGGTGTGTCTATGGACGCCCTAGTATATTTTATGCGTAAACACGACTTAAAACGTCGTTCGGCTAGTGAAAATGAAAATATTAAATTTTCTAAAAAACTAAGTTCTTTTAAATTGAAAAAAATTATCAATACTGAAGAAAAAATATTAAAAACAATAGGAGTAATGTTGTATTGGGGAGAAGGATATAAAGCTAAGAGTGCAAAAAATGTTGATTTTGCCAATAGCGACCCGGCTATGATAACAGCATTTCTAAATTTTTTAAGAAAAATATGTGGCATAAAGGAAACAAAGCTGAGAGCTTTTTTGTATTGCTATAGTAATCAAGAGCCCAAAAATTTACTCCGGTTTTGGAGTCGATTGACAAAAATACCACTTTCCAGATTTACAAAACCTTATACTAGAAAAGATTTCAAAAAAGAAAAAATAGACAAAATGAAAAATGGCTTGATACATATACGTTATTATGATAAAAAACTACTACTCCAAATAATGGATTGGATAGAGCAATATAAACAAAAATTTGCTAGAATACGATAATCGCGTCGGTGACAGAGTGGTCAAATGTAACGCACTGTAAATGCGTCGCCCTTCGGGCTACGGAGGTTCGAATCCTCCCCGGCGCACAAAGTTTTAATATAAAAAAGCCCGGTTGCTGCAGAGCAGAAACCGGGAAGTGTTCCATGATATCAAAAAGAACAAATTATTTTTGCGGGGGCAGTGTCACAGAACATTGGCGTCCATTCCAATTCCAGCCTCTGCCCCCGTTTCCAGGTAGTTCCGGCTTGTCTGACCGAAACCTAAAACCAGTTTATTCCTTTGTTTAATAAAAGTCAATTTTTATCCACACTTTGGTTTTTTATGTTTTGAGTTTAATATATTGAAGGGAGGAATATGGGAGTCTTTGGTGAGCCACTTCCGCTTTCGTTTGGTCTTGCCTTTCTTTTTGTTCTTCTCGCCCTTCTTTGTTTGATGCTGTCAGAGAAGAGGGGTGGATAACAAAAGCCTCGGCGCAAGTCGAGGCTTCAACCTTAATTAAATCACAAAATTTTCTAAGAGAGAGGAGTATTTTTAGCTAAAATTTCTTTGGTCCATTTGTAGATGTTGCCGGCACCGAGCATTGCGATGCAAAGTTTTTGGTCTTGCCCCTCTCTTGTTGTAAGAGAGGCCTGCCCGCCTGCGGCATTCGGGCGGGGGTTGGGGTGAGTTATTTTTTCCTCTAATTCTTCAACGCTATTAACTGCAGAAGCTTGAGCATACTTATTTATTGCATCAGCTAGGGTTTGGTTTGTTACAGAACCATCTGAAACTTCCTTGTTTATATAAATCGGAGCAATAAAAACCTGATCAGCGATTTCTAGGGAATCAACAAAGTCATCAAACAATAATTTAGTACGAAGCTCTTGGTGTGGCTCAAAAACCGCTACCAGCTTTCTTTCGGGGTGTTTTTCTTTTAGCGCTTCAAGTGTAGCTCTAATTTCGGTGGGGTGATGAGCATAGTCATCATAGTAAATACTTCCATCTATCTCGCCCTTGTACTCTTGCCTTCGCCAAGTACCCTTAAAATCTTGCAGGTACTCTTTTGCTTTTTCATTTGAAATTCCGATTTTTTCAACTGCCTTGATCGCCGCTTTTGCGTTTAAGATGTTGTGTTTGCCTGGTACAACCAAATGAAAATCGCTAGCTACTTCTTTGTATTCGTTTTCTTTGATAACAAAACCGTCTTTCGGTACTTTTTGCTCCATTTCTCTAAAGGCGCTTTTTATGTCTTCTATGTCTTTATAATAGTCGAGATGGTCCGCTTCAATGTTTGTGATAACTAAAATTTTAGGCGATAGGTTTAAGAAAGATCTTTTGTATTCACAAGCTTCGACTACTAAATACTCACTTTTTCCTGCATGAAAATTACTATACTCACCATTTTCCCCAAGCATTTTTGAACCTACTATGATGGTCGGGTCCATTTTGGCTTTTTCTAAAATGTGCCCAACCATGGCAGTAGTCGTGGTTTTGCCGTGAGTGCCGGAGATGGCAATAGTAAACATATTTTTAGAAAGTTCGCCCAAGAATTCGGGGTAGGAAATGCAGATTAATCTTGGAGAAACAAAATCAGCAGTTCCGCTCACTTGTCCCCCGCCCGACTGAGCGTCGTCTCGGGCGGGTCGCTTCGCTGCGGATGTTCGCTCCACTGCTGATTTTGTTTCTCCCGACCTCCTTCTTGCCTCCTGCATCTCAGGATTATCTTCTGGTATCGCTACTGTGTAAACAACTATCTCTGTATTCTCTGGAAGATTTTCAGCTTTTTGACCGATTGATATTTTAATACCAAGTTTCTCTAGTTCGTCAGTAATTTCTGATTGCGCGCCATCTGACCCACTTACATTTTTGCCCTGCATTTGGAGCATCCGCGCGATAGCCGAAATGCCGATCCCTCCTATGCCGATAAAATGATAGTTAGTTTTATCCAATATTCCCATTTGCAATCATTATCTCATATATGTTATAAAACTTCTAGGAGGTGGTTCGTGGAACCCACGAAAATTTTTCTTCCCTTTGGTCTTGAAGGCCCAAAGGTGGCTCTTTTTGGTATGAACACTGGAGATTGGAACATGAATCGTTTCCAAAACAGACAACAATATGATCGGGGCTTGTATTTTCGACTCAGACAGTTGGCGGAAACCTTTCGTTTTGAGGAGATATATATACCTACTCCAACCGAATGCAATACCAGGATCGCTTCAGTGGAAGATTTTCCTGAAAATATCAATGGTGGGCCTCAAAGCCTACGGGTAATGCGTGGTGTGTGTGCTGACGGGGTTGTGTTGCCAAAAGGTAAAACTGGGGCAATCGCAAGTGCTGATTGCCCAACCATTGTGGTTTACTGCTCGGTAACGAAAGGGGTCATTATTGGTCATGGAGGATCGAAGTCGTTGGTTGACGTCCAACATGTTCTCGAAGGAAAACCAGAAAGGAAATACTCGAGTGTGGTGGATGCAATGATGGATGGGGTGAAAAGGCATGGTTTTCGTTCACCAACAGTTTTTATTACTTGTGGGATCAGAAGGTACAGATACCCTGAACTGGCAGATTATCTCTCTGGTACCGTCGAAGGTAGTCGGTCGGCGATGGATGATCCAATTATCCACCTGCATCTATTGATAGCTGATCAATTTTCCGCATATGGTGTCGATAGTGTGTTTGTCGACACAATTGATACCTATGGCGACCTTTCGGGTAATGGAGACGGGGTTGGCTATACTTGGCACAGCTACAGGAGGGGGCGAACTCCGGAGGAAAAAGCTCGCCGCAACCTTGTCCTTGTGGTGAATCGGTAGTATTAGGGCGGGCCTTGAAGAGGGGTCCGCCTGTTTGTTTAATAATTTATTCCAAAATATTTACTTCTGGCTCTAATTTGATGCCAAATTTTTGGAAGACGGTATTCTCTATTTCTGATTTTGCAGAAATCAGGTCATTGAAAGACGCGCCGTATGGATTGGTGAGAACGAGCGCGTTATTTTTATAAATCTCAATATTACCGATTTTCTTACCCTTGAATCCAAGAGAGTCTATAAGAAATCCAGCCGGAATTTTGAACAAACCATTTTGTTCGAATATGGGTACGCTTGGCGCCATGTTTTTTATTTTTTCTGCTTGTTGTTTTGATACAATTGGGTTTTTAAAAAATGATCCGCAGTTTGGCACTATTTTGGGGTCAGGCAACTTGTTTTTTCTTATTTCAATTACAGCTTCTCTTATCTCTTTCAAGCTCGGAGAACTGTTTTCTTTTTTTTCAAAATAATTTTTAACATCCTTATAATTAGGAATTTTTGGTGAGTTTTTTAAAAGCAAGAGGGAAACTTCTGTAACTATAAATCTGCCTTTTTCTTTTTTAAACAAGCTATCGCGATATCCAAATTTGCAATCTTTATTATTAAAAATAACAAACTCTTCTTTTTTAGTATCAAAGACTTTTATGTGGTCTATAACATCTTTTATCTCTCTGCCATAAGCACCTATGTTTTGTATTGGAGCAGCTCCTGTTTTGCCAGGTATGAGCGAAAGGGCCTCAATACCAGAGAGGTTTTTTTGTACGGCAAATGTCACAATGTCGTCCCAAGTTTCTCCCGCAGCAACTCTTAGTCTAGCCTCTTTCAATTCTATGCCCCTAGTTTCAAACTCTGCGACTATCGCTTCAACATACGGCCCAGGTATCATATTTGTGCCGTCTCCAAGGGGTAGTATCGGCAGCCCGATCTTTTTAGACAAAAAAACGGCTTCAAGTAAGTCTTTTTCTGACTCTATTTTTGCGACGAAACTAGCTGTCGATTTGAGGGCGAAAGAGTTCTTGAGGGTGCCGTTTTCCACAATCATAATGCGCATAATATAACATATATGATATACTCTATAAATATGAAAAATGTGCAAAACCGCAAAGGTGAAAACCAAAAAGCTCTAGGGGCTTTTATAAAAAAACTTCGCGAGAAGAGATTTTTGACTCAGGGCGAGCTTGCAGAGAGGCTCGGTACAGCTCAGAGCGCCATTGCTCGCATAGAAGCTGGTAAGCAAAATCTTACGGCAGGAGAGCTTTTGCGCATAGGTGATTCTCTAGAACATAAGATTGTATCACTTTCTGACTCCATAGATTTTCGTATACGAGGTGGCAGTAAACTTCACGGATCTATTACCACTAATACTTCTAAAAATGGTGCAATGGGCCTTCTTTGTGCTGCTTTATTAAATAAGGGTGTTACGATTTTACATGGTATTCCGCGTATTGAAGAGGTAAATCGAATGATGGAAATCCTAGGCGGATTGGGAGTAAAGTTGCGCTGGATTGAAAGACAAACTTTAGAGATTGTGCCGCCTAAAAATTTTAAAAGATCTGGTCTCATGCATCCATCTGTTGCGAATGTTCGTTCGAGTCTTATGCTAATCCCGAGTATGGTACACAATCTTAAAAAGTTTGATCTACTTCATTCCGGTGGTTGCAAGATGGGGGAGAGGACCATCTCTGCTCATAGGTATGCCTTAAAAGAAATGGGAGTTAGTGTTGAAACTCTAGAAAATAAATACAAAATCTCTTCTTTAAAATTAAAGCCTGCTAACATTGTTATGTATGAAGCATCAGACACTGGAGCTATAAGCGCGATAATGATGGCCGCTTTAGTTCCTGGTATAACCCCCATTTCTTTTGCGCCTCCAAATTACCAAGTTCAGGAAGTGTGTTTTTTCCTAGGTAAACTTGGTGTAAAAATAGAAGGAGTCGGTACCACCAACCTTCGTGTCCACGGCCTCAAGGAGATAAATCAAAATGTTGAATATCATAACAGTGAAGATCCAATAGAGGCCATGATGTTCCTTTCTGCTGCGATCACCACGCATTCAAAGTTAAAAATACAAAGATGCCCAATTGATTTTCTTGCGCTCGAAATTGAAAAATTAAAAGCCATGGGGCAAAAGTTTAAAATTTCGAAAATTTATTTTTCTAAAAATGATCGGACCAAATTGGTGGACATCGTAGTGTTGCCTTCTAAGCTACGGGCTTTGAAAGATAAAATACACGCTCAGCCTTATCCTGGCATTAATTCTGACAATCTCCCTTTCTTTGTGCCGATCGCAACTCAAACAGAGGGCACGACCATGATTCACGATTGGATGTGGGAAAATAGAGCCATCTATTTTACAGAATTAAACCGCCTTGGGGCTAATGTTACTTTGGCCGATCCTCATCGTGTTTTTGTGTCCGGCTTTACAAATCTTAAACCTGCACAAATAGTTTGTCCTCCAGCTTTGCGTCCGGCCATGATAATACTGATCGCCATGCTTGCGGCTCCAGGTATCTCGATTTTACGCAATATATACTCTATAACTCGCGGCTATGAAGACGTGGTTGAAAGACTGAATTCTATCGGAGCAAATATAGAGAAAATAACAGATGTTTAGATTATGGATTTAAAAAACAAAAAAGTTTTACTAATGGGTCTGGGGGTTTTGGGTGGCGGGGTAGCTACTGCTCGTTTTTTGGTAGACAGGGGAGCGAATTTAACAGCTACAGACATGAAGTCGGCTGAATATCTGAGTGCTTCAGTTGAAAAATTGGCTGACCTCAAAAACAAAATCAATTTTGTTTTGGGTGAACACAGAGAAGCGGATTTTCTGGAAACTGACATTTTGGTTATAAATCCTGATGTGCCGGCAGATAGCAAATTTGTGCAAATCGCGCGAGGGGCCGGCAAGACAATAGAAAATGAACTTACTCTGTTTTATAAATTTAATTCTTGTAAAACAACAGTTAGTATAACGGGCACCAGAGGCAAGACGACAACTACAAATTGGATCGCGCATATATTAAATAGTGCTGGAGAGAAGGCGATGGTGGTGGGTAATGATCCGGAAAAACCGTTTCTCTCCGAAATAGAAAATTGTGACAAAGAAACTGTTGCGGTTGTAGAGACACCTTCTTTCCAGCTTGAAATATTTGGTGATTCGGGCATGGCTCCGCATGTGGCTGTTATTACCAATCTTTACCAAGACCATCTTTCGAGGCACAAAACAATGGAGAGTTATGCTTTGGCCAAAGCAAATATTTTTAAAAACCAAAAGGAGGCCGATTTTCTGGTGTTAAACAAAGAAAACAATTGGACAAATTTTTTCTTAGACCAAAAACCTAAATCAAAAGTAATGTTTTCTTCCGATCTCAATATTTCAGGATTTGACAAAGAAACTTTTTCTTTGAAATTTGGCGAGCATAACCTTAAAAATTTTATGATGGCGGGGGTGGCTTGTCTTGCTCTTGGTGTCAAACCAGAAAAAATACTCTCATCGATAGACAACTTGCCTGGGATAAGGTGGCGGCAGGAGCTTGTTTATGACAGGAGTGGACTCAGGATATACAACGACACCACTTCGACTTCGCCCGAAGCTTTCATTTCGGCCGCTAAAAGATTTAAGAGTCAAGATACATTTTTTATAGTCGGGGGCACAGACAAGGAGCTCGATTTTAGAGATTGGGCTGAATTTGTAAAATCAAATTTGGATCCGGAAAATCTGGTTTTTCTTTCCGGTAGCGCTACTCTAAAAATGAAAAAAGAATTGGGCTGGAGTAGGTTTAGAGAATTTGAAACTTTAGACGAATGTTTAAGTTTTGCTCTTGAAAAAATGGGGCGACAAGGAACCCTAGTATTTTCTCCGGGATCCAAGAGTTTTGAGAAGTTTAAAAATGAGTTTGACAGGGGAGATAAATTTAATGATATAGTAAGAGAAATATTACAAAAATAAAAATTATAACGGAATGAAAAATTATTGTTTTTTAAATGGGGAAGTTTTACTGCTTGAAGAGGCAAAGGTAAGTGTTTTAGACATAGGTCTTATGCGGGGTTATGGGGTTTACGACGGACTTGCTTCGGTAAATGGCAAAGTTTTTAAGTTTTCTGATCATTGGCAAAGGTTTACTGATGGGGCACATGCGCTCGGCCTAAACATTCCAATCACAGAAGAATCTTGCGAGAAAAAAATAAAAGAAATTTGTGAAAAATCTGGACTTTCAAATACTCGGGCAAATATCAGGATGATTCTAACTGGTGGGAATACGGTCGGTGGTATCGAATTTGATTTTGAAAGACCAACTTTTTACATAACTGCCGAAAAGTTTGAAAGCTTGCCCAAAGAATATTACGAAAACGGAGCAAAACTTTTAACTTATCCATACCGTAGAGAAATGCCTGAGCACAAAACTATAAATTATGTAACGGCAGTAAAATTGCAGGATTGGAGAAAGGCCGAAGGGGCCGTTGAGATTTTGTATGTTGAAGGTGGGGAAGTCTTAGAGTGTGCTACTAGCAATGTTTGTGTTGTCAAAGATAAGACAGTCATTACTCCAGCAGAAAATGTACTCAGAGGCATTACTCTAAAGGCTGTATTGGAAATTGCTAAAGAAGCTGGTTATAAAGTGGAAAAACGAATAGTAGATGAAAGTGATCTAAAATCGGCTGATGAAGTTTTCATAACCTCTTCTTTTAAAGACATTGTGCCAATAGTCAAAATAGACGATTTTGAGGTCGGTAGTGGTAAGGTGGGTGAAGTGACACGGGACTTAATGGAGAGATTTGCAAAAATTCTTAATTCGTGATAATTTACCTCCTGTTATGTCACAAGATCAACTTATAAAACTAGTCCACAAAGACACCGGCGAGGTTTATTTTACGCGCAAAAATAAGCGAAAAGTAGAGCGCAAAATTGAACTCAAAAAATATTCCAAAAAACTCCGTAAACGAGTGATTTTTAAGGAATCGAAGAAATAAAACCTCACCCCCAGCCCCTCTCCTATAAACATGAGAGGGGAGAAGTGAAAAACAAAAGTAGCTCAAAAGAGCTATTTTTGTTAGTATTCCCCTGTTGGGTGATTAGTTAAGTGGTATAACGACGGTCTCCAAAACCGTAGTTGGGGGTCCGATTCCTCCATCACCCGCCAAAAGCGAAATTGACCATACCCTAAGTACGGTCAATCTTTGCTCCCCACAAAAATAAAATAGGTGTATTTGCCGATAAAGCGTTTAGCTATCCCAGATTTGATAATTATAGGCCACAGTATAAAAAGTAAGATGCCTATAATCAAAAACAGAGAACAAACTGCCAGTTTCTTTACATAATACACAACAGAACTCCTTCCACTTCCAAATATACACTAATTTTTCAAAAATTTCCTCACCTCTTTTTCTATTAATCCAAATTTCGGTTCAATCCAAACAACATTTTTATCTTTTTTGAACCATGTCATTTGGCGTTTAGCATATGCTCTGGTTTCTGTTTGCATTCTTTCAATCAACTCTTTCTTTGAAATTTTTTTCTGGAGATGTAAGGC
>CAZRKB010000015.1:0-10986 GCA_964601125.1 uncultured Candidatus Saccharibacteria bacterium
TTTTTTATTGTATATTTTGTTTATGGATAAATATGATCATCGAGAAATCGAAGCTAAATGGCAAGCCAAATGGTTGGCCGACAAAATTTACGAAACTCCTGATAAAATAGAAGGTAAAGAAAATTTTTATACTTTAGTTGAGTTTCCGTACCCTTCTGGGAATTTACACATAGGGCACTGGTATGCTTTTGCTGTGCCTGATATTTTTGTGCGAGCTAAAAGGATGAAGGGTTTTAATATGATGTACCCGATTGGTTTTGATGCATTTGGTTTGCCAGCAGAAAACGCTGCGATCAAGCGTGGGCTTGATCCTAAAAAATGGACTTATGAAAATATTGCATATATGGAGAGTCAGCTACAGAGCATGGGTGCCTCTTTTGATTGGTCTAGGAAAGTTGTAACTAGTGATCCTGAGTATTACAAATGGACTCAGTGGCTTTTTTTGCAGTTTTATAAAAAGGGATTGGTCTACAAAAAACGAGCAAGCGTAAATTGGTGCCCCAAAGATCAGACTGTGCTTGCTAATGAACAGGTGGTGGGTGGAAAATGTGAACGTTGTGGTAGCGAAGTGGTCCAGAAAGATTTGGAGCAGTGGTTTTTCAAAATCACTGATTATGTAGAAAGACTTCTCTCTGACTTAGAACCACTAAACTGGCCAGAAGAAATAAAAACAAGCCAAAAAAATTGGATAGGGAAGTCGGAAGGAGCAGAAATAGATTTTGAATTAAGAATTAAGAATCATGAATTAAGCGAAAAAGTAAAAATATTTACAACAAGAGCAGATACTTTATTTGGAGCAACATACCTTGTTTTGGCCCCGGAACATGAAATTATCTCAAATCTCAAATCTCACCTGTCCGACAACAAGGCGGGAATCTCAAACCTAAAAGAAGTAGAAGAATATTTAAACCAAACAAAAAATAAAACAGAAATAGAAAGAACCGATGCTAAAAAAGAGAAAACCGGAGTTGAATTAAAGGGAGTAAAAGCTATAAATCCGGCTACTGAAGAGGAGATACCGGTTTGGGTTGCTGACTATGTGCTGGGTAATTATGGCACCGGAGCAGTGATGGCTGTGCCGGCTCATGATGAACGTGATTTTGAGTTTGCAAAAAAATATGAGCTACCGATAAGGGAGGCTGTAATACAAGTGATGCCCGACAAATCAAATCCGCATCGTCCTGACAAGGAAATTATCTTTAGAAACGCTGTTATTGTAGTTGTTAAAAATCCTAAAACCGATAAATATTTGTGTTTGAGGTGGAAAAAGCATCCGTGGGTCACTTTTGTTATGGGTGGCATAGAGGAGGGGGAGAGCCCAGTTCAAGCCGCTGAAAGAGAGATAAGAGAAGAGACTGGATATAAAAATTTTAAATTTGTCAGACATTTGGGGAGTGTTCAGTCTGAATTTTTCGCAGCTCATAAAGATGTAAACCGTGTAGCGCACACCAGGGAACTCCTTTTTGAGCTTTTAGATGAGGAGAGGGAGGAGATAAGTGAGGAGGAAAAAGAGATTCATGATTTGGAGTGGAGAGATTGGGAGGGTATAAACCAAAGCGATATGACTCATAGCGAGATGCCGGTTATTTTGGAAAACATGGATTCCGGCTATAAACCTTACTTGGAGGAAGGTGTTTTGATTGATTCAGGTGAGTTTACGCGGATAGATTCTAGGGAGGCACGAGAAAAAATTGCTGAAAAGTTTGGTAATAAAGTTACTAAATACAAATTACGCGATTGGCTCTTGAGTCGGCAGAGGTATTGGGGCTGTCCGATCCCGGTAGTTTATGATCCAGAAGGTAAACCGAAAACGATACCAGAGGAGTATCTGCCGTGGCTTTTACCTGAGGATAATATTGACTTTACTCCAAAGGGTGAGTCGCCGCTTGCGAGTTCTAAGGATTTAAAAGAGCGTACAGAAAAAATTTTTGGTAAAGGTTGGACGCCGGAGTGCGATACTATGGATACTTTTGTCGATTCCTCCTGGTATTTCTTAAGGTATTGCGATCCACACAACTCTAAAGAGTTTTCTAATAAAGAAAAGCAAAAGAATTGGATGCCTGTCGCTAAATATTCGGGTGGAGCAGAACATACTACTATGCACGTTTTATATTCGAGGTTTTTTCACAAAGCACTTTTTGATATGGGGCTCACAAACGAGAGTGAGCCTTATGTTGAAAGAATGAATCGCGGTCTTATACTGGGTCCCGATGGGCAGAAGATGAGCAAGAGCAAGGGTAATGTCATTGATCCAGGTGAGTGGTTAGAAAAAGTCGGGGCCGACACTGTACGAATGTACCTTGCTTTTATCGGACCTTACAATGAAGTTGGCCAGTATCCGTGGGATCTTGGTGGTATTGTAGGCATAAGGAGGTTTTTGGAGCGGGTTTGGAGAATTGGAAATAAATTAAGAATTAATAATTATGAATCAAGCGGGAAACAAGAAACCGGAAATTACAATCTGGAAATTTTGCTAAATAAAACTATTAAAAAAGTTACTGAAGATATCGAATCATTTAAATTCAATACCGCTATTTCAGCCATGATGATTTTTTTGAATCAGTTAGAGGGTGATAAAGTAGAAATAAAAAAAGAATATTTAGAAACATTTCTAATATTACTTGCGCCGTTTGCGCCGCATATGACAGAGGAGTTGTGGGAGAGTCTTGGCAACAAGACAAGTATCCACTTAAAGGAATGGCCAAGGTTTGATGAAGGCAAAATAAAAGAAGGAAATGTGACCATTGTGGTACAAATAAATGGCAAAGTGCGCGCTCAGTTTGAAATAGAATCTGGAGCAGACGAAGAAAATGTTAGGAAACATGCTATGAGCATGCCCGAAGTAGTTAAGTGGTTAGAGAATAAAGAGCCCAAAAAAGTGGTGTTGGTAGCCAATAAACTGATAAATTTTGTGGTTTAATCTCGGCAGAGATCAAGTTTGTAGAGCGATTTGACAAAAAAATGCTGTATGATATTGTTGTAAAGTAAATATGGTATAATAATATCTTAGAAATTTATCAAAAATGAAAAAAGAAACTCAAAAAAGTAAAAATATTTCACTTTCTTTTAACCCCAAACAGGTGGTTAAAAAATTGCTCAGCTCTCTTCCTAATCGTGCTCAAGACATCATCATGGGCAGATTTGGTTTAAATCAGAGTGGCGAGGAAATGACCCTTGAGAGCATAGGCAAGAGATACGGCATAACGAGAGAAAGGGTAAGGCAGATAGAAAACTACGCCATAAACCACATAAGAAAGTCTGATGCATACGAAAAGGAAAAAGCTGTTTTTGAGGAATTGTTTGGTGTTATTCGAAAAATGGGCGGTATGGTCTCCGAAGAGGATTTGCTTGATTATTTAGGTAAAGATGTAGGCACTAAAAAGCATGCGCACTTCCTTTTGGTTGTTGGTAACGATTTTAACAAAGTAAAAGAAGATACGGAGTTTAAACACAGGTGGCATATAGATAAAGAGCTAGCTGACAGGATACATGAAGCTTTGCAGAAACTTTACGAAAAGTTGAGTGATGATGAAATAATACCTGAGTCTGAAATAATTTCCTCGTTCCTCGAACATCTAAAAGATGTCTCCCAGGAATACAAAGAAGATGAAATACTAACAAGGTGGCTTTCCATTTCTAAAAATATCGCCAAAAATCCTCTTGGTGAATGGGGTAAATCAAAATCTTCAAATATAAAAACGAAGGGCGTGAGAGACTATGCCTATCTTATCCTTCGCAAACATGGTTCACCGATTCACTTTAGAGAGGTTGCTAAACTAATCACTGAAGTCTTCAAAAAGAAGGCGCACGTGGCGACTACCCACAACGAACTCATAAAAGACCCACGTTTTGTGCTTGTTGGTCGCGGACTTTATGCGCTCAAGGAGTGGGGGTATTCTACCGGGGTAGTAAAGGATGTGATAAGGGAAATTTTGAAAAAAGAGGGCCCTCTTTCGAAAGAGCAAATTTTGGAGAAAGTTCTTAAAGAGAGATATGTAAAAGAAAATACAGTAATGGTAAATTTGCAAAATCCTAAATTCTTCAAGAAGAATAAGCAAGGCCTCTACACTTTGGCCTAGATCAAACTTATTAACTAGAATCTTTTGATAACTTGTTGGTTTGAGCTATAATTTTGGCATGTTTGATTTTATTCCGGCGGAAATTTTGGGTTACGCTCGAACCTCTTTTGAATACATTTATGCATTTATGCCACTGTGGCTTCCGGCCATCTTTTTAAAGCTCGGTTTTGACGCGTGGCTTTACTATAGGAGGGCTGACTATTGGAACAACAAACTCGGCTCTCTTGTGCTGGAAATAAAACTGCCTCCAAACGTAGATAAGTCTCCCTTGGCGATGGAGCTAGTTTTGAACCAAATGCACCAGACTGCTGATGAGGGCAACTGGTACTGGAAATATTGGAGAGGGCAGACCAGGAGCTGGTTTTCGCTCGAAATAGCTTCTTTTGGTGGAGATGTGCATTTTTATATTTGGACCAGGAAAAAATATAAAAACGGTATTGAAGCGCATCTTTATTCTCAATATCCGGGCATAGAGATTTATGAAGTTGAAGATTACACCAAAGATTACTATTTTGATCCAAGCAAACACGAAATGTTCGCTTGCCAATGGCAACTTAGCGATATAGATCCGCTACCGATCTCTACCTATGTCGACTATGGACTCGACAAAGATCCGGATGAAGAGCAAAAAATTGACCCCATGACTAGCCAACTTGAATTTTTGAGCTCACTCCCTCCAGGGCACAATGCGTGGATCCAGATAATCATAAGAGCTCATAAAGATGAAGCCAAAAGATTTTTGCCTTTTGGAAAAATGATAGAAAAGTTTGCCTTGTTTGAAAAATATGATGCATGGCAGGAAGTCGCCAATGAGCAGGTTGAAAAAATAATAAAAGAACTGAAGCCGGAAGGATCAAATTTCCCTAGGTTGGCCACTAAAGGTGAACAGGCCAGGATAGAGGCTCTACAGAGGAGTGTTAGTAAGATCGGTTTCGATACAAGTATTCGTTCTTTATATTTTGCTGACAAAGATTCTTTTAGTGGCGTTTATTTGGGTGGTTTGATCGGAAGTTTTAAACAGTATGGCGCTTTAGGGTATAACGGGTTTAAACCATCTGGATGGCATGCCACTTTTAGCAATCCTTGGGAAGATTGGTGGAAAACCAGCAAAGCAAAGCTTAACCAGATGGTATTAGAAGAATACAAACTACGAAACTTTTTCTTCTCTCCCTACTCGGGCAAGTGGTTTTACAGTAAGCCGTTTGTTTTAAATGTTGAAGAACTTGCGACCATTTTCCACCTCCCTGGTACTGTGGCAACAGCTCCTGGGCTCAATAGGGTTGCATCTAAAAAATCTGAAGCCCCGACTAATCTACCTGTATGAAGTTATTGAAATTATTTAAAAAAACTTGGGGCGCGATAAGAGAAAAAACCGAGAGCGAAGTAGAGGAGATGCGCATTATAATCGGCACCAACCCGAAATTTTTGGTTTGGCGGCTCGAGCTTTTTCGTTGGTCGCCGTTTCTGTCTAAACACATCTTTAAAATACTTTTTGTGGCTTTTACCCTCCTTTCGTTTTTTGTCAGCTTTTATTTTTGGAGCTGGAGGGCGCCGAGGCCTTTCCCTGATCATGTTTTAGTCACTATAGAAAGAGGAATGTCTCTCTCGGAAGTCGCAAACCTTTTTGAAGAAAAGGGCATTGTGCGTTCTGGAGTTTGGTTACGAATCCTGATTACTCTTCTTGATGGTGAAAACAGTGTTATAGCCGGAGATTATTATTTTCCTGATGCAAAAAATGTTTTTTCGGTGGCTTCTATGGTTCATGGCGGCAGGTTTGGTCTCGTGCCTTTACGGGTAACCATACATGAGGGACTATCTTCTTATGAAATCGGTGATCTTTTAAAGCAAACTTTTCCAGGCTTTGATGCGGAAGAGTTTGTAAAAAAAGTTAGCTCTGGGGGTCTTGAGGGTTATCTTTTTCCGGACACTTATTTTTTTATGCCAAATGTTAAGCCAGACGATGTTATATTTACAATGAGGGAAAATTTCTCAAGAGCCATCGAGCCGTATCAAGCTGATATTGAAAAACTAGGCAAGCCATTAAATGAAATAGTGATCATGGCTTCGATAATAGAAGATGAAGCAAATAGTTCACTTGATGCTAAACGCATAGTCTCAGGTATTTTATGGAAAAGGCTCTCTATCGAAATGCTGCTTCAGGTGGATGCGCCGTTTATTTATTACAACGGCAAACATAGCTATACTCTGACGAGTGAAGATTTGAAAGAAGATCATCCTTACAATACCTATGTTAATAAAGGTTTACCGCCGACTGCAATCACTAATCCTGGGATCGACTCAATAAGGGCCGCCATCGCACCAACTGGTACCGATTACTTGTATTTTATGTCTGACAAGCAAGGTAATTTGTACTACGCGAGCGATTTTGAAGGTCATCAGGCAAATCGGGAGAGGTATTTGAGGTAATCTCCTTTAAAATAATCTCCCCTAACCCCTCTTTACTCTAAAGAGGGGAACCAAACCACCAAACCCGAATATGAGTCACCCCTTCTTTAAGATAAAGAAGGGGATGGGGGAAGATTATGAAATAGAAAAAGCGAGCCGTCCTCCGAGTACGGCTCGCTCAAATTGCGTTTTATGCAGCATCGACCTTGATCAGTGTATTGATGATCCCCACAAACCGGGTGGGGTTCAATTTTTGCCCTCCTTTTTCGATTGAAAGGAAAGCGGGTTCTCCTTGTCTGTTGGCCAGATTGTAATAAAAATCCGCCGGCTCAACCCCGCCGTACTCCACAAGAAGGTGTACTGTGTTGGGGGTTGCTGACGCCAAGATGATGCGGAGATCCATGTCCGCATGCCCTTGGTGTAGGTGGTCCAAGATGCAGTTGATAGCAGCGGTCTTGATAGCACCGTTTTCTTCTCCGAACTCCAAAATTGTTTGGATCGTAAGGTTGCTCATGCTCGTAGAATCCTTTCTTGCGAACTTTCCAAAAATAAACTAACATACCATTATGAAAAGTCAAGCAAAAAAAGGAGTTTACCCTGAGCAAGGCCGAAGGGTCTTTGTTGGGTTATCCGGAGGTGTTGATAGTGCTGTTTCGGCTGCCTTGCTCAAACAGCAAGGTTTTGATGTGACTGGAGTTTTTATAAAAGCTTGGAATCCGCCAGGTTTTGTTTGTACTTGGAAAGAAGACCGTAGGAGTGCCATGCGAGCGGCGGCCGTTTTGGATATACCTTTCATTACCCTCGATTTGGAAAAGGAATATAAAAAGGAAGTGGTGGATTATATGATAAAAGAATATAAGGAGGGCAGAACTCCAAACCCTGATGTCATGTGCAACAAAGAAATAAAGTTCGGACACTTTTTGAAGTTTGCTCTTGAGAGTGGTGCAGATTTTGTAGCGACAGGGCATTATGCAAAAAATGAATTATGGAGCATGAATTATGAATTATGCGAAGCCAAAGATGAAAATAAGGATCAGACTTATTTCCTCTGGACATTAACTCAAGGGCAACTCAAGCACATTCTTTTTCCGATTGGTCACTTACAAAAAGAAGAAGTGAGAAAATTGGCAGAAAAATTTAATCTTCCTCAAGCAACAAGGAAGGATAGTCAAGGGCTCTGCTTTCTTGGCAAAATTGATATGAAAGAGTTTTTGAAAGATTATTTGAAGCCAAACAAGGGGAAAGTGTTAGATGCTGAAAGTGGAGAAGTGGTAGGTGAACACGATGGCGCCATGCTTTATACGCTTGGCGAGCGGCACGGATTTCGCAT
This sequence comes from uncultured Candidatus Saccharibacteria bacterium, assembly GCA_964601125.1. Classification (GTDB taxonomy): domain Bacteria; phylum Patescibacteriota; class Minisyncoccia; order Phycocordibacterales; family WO2-35-19; genus DATDVC01. The sequence continues at coordinate 7,816 of CAZRKB010000015.1, forward strand.
TTTCAACGAAAAAACAAACAGTAAGCCGCTTTACGTTGTAGCTAAAAACATTAAGAAAAATACAATTACTGTATCCCCGACAATTTCCGCTACGAAAACTGCTTCTCAAAAAGTCCTCGGGTCGCTCCGCTCAACCAGACTTTTTTCTAAGCAGTTTTCTTCGCAGAACTGGATCTCGGGCGAAGCTCCAAAAGGCCAAATCAAGTGTCGCATAAGGTATAGAGGTGAAAAAATAAAATGTGAAGTTGTGGGCGAAGATCTAGTTTTTAAAGAGCCACAACTTATAGCCTCTGGACAGTCAGCGGTTTTTTACTCGTCTTCAGACGAAGTGGGTCAAGGTGAAATCTGTCTCGGGGGTGCTATAATAGCCTAATGCATGACACTATCTTAATAACCAAAGCAACAGGAGAGAGGGAGCCGTTTGAGCCAAATAAGCTAAAAAATTCACTTCTGCGAGCTAAGGCAAGCAGAGAAGTGGCTGACAAAATCATAAGCCACATAGAGCTTGAGCTTAAAGAGGGTATGTCAACGAGAGAGATTTATTCTCACGCTTTTGATTTGCTTGAAAGAGAACATAAGCCAGCGGCCATAAGATATTCGCTTCGAAATGCTGTCATGGACCTTGGCCCTACAGGTTTTCCATTTGAAAATCTAATCTCTGAAATTTGGCGGGCAAAAGGTTTTAAAACCACTACAGATTTTGTAGCGCAAGGTGATTGTGTAGAGCACGAGATTGATGTGACTGCTTGGAATGAAAATAAGCTGATCATGGTTGAAGCCAAGTTCCACAATGAATTTGGTATCAAATCTGACCTCAAGGCGGTGCTTTATGTAAATTCAAGATGGGAGGATTTAAAAAACAAAACTTTTAACTTTGGAGGAGAGAGGAAGCTGGATGAAGGTTGGCTTATCACGAACACCAAGTTTACCGAACAGGCCATAAAATACGCCAAGTGTCGCAGTATGAAGTTGATCGGGTGGAATTACCCAGAGGAAGGTAACCTGCAGGATTTGATAGAAGATACGGGTCTTCACCCCATAACTAGTCTGCGTTCTCTTTCGGGAAGAGAAAGGAGGAATTTGATGGAGCTCGGCATAATTCACCTAAAGCAAATATCGGAAAATACCGATTTATTAAAACAGGCAGCTATTTCTCCGGAAAAGTCACAGGAAATAATAGAAGAAGTGGCACTTTTAGAAAGTAAATAAAATGGGTTGGTACAAGAAAAAGTTATATGACCCTAAGGCGAGTGAGTATTTCAAGGTCAGTCGCTCAAAAATCGACCTTTTTTTGGAATGTCCAAGATGTTTTTATTTGGATCGAAGGATTGGTGTATCAAGACCTCAGGGCTTCCCCTTTAATCTAAATAGTGCCGTTGATATCTTGCTCAAAAAAGAATTTGATATACATAGAAAACAAAAAACTCCTCACCCTTTGATGGATAGTTATGGGATTGATGCCGTCCCTTTTGAACACCAAATGATGGACACTTGGCGTGACCCTTTCAAGGGGGTTGAGTTTTTTCATGAGGCGACCAACTTCCTCGTATTCGGCGGAGTTGATGATGTCTGGCAAGCCGCAGGTGTGGACAAGGGAAGTGGCAAAAAAGGAGATTTGATCGTGGTTGACTATAAAGCAACTAGTAAGGACGGAGAAGTTTCCCTTGACGCTGAGTGGCAAGATGGTTACAAGAGACAAATGGAAGTTTATCAGTGGCTTTTGCGAGGTAATGGGTTCAAAGTCTCTGATACTGGTTACTTTGTTTATGCAAACGGCAGGCGCGACAGGGAGGCGTTTGATGGCAAGCTAGAGTTTGAAGTGAAGCTCATACCTTACACAGGCAATGCTGATTGGATCGAGGGTACTTTGGTAGAGATGAAAAAATGTTTAGATGGAGAAATGCCAAAGTCCTCTCCGGTTTGCGAGTATTGCGCTTATGTAAATAATGTAAATGGTGCGATAAGGTGAAGGGCGACACCGTAAAATGCCGCCCATGTGGTTTGTCGACTTAGCCCTTTCTCTTTTTGAGAGGGTTTGGTGGACGGAAAGCTTCTTCTGTTTTCTTTCGTGCGATGATGGAATCAACCTGTGCCAATTTTTGCTTGAGTTTTCCCACCACTGTGTCTCCTAGTAAAGATAATATTAAAACAAAAATAAAAATGCAAAAAAGTTTTACACAGAAAGTTTTGGAGGTTGTAAAGAAAATACCAAGGGGCAAAATTTTGACGTATAAGCAAGTAGCCAAACTTGCAGGGAGTCCAAATGCGAGCAGGGCTGCCGGGAGTATTTTAAAGAAAAATTATGACCCAAAAATACCATGTCACCGAGTCATTCGCTCTGATGGTATGACTGGCGAGTACAATCGCGGGCGGGAAAATAAAATAAAATTATTAAAAGCGGAAGGGGCGCTCTAAAGAGGCGCCCCAGTGAGAACATAGATTATCGTTCCTACAATTAAAAAAGAAAGTAGGAATATTACTATACAGCCATAATTTAGCCCCAAAGGCTTTTTCTGGTCCATTGTTGCGCCTCCTATTTCTTTATACCATAATTGACCCATGTCTCAAACAGCAGAAGAAAGAAAAGAATTGATGCGAAAAATAAGGGATGAAGTTGTAGCACTTAAAAATTCGCCACTTTATAAATTTAGGGTTGAAAATAAAAATCTGCCGGTAATTGGAGAAGGAAGCCACTTTGCAAAAATAATGTTTATTGGTGAGGCTCCAGGCAGAAACGAAGCTAAGACGGGCCGGCCATTTTGTGGAGCGGCAGGTAAAATTTTGGACGAGCTTTTAGAAACTGTAGGTATTGAGCGGAGCGAAGTATATGTCACGAATATAGTTAAAGATCGCCCACCGCAGAACAGAGATCCGCTTCCAGAAGAGATAGAAATTTACGGACCATTTTTAGATCGGCAGATCGAAATTATCCAACCGAGTATAATAGCTACTTTGGGCAGATATTCTATGAACTACATAATGCCAAAGTTTGGGCTTGAGCTCGAGCTTGAGCCGATAAGTAAAGCTCATGGTAAGGTTTATGCTGTGTCCCGCGAAGCTTTAGCAAAGTGGGGAAGGGGAAACGACGAAATAAAAATCGTACCACTCTACCACCCAGCTGTGGCAGTCTATAACTCACACACCAAAGATACTCTAAAAAAAGACTTTGAG
>CAZRKB010000016.1:0-10589 GCA_964601125.1 uncultured Candidatus Saccharibacteria bacterium
TAGAGCGTCCGCCTGTCACGCGGAAGGTCGTGGGTTCAAATCCCATCACTCGCGCCACGTAAAGCAAATTGTTGCACAATTTGCCACGTGGCTTCGGAATCCAGTGGTGAACGAAGTGAACTTTACTGGACAAGAAGCCACGTGAACAAAACTGCTTTTTGAAGCAGTTTTGTTTTACGTGAGTCGCGTGGTGAGTGAGTATACGAGCGAACTTTACACGACAGCGGTATAATTTTTTGTATGTTCTGGACCTATCTCTTAGAAAACCAAAATGATAAAAGTTGGTATATTGGATACACTTCAAACTTGAAAAGAAGGTTGGCTGAACACCAAAATGGATATGGAGCACAGACCACGAAAAATAAGATAAACTGGCAACTTATTTACTGCGAAGGATACAAAAATAAAAAAGATGCTGAGGGCAGGGAAAGATTTTTGAAGAGTGGGTCTGGAAGGAAATTTTTAAAGAAGCAATTAACAAATTATCTGAAAATTTGTTCCTGACCAAATCCCATCGCCTGCCTAGACGACAATTTTTCCTAAAAACATCTTGCACAGCAAGTTGTTTTTTGGTTCTAACAAAAGTTATTGCTATTCTTTAAAAATATTATATATTATGCAAAGAGGAGAGAAGCTTATGATTTTTGAGATAGCCAACCTTACTGCTGTTTTCGCGCCCGTAGCGTTTGATAACTACATGTACGCAGCATCTTCTCTGGTTAGAGAGATGTACAAGCGGGGGTGGGAATGGTTTCCTGAGGGCCGTATAAGTCTTATGGAAATGGCACCCACGAGCATTCATGTGGTTGTTATTTCTCGGGAACTCGGATTTTCCGAAGGTCTCTTAAATGTGCAGGTGTGCGAAACGGATCCTGACTCCCGGTCTAGCCAACCGCTCAACTCGATTGACATCGGTTATGATTATAGACTCAATCCAGATACAAATCTTTATGATTTGCACTTTGTAAACCCAGAGTCTAAAGCTTCTGTCAACGCATCCTACTGGTTTGATCGAGTATTCAAACATATCGATGTGCTGCAGGCTGTTGGTGTCAAAACCCTTGTAGCCTACTAACCTGAGATCAGTAGCAAATATGACCCCGCGCTGACACCGCGGGGTTTCTCATTTGTATTATCCTAGCTCTCCTCCCTCACTAAAGTTTTAGTGAGACAAGGTAATATCGCTCACCAATACTGATGGGATTTTGGAACTATGATAAAATTTTTATATGGAATACATTTTGTATTTTTTTTGCTGGCGTTTTAAATGATTTTCTTTTTACCATAAGTTTACGTTATGTAAGTAAGGAGAAGGTGGTTTTATCTAGCACAGCAGCTTTTTTCAATAGCATAGTGAGTATTGGTGTTTTGTATAGCATAATATCTCAACTTGAAGGAGAAAGGACATTGGTCGCTATTGTTGTATATTCACTCGGAATTGCTACAGGAACTTTTTCAGCTATGAAGTTTAAATTTGGAATGAGAAATAATAATCCCAGTTCTAACATCATCCACTAGTCCGCGCAGCGAGCAAAAAGACTACTGGAATCCAGTAGTCTTTTTGATTGCCTATGCAGGCAACGATGGGATTTGAAAGCCGCAGCGCCCGAGCGTAGCGAGGCCAAACTCAGCAGAGTTTGGAAGCGAGGCAGGGTCGTGCGGCTAAAATTGTGACGACAATTTTAGAACACCTGACCAAATCCCATCACTCGCGCAGAGGTTTTAGCTAATAAAATGTACATAAAAAGTTCACGGGTGTATTGGACGTAGAACTGATACAATAATCTCGTGTCTGATTTCATAATTATTTTTATAACCGCTTTAGTTTCCACGGCTTTAAGTTCAATGTCTGGTGGAGGGGCATCAGTAATAAACATCCCAGTATTGCTATGGCTTGGAGTGCCTTTTCCTGTTGCTACCGCTTCACAAAAAATTAGTTCTTCATTTTGGGTTTTGCCCGCATCTATTAACTACCTCAAGGGGCGAAAAATCGATTGGCCTTTTCTAATTCTTTTTAGTTTGATAGGGCTTATAGGGGTTTATGTTGGTGTTCAGGTCGTTATATCTATTAATACCAGAATTTTAGAAGTTATTATTGGTATCTTAATTTTAATCCTTGTAGCTCATACATACTTCAAAAAAGATATAGGGCTATCAGAACAGAAAGTGTATTCAAAAGGAAGACAAGCGTTAGCATATGTTGGAGCTCTTATTTTAGGGTTTTATGAAAGTATTTTTGGCTCTGGAAATGGAATACTCTTTGCTTTGACAACTTTATATACTAAGGGTTTTGATTTTATGGATGCTCTTGGGTATTATTTTTCCGTTGCATTTCCTTGGGTAGTTTTCGCGGCACTTCTTCTAATCCAAAAGGGTTATTTTGATGTGAATGTCGCCATTCCTATAGTTATCGGTTCTTTAATTGGAGGGTATGTTGGTTCAAAATATGCGAAGTATAAAGGGAACAAATTTGTAAAAACGATGTTTGTTATTATTGGGGGTATATTGGGCATAAAACTCCTACTTGGTTTTTAATTCTGGTATATAAATATACCCATTATGATTACGTATAGCAGTTCCCACTTCGTTGACCAGGTCGCGCAAGGAGACTCTGTTTGAACTGTAAAAATTATAGTTGTGATATAATCTTGAGATTAGCCTCATTAACAGCCGAACTGGGAATGTGGCTAGGTTGATTAAGTAAAGACGAGCGGCACAAGAATACTTAATCAGCGACGCGGAAACGCTACCCATGCCGCAAGCTCGCTGGGGGATGTTCGGTCTAACCTAGAGAGTGGGTGAATAAGACACAAAACACAAACGGCATCATAAACGGGTGTCGTTTGTTGTTAAATTTGCTAAACTGCTATCATGAAAAACGAGATTACAACCTATGTTTTTATTGATGCCTCAAACCTTTGGGCTGCACAAAAGGTTAAGGGTAGGATGTTTGATTTTGAGAAGTTGAAAAATTTTCTCAAGAATAAATACAACGCTAATCATATAGAAATATTTTATTACACTGCATACCCGGCAGATGGGACTAGGGAGTATAGTTTAGATGGTAGACATAAATTCTTTACTTATCTTAAAAAAGCTTTAAATTTTATTGTTCGCAAAAAGGAACTCAAGCGAATTGCTATTCATTCTGAAAATGGGGATAGGATTGAAGAAAAGGGGAATATGGATGTTGAAATGACTATTGATGCAATTCATAACATTAAAAAATATAACATCGCTGTATTCTTTTCTGGGGACTCCGATTTTCTTGCCCTAACTAATTATTTAAAGCATGGAGGTAAGAAGGTTTATATTTATTCTTCTCAAAATAATGTTTCTGAAGAACTTAGAACTGGAGGGGATGGGTACACAGATGTTTTGAAAATCGAAACCGATATCTGGGGAAGAGATCTAAAACATAGAGAGCAGAAATAAAAGCAGCCCTCCGCTAGGAGGGCTGCCCTTGGATGTAAAACCCTTTCAGTTCATGGCTGAACTAAAAGACTTACTCAGTATACTCGATTTGGAATGAAAATCAAGTTAATGGGGATTGCTCATTTACCTCATCCCTCAAATCCGCTATGAAAATGTAGCCACTATGCTCCTTAATCTTGGTTCCCACTTCGTCCACCAGTCCGCGCAGCGACAAAAGAAAATCCCAGCCTAAACCGGGATTTTCTTTTGGTGCTTGTGCCAAGCACGATGGGATTTGAAAGCCGGAGCGCCCGAAGCGAAGCGGAGGCTGGATTCAACAGAATCCAGAAGCGAGGCGGGGTCGAACAATTTTTCGAGCGACGGCGAGAAAATATGTGTGACCAAACCCATCATTTTTTAGTTCTAACTTTTCCATACTGATTGGACGGGGGAACTGTGGTAAGATTTTATTATGAGAATTTTACTAATAGATAACGGAACTACTCTTTTAGATAAATTAAAAGAACTTATTCCAGGAGATGAAATAGTTCATGCTTACGATGATTTCGATAAAGATAATCACGACTTTGATTTGACAGTTTTATCTGGAGGAAGCAAGTACCAACTTGTTGGAAACGAAGATAAATTTGCAAAAGAATTAGATTTTATAAAAAACACCAGTAAGCCAGTAATTGGTATTTGTTTTGGATACGAACTAATTGCTACTGCTTTTGGGGCAACTCTTAAGGAATTGCCCGAAAATAAAAAGGGGATTTATGAAGTGGAAATTCTTGAAGAGAATCTGGGAAAAGGGAAAATAAAAGTTTGTGAAAGTCACCGGTGGGTAGTTGATAAATTATCAGATATTTTTGAAATTCTGGCCAAGTCTGATGATGGACCGGAAATGATTAAACATAAAGAAAAACCTATATATGGCTTACAGTTCCATCCAGAGAATTTTGTTGAACAAACTGAGGGAGATGAATTGTTTCTGAAGTTATTATCTCAGTTCTAGCCTCACCTATCCTTTCGGCTTGCCCAGGATAAATAGCTCGCGCAAGATACAAAAAATTTACAATTTAGAAATTTCTTTGAGATCGCCGTCTGGTAGGTAGAGGATGGCGAGACCGATCAAAATACCAAAAATCGAAGTATAAATGTGGCTATCGCCGAAGAGCCAGTAATCCAACCCGTCGAGTACATACCAAACGCCTCGCCACATCAAAACCAACCCAAGCACAATAGAAGCATTGCGAGAAAAATATCTGAAATTTAGTGTTCTTTTGTTTATCATAAAAACAATCATAAACAAAAAAACATTTTTTGTCACTTCTGTGCGAAATAAACTTTGGTGGACATAGTCGGTAAAATATCGAACCAGCTGAAAAGCTATCTTTCTCGGTTCTGGGTTTACCATAATTCAAGCCCAGCTTTCCAAAAAGCCCTTGAAAATACTGAATAGATTTTTAATAGAGAATCACAATATCCGTATATAACTATTTAGTATTTAATTGACCCAGCTTCTTTTGAGCAATTTCCTCTTTTAGTTTTTTAGTTTCTAATTCAAGACTTTTTTCATTGAATCTCGGAAATATGTCAATAAAAAGTAAATTTAAATAACCGAAAAGAGAGTGTTTTCTAACTTTTGCTAATGCCCTTATATGGGCCACCAAATCAATTAATTCTTTTTCCGCAATAGGATAACTCAACTTAATTTGTTCAAGAGTTGAAGTAATAGTTGTGTTATATGATTGTAGATTTATTTCTTTTTTATCATCAGGCATAGAATCAATTTTTAATATTACATCCCAGTAGTTTTTGTATATATTATCTAGATCATTATTCATCCTGTTCAACATGTAATTTGTTGAAATGATCTTATTAATCAATTTCAAATTTGATAGTTTGTAAGTCTCTTCTTCATTAATAAGTAATTTTTCAAAACTATAACTAAAAAATCTATTATTTTTTGCAGATGATGCCCATTGATCAATAAAACCTGCATTATCTTTTAAGGTCGTAAGGTTAATGGCAGACATTCTTTCGAATTTAGCCAAAGCAAGATTTTCTTGTTTATGTTTTTCATATGCCGATTTTATTAACCAAAGAAAACCAGCTGATATTAAAGCCAGAAAAGTGCCAGTAAAAGAAGTCCATGTCTGTGAATTAAAGATTAGTTCTGGCATAGATACTATCAAACTAACTTTATTTGGGTATTAAATCAAATATCAATTTCCTATTTTTAGAGTAGAAATTATACTATCGTATGGTTCAATTTTTGTTGGGTCAGAGTAGTCAATTGTTGAGATTAAAGTCTGTCTTATTGTAAACACCGAACCATCAATGTTTGGAATTACAGTGTATTTATCGTCAGAAAATTCAGAATGCCTAAATTGGTATGCTACTTTATTGCTAATACTAATTTTACCGATATATTCATTCAAATACGATTTAACTTTTTCAGATAAGAAATACTCTTCGGAAAAAGTAATCGGTTCTGGTAAATTACCAGCCAAATCCTTTAGGGGCAATTTAGGCACAATTGTAATTTCATCACTCCTTTCTCCGCTAGTGCCTTCTATAATCCTCTTTGTATCTGGGCTTTTTAGCGTAATAACTCCAACTCCATCACTACTTTCTGAAATAACCCAATCGGAAGGATATTTAAATGATAAAGAGTATTTAGAATTTGTATAAGTTTTCCAATTGGTTATATCAATTGTTGGTGTAGGTAAGAATTTTGTAGTGTAAATAATACCATCAAGCAAAGTTTCTTTGTCCAAATTTATTTTATTCACATTAAAAATATCAACTATTAAAACTCTTTTTTCGTTGGTAATTCTAAGTTCAACTCTACCCCCAGCAAAATACCTCTTCTCCCCTCTAAGGTTCCTAATATTAAAGGTCTTTATACTTTCTGGTTGAGGATATATTGGATTATAACCAGATGCTGCTGCATACAGATTTTTGTTTTTACTTGTCCAAGTATCAAAATTGTCTCCATTTGCAAATGTTAAGTCCCATACTAGATGATCGCCATATGGTTCTGGAAAATCAGGTTGTCTGAATTCAGCGTAATCAGATTCAAAAACTTTCCAAGTAGATGTGTCAGTAGATGTGGAGACAAATTTAAAACTAGAAATGATTTGATTGTAAATTGAATCATACTTATCAGATTTGGTGTATATAATTCTAATTATGTCAGTTCCTCTTGGGATATAGTAAATGACATGAGTTCCCATATCCGAAACGGCAATTTTAACAGCATTTACGCCAGCAATTTTTACATCCTGATTTAATGTTGGAATACTTGAAAAATCTTTACCATTATCAAATTCTTTATTAAACCATTCTCTAATTGGAAGATTTTCAGGATTTTTATTTTTATCTACTTCTATAGCCAGAGAGACCGTTAACCCTTTTGTTCCAACTTCCATTAATTTTGACTCCTCATCCCAGCTTGAATAACTCGCTGGTAGTGATTTTACAGCTTCATCTACACCTTTTGGATAAGAGAGAAATACTCGATTTGTATGAGTAAGTATATATTCATCTCCCTTTATACTCCATTCTTTTGGATATTGAAATTCAAAACCAAATCTACTATCTGAAAAAGTTTTTAAAGTAGAATTAGTTTCAGAAACACTTTGAGTTAGATCTATTTCTGGATAGCAATTATTAGCAACACAATACGGAGTAGTAGAAGAACTACTATTTAGGTTATGGGTTTGAGTGTTTTGGTTGGGGCTTGGTTTATATACAAAGAAATATCCAATAGCGATAATGATTGAAATAGCGAGAATCGAAACGTATAAAATCAATCTTCTGTTATTTTTAGGAGATTCTTGAAAAGAGGTGGGGTTTACTGGATTCTGATTTTCCACAACTTAATCTTATAAATTTTCTTCATATTGGACAAACAAATTAAGGGGATATTATTTATCCACACAGAGAATATATTAAAATCATACAACCTTGTATGGAAGAGAAAATCAAAAAACTTACCGACCTAATTATTTCTACCACTTTAGATGATTTAAAGAGAACTTACGAAAAACAGCTTCAAGATATTGTAAGTAAAATTAAGGAGATAGATGAAAATTCTAATGGGGAAACGGACTATAGCATCCCTTATCGAACCTCACTTGATAAATCGGTCAAATTCCTAAAAAGCCCTTATTCTGTATGGAAAGATTTAGGTTTGGTTGAACAACAAAGACTATTTTTCTTTATTTTTGAAGAGAAATTATGGTATGACAAAAATACAGGTTATCGAACCGACAAGATACAAAGCTATACAAGGCTTTTTGAGGAGTTTGCTACTGCAGACTCCGTTAATGTGGACCATAGCGGATTCGAACCGCTGACCTCCTCATTGCAAATGAGGCGCTCTACCAACTAAGCTAATGGCCCTTTGTGGGTTTATTGTTGTGTGATTTCTTGCTTTCAATTTACTACTGCCTCATTTGGCAAATGAGTGTCACATATAAATTTCTGTTGAAATTTTATGCGACCCCACCTCCCTCGCCTGCGCTCAGTCCGGTCTTGCGCTCGGGGCCCAACCCGAGCTCACTCCACCAACTAAGCTAATGGCCCAAAATACAGCCTAATTTATATCATAAGTTAAGCTTTAAACCAAACTATTTTCTTCCCAGGGCTTTGGCTATGATGTGAGAGAGGAATTCTTTGATATCAGAGCCAATGGCGGAGAGGGATTTAGGTATAAGAGATTTTTCGGTGAGGCCTGGCAGGGTGTTGGTTTCTAAAATATAAATACCACGCTTGGGGTGGACGATAAAATCAGAGCGAGAATAGTGACGAAGGCCTAGAGCTTTGTGAGCCTCAGTCGCCATCATTTTTATCATCTCAGACTCTTCTCGGGAAAAATTTCCTGGACAAATTTCTTCTGTAGCATCGTCAGAATACTTCGCATTGTAGTCGAAGAAATCTTTTTTGTGCCGTATTTCGATAGGTAGGAGGGGATAGTGAATAGTATTTCTAAAATCGTCTATCACTCCACAGGTTGCCTCTTTGCCTCCAATAAATTCTTCAACTAAAACTTGTGGTGAATGCGAGGCGGCTGCAACTATCGCTTCTTCCAGCTCGGGGAGACTACTTACCACGAATACTCCTATTGAAGATCCGCTTGAAGAAGGTTTGACCACAAAAGGAGCGGGGATGCTCTCGAAAATTTCCCTAATTTTTTTTCTTGATAAATCGTCGTTGTGAATGCTGATCGAAAAAGGGGTTTTCAGCGAATGGTTTTTATAAATTTTTTTGGTTGCGATTTTGTTCATCGCCAAGGCGGAAGAGAGGGCGCTTGAGCCGGTATAGGGGATTTTGAAATTATCTAAAAGTCGCTGGACTTCACCATCTTCACCATAAGCGCCATGCAGCCCGTTAACGACTGCGTCTATGCGGTGAAGAATGTTTTGAGGGCTGCGCTCGATGCCGCCTTCATGCCAAACTCCGTCTCTTGAGATCAAGATGTCCACCGGCTCATATTGATCGGGGAAGTTTTTGAGGATGCTTTTGCCAGTTTCTAAAGAAACATTGTACTCGGGCGAAGGCCCGCCGCGCAAAACTCCGATGCGTGTTTTGTGAGAAGTGAAAGGCATAGTTTAATTATAATTGAAAGAAGGCAAGATTGAAAATTGAAATATTGATTTGACATGTGATAACACAAGAATTATAATACTTTTTAAAGAATCGTTTCAAACCCGTCTCCTTGTGAGACGGAATTGATGGAGCGCCCCGCATCGTTTGACGTGCCATATATGCGGGGCGCTTTTTTTATGCCCAAAATTCATATATACTTTGCCTCATGTCAGAAGCTTTATACAGAAAGTACCGCCCGCAAGATTTTAAAGAAGTGGTAGGGCAGGAGCATGTCGTTTCTGTTTTAGAAAATGAAGCGAAATTAGGCAAAGTCTCTCATGCCTATCTTTTTTCTGGAGGTCGGGGCACGGGTAAAACTTCTATAGCTCGTATTTTCGCCAAATCACTTGGGGTTAATAGCGAAGATATTTATGAGATCGACGCCGCCTCAAATCGTGGCATCGATGAAATCAGGGCAATAAGAGACGCGGTGCACACTTACCCTTACTCTTCCAAATACAAAGTTTATATAATCGATGAAGCTCACATGCTAACCAAAGAAGCATGGAATGCGTTCCTTAAAACCCTAGAAGAGCCGCCTTCGCATGTCATATTTATAATGGCTACGACTGAGGCTCACAAATTGCCCGACACGGTGGTATCTCGTTGTGAGACTTTTGCTTTCAAAAAACCGGCTCACTCTGCGCTTGCGGAAGCTGTAATGCAAGTAGCAAAAAGAGAGGGCTACAAAATAGAAAAGAAGTCGGCCTCTCTAATTGCTACCTTAGCCGAAGGTTCTTTCAGAGATGCATTTTCAGTTTTGCAAAAAGCTGTCAACTCTTCGAAAGATGCCACTCTCTCACATCAGGAAGTTGAAAGTGTGCTCGGCGCTCCTAAGGAGTCAATCGTGCTAGAAGTGATAGAGGGTATAGCGGAAGGTAAGTCAGAACAAGCTCTCGCGGCGGTCGGGAGGGCCAGTGAAGAAAACGCCGACATGCAAGTTTTCTTAAAAATGATTTTGCGATCTTTGCGTTTCGTTTTGCTTTTGCGTTTCTCGAGTGATACCAAACAAATGATCATCGATGAAACCGGAGAAGAGGAGTATGAGCGTCTACTTAAAATCGCCAAATCAGCTAAAAATATAAATTCAAAAACCCTCCTAAACTTTCTTGAAGCGGAGTCGCGCTCGGCTTTTGCTTCAATACCAGAGTTGCCGATAGAGATAGCGGTGACCGAGAGTTGTGAGCTTTAATTTCAAACCTCGCCCCATACCGCCAAAGTCGGTATTGCCCCTCTCCTCGTCTGATGCGAGGGGAGAAATAACCCAAAAATTGTGTTAATATGGGCGCGTAATTATTGGGGGATCGTCTAATGGTAGGACACCAGGTTTTGGTCCTGGGTATCGGGGTTCGAGTCCCTGTCCCCCAGCCCGAATAAAACTTGTTTGAAAAGGTGAAAAATTTTGGAGCGCGGCGCGGAGCGCCGCGTATGGAGGAGAAGGGTTTTCTTTGATTTTTTTGTTGTGCAAAAAGAGGTTCGATCCGAAGATTTTCTGGAGAGATGTCTTTTTCGAGGAG
>CAZRKB010000017.1:0-10086 GCA_964601125.1 uncultured Candidatus Saccharibacteria bacterium
TCTCCTCCAATTATTGATCGTCACCAAAAGTGGAGCGGCTAGGAAAATCGAGGAGTAAGAGCCGGCCACAGTGCCAATAAGCAAAGTGAGAATGAAAAACTTTATCGACTCGCTACCCAAAAGATAGAGAGATACAAGAACCAAAAAAACTGTAAAAGAAGTATTTATCGAACGACCATAAGTTTGAGAGAGACTTTTACCGACAGTGTCTTCGAAAGATTCATGACGCTTGTACTCTTGATTTTCTTTCAAATTATCTCTGATGCGATCAAAGATGATTATCGTGTCATTGATAGAATACCCCAAAAGAGAGAGGAGTGCGGTAACAAAAAGTGCGTCTAATTCCACCCCAGCAAATTTACCTAGAAGTACCGCTGCCCCTGCTGGTATTGTTATATCATGCACTAAAGCAACTATGGAAACCAAACCAAAACTCCAGGAAGAAACATGGTTTGAACCGTCTCCATTTTTAGAAACCCCTCTAAATGCATATGCTATGAAAAAGATAGTAATGATAATGATGGCAATTATCGCAATCCAGGCTTTTTCTGTAAGTTCTTTACCTATGGTGGGTCCTACCGAGTTTAATCTTTCGAGTTCATAAGGATAGGTACCTTCAAAATTTAAAGTGGATTTGAGGGCTTCCTGTGCTTCTATCGGCAAATCTTTTGTCCTTACAATAAATCCGGCTTCGCCCGCTCTACGCACCGAAGCTTCACCCAAGTTTAGAGAAGTAATGGCATTTTCAATCTGAGATTTTTCTGGCACTAAATTATTCTGATACTTTACTTCAATAATTGTTCCGCCCTTAAAATCAGTCCCTATATTAAAACCAAAAATCAACATGAGAGCAAAGGCGCACAAAATCATTGCCCCCGAAATTACAAAAAATTTATTTCTGTGTTTTATTGGAAACATTTTATTTGTTTGGATAAATTGAATACATAAAAATCTTGGAAACTACCATAGAACTCCAGACCGACACGATAGTACCAAGCCCCAAGACGAGAGCAAAGCCTTCTACGCTTGAAGTCCCAAACCAAAACAACACTATAGCACCGAATAGTGTTGTCACCTGACCATCACGGATAGCGGTCCAAGCATGAGAAAAAGCTTCTTTAACTATACCCTCTTCAGAACCGCGGCCTAAATTTTTCAGCTCTTTAAGTCTTTCGAAGATTATTATATTAGCATCAATAGCCATACCAATAGAAATAATGAACCCGGCGATACCAGCAGCAGTTAGGGTAACCGGGACAACCTTGAACAACAAGAGCATGGCAATGACATAAACCGATAGAGCGACCACCGAGATAAGACCTGGGACTCGATACCAAAACAACATAAACAAAGCTACCAAAATTAAACCAGCTATCGCAGCTCGAACACCACTAGAAAGGGCGTCACCACCAAGCGTAGCACCTATTGTTTCAGTACCAATGAGCTCGATGGGCATTGGCAGAGCGCCATAATTTAAATCCCTCACTATCTGTTTTGCTTCATCAATTGTGAAATCGCCCGTAATTACAGCTTCTCCACCTGATATTTCTTCTTTTATATACGGGGCTTGAAGTAAGCTTCCATCAAGGAAGATACCTAGCACTTTACCCATATTATCTCTTGTGATCTTTGCAAATAGAGCATCTCCCTCAGAATTAAATTTCAAACCAACGATAGGAGCGCTACCTATACTATTGTTATCAAATCGAACCTCAGCCCTCTCGAGCTGTCTTCCCGATAAACCAGTGGCTACGAACTCGCCACCGTCTTGATTTAGCAGTTTGAATTCCAAAATCGGAGTCTCTCCTATCCTCCTCACCGCCTCATTTACATCAGTAACACCAGGAAGTTCAACGATTAGCCTTTGTTCTTTCTCTCCTTCTATTGTCCCGCCTTGTTCAACTTGAACAATCGGTTCCGCCACACCAAAAAGATTTACTCTTCTTTCTATTGTATCGCGAAGAGAGGTCATGGCATTATCAACTTCACTTGGAGCAATACCAGAAATATCAGCTCTGTATACAAGATGAGTGCCTCCAGAAAGATCTAGCCCAAGCTTAAAAGGTGTACCGTCAAACACAAAAAAAGCCGCCCACACAGAAGCCGCCAACACCACAATAGACCAAAATTTATATTTTGCCATTTGCTCCGTATCCTATCACACCCCACTCCTTGATAAAAGTGCTTTGATTGTTTTGAGAGCAATTTTGAGATCGAGCATGAAAGACCGATTTTTGATGTAATAAAGATCATAAGAGAGTTTTCTCCGAGTTTTATCGCTATCAGCCACCACCTTTGGGGGATCTTTGTGATAAAGCTGGGCCCAACCAGAAAGCCCAGGTTTTATCAAATGACGGACATTATAATAAGGGATTTCGCTTTCATAATGTTTTACAAGAGAAGGTATTTCTGGCCTTGGACCGATCATAGAGAGATCTCCTTTTAAAACATTCCAGAGCTGCGGTAATTCATCTACGCGAAGCGCTCTTATCAATTTTCCGACTCTAGTCACCTTGTTGCTCCCATCTTCCGCCATGCTTCTAAACTTCCTAACTCTTATTATCTTGTTATTCTTCCCCACTCTTTCCTGCTCAAAGAAAACTTTACCTCCGTCATTAAACTTTATCGCCAGCGCCACAAAAGGATAGAGGACGAGAGAAACAAGGCCAATCAAAATAGAAAGAACAATGTCCATCACCCTCTTTAGACCATCATAAGTAATCCTGGTCTCAGTAGAAATGTTTTCCAAAAACCAGTTGTACCTAACCAAAGAGAGCGGTACTGAGTCAAAAATGTCTTCATAGATTTTGTACATGTCTATAAATTTCACTTTAGAAAAAATTAGGTTGTACAAGTGAGGCAAGATCGGCTCAACTTTTTCGTTCTTTAAATCAATCGCAATAATTTGTATTTCCTCAGAATAAATTCTTTGTAAAATTTCTTCTTGGAAATCTAAACCCTCTAGACGATCTAGGTCTATGGAGGAAATGAATTCCAAACTATAACGTGGATTACCATTAACCTCTTCCAAAAGTTCTTTCATTTCAGCACCACTGCCAATCAAAATGCCGCGCTCTTTTTTGCCACTTGCAAATAACTTATCTCCGTAAATGCGCCACAGAAGAATTAGAGCGAAAGAAATGATTAGATAGATGAATAGATTTGTTTTTGGGGCGATACCAAGATAAGGTATGAAATAGAAAAACAATACTGCAATAAAACTGTTTGCTATTTGTGTTTGAAAAACTGTAGATGGCAATCGGCTCTTTAGAATAAGGGTATGCTTTTCATAGAGACCCGATATGAAAAACACTAAAACCCAAACAGCTATTATTATTGAAAATGGTATGAAGTGATTGCCCCAAACAACTACATTTGGCGTTTGCCAATAACGCAGGGCTAGAGTGAGCCAAAGTGATAGGTAAAGGATAGCCACATCAACCACAAACAGTATGCTTGTGTCTTTTTTGCGGGATATACTCATGTGGTTAAAATAATACCTCTATTTGAGAATTCAGTCAATTTATGAGAAAATACCGTTCTGTATGGTAAAAGATAGAAAAAAAATACTTTATGTAATAACCAAAGGAAATTTTGGCGGAGCACAAAGGTACGTATACGATTTAGCCAGCAATCTGCCCAAAAATAAATTTGAGGTGGTGGTTGCCTGCGGAATAAAAGAGGGCCGCTCTCTTGTTTATAAACTTATAGAAAAAAATATTAGAACACTGGAGTTGCACGCTTCAGAAAGAGAGGTGAATTTAAAAAATGATTTTAAAACTTTAGTAGAGTTGATAAAAATCATAAGCACCGAAAAACCAGACGTAGTTCATTTAAACTCTTCTAAAATCGGTTTGCTTGGTTCTTTTGCTCTTTTATATTTAAAACTACTTTCCATAATTCATAATTCAAAATTCATAATTAATTCTGTTTTTACTTCCCACGGTTGGGCTTTTTACGAAAGTCATCGAAGTCTGCTACAAAAGATGATTTATTACTTCAGCCACTGGGTTACAATTTTGCTCTGTGACAAAACAATTGCCGTATCTGAAAAAACCAGAAGCGATATGGCCTGGCTACCTTTCATGAAAAATAAAATGATCGTGATCCACAATGGGCTCGATCATTTTAAAATAATGACAAAGAAGGATTCTTCTTTAATATTGAAAAAGGAAAATGGTCAGCTATCGATTTTCAGCCTAGCCGAGCTGCACAAAAATAAAGGTATCGATATCGCCCTACGCGGCATATCACTGCTCCCAAAAGAAATCCGAGATAAAATACAATACTACATAGCAGGCGATGGCGAAGAAAAAGACGCCTTATATAAAATGGGGGCCGATCTTGGCCTTGAAAAAACTGTCCACTTTTTGGGGTTCATCGAAAACGGAAGAGGTCTTCTCTCGGGGGCCGACATTTTTCTTTTTACCTCAAGAACAGAAAATCTGCCCTTTGCAATACTTGAAGCCGGAGCTTGCGGAGTAGCCACGATAGCTACCAGCGTTGGCGGCATACCAGAAATAATCAAGGATATGCAAAATGGTATTTTGATACACCCCAAAAATCCGAAAGAAATCGCCGAAGCTATAACCTATCTACTAGATCACAAGGAAAAACGAAAGGAATTTGGAGAAGAAATAAAAAAGACCGTCACTAATTTTTTCACTCTCGAAAAAATGCTCTCCGAAACAACTAGAGTTTACTTAGATTCCGGATTCTAGTTTTTGGATTATTCTTTATACCACCCCGACGATTTCATTTTTTTCTTTTTCTTTTTCTATCGATCTGGCACCATTTCTCTGGCCCATAAGAATTCCGAGTGCCAAAAATTCTGCAAGCAGGTGCGAGCCTCCATAACTCATAAACGGCATGGTGATACCGGTGATCGGCAGAAGTCCTATGTTCATGCCCACATTCACAACAAAGTGAGAGAGGAGGAGAGAGCCCAGGCCCAGACCATACAAAGTCTCGAAGTTTGTGCTGCCCTTTCTTGCTATACTTACAATTTTCCAAAAAACAACTCCGTAAAGAGTGAATATTATGAGCACCCCCACGAAACCCCACTCTTCACTAAAAGCGGCAAATATAAAGTCTGTTTCGTATTCAGGCAAAAACTGGAGCTTTGATTGACTACCAAGACCGATTCCTTTGCCAAAAATTTCACCAGAGCCAACGGCAATGGTTGATTGGTAAGCGTTGTAACCAGCGCCAGATAGGTCAGCCAAAGGATTTATAAACGATATAATCCTATCCTTTTGATAATCTTTAAAAACAAAAAACCACAAAATACCGGAAGCAACAATTCCGGTTATCAAAACTGCCGCCAAATGTTTTTTTGATATCCCAGAAAACAAAACCATAAAAAACCAAATGGCAAAAATTATAATGGCCGATCCGAAATCAGGCTGAAGAAAAACTAATAAAAAAACAATGGCTGTATAAAATCCGGAAACTAGTATGTGCCGAACGTTGGCTATCTCTATGTGGCGACGGCTAAAATATTTTGCCAGAAGCAAAATGAGAATTATTTTTGCAAAATCAACAGGCTGAAAAGCAAAGGCACCAAAATCAAACCAACTTTGAGCTCCTTTAAATACAGAGCCCACTATAAATAGAAATAAAAGAGATAGGCAAGATAGGATAAACAAAGATGTTATATAACTGGTTTTACGCAAAAATCTCCAATCAACCAAGCTTGCTCCAAACAGCACAAGAGTAGATAAAGAGAGCCATGTGATTTGCCGATTGAAAAACAGATCACCACCAGATGGCACAAAAGAATTCATAGTTAATATACCAAACACAGAAACAAAAAAAACAGCTCCGAAAAGCAGCCAGTCAACAGAGGACTTTAGCTTTAAAAAAAGATTGATCATTGTCTAGATTAAATCTCCAAATATTTTATAGGTAATTTCTATCCTAGAAGGAAGTTCTTTGCAAATCGAGTTTGATATTTGTCCATAAACACTCGAGAGTGTACTGGTGGAAGGTGTTTCAAAAAACTTTTCGGGAGAGGAGGCTATGGACTTCAAAAAACCGCTGTGTACATCTTTGCCCAGACCGATGGTATAGATTATTATGCCCATTTTTTTTGCCTCTTCGCTAGCGGCAAAGGCGGCACTCTCGGCATAAACTATGTCCTCTGCTTCAGAAGCAGAGGCCTTGGGATTGTCTGGTTTGGTGGCAACTCCATCGGTCAGTAACACCAATATTTTTTGTTCATCCGGAGAAGAATTTTGTTTCGATTCAAAAATACCCATAGTTTTTTCAATCGCATCAGCTATATTCGTATATTGGGTACCACCACCTGATATTGAAATACCTCCGATAAGTTCAGTTAAATTGTCAAAATTTTGGCTCAACTGGACGATTGGCTCAGCTGAGTTGGCAAAAGTCACCAAACCAGCGCTGTCTCCATCTTTAAGTTCAGAAATAAAATAGATTGCGGCCTTCTTTACACTGGTAAGAGGTTCAGTGGGGTTGCTACCCAAAGACGCCATTGATCCAGACTTGTCTATGGCAAGCACCACACTCGAAGGCTTTTCGCATGAACGCACCCCAAGATCAAAAGGTCGAGGCCAGGTAAAAACAACACTTACCTCTTCGCCCCCTTTTACCTCTTCAACAAAAGTACGCGAGGTAGCTACTGCATTGTCAGCCCCATCAAAAACTGCCGCCACCAGCTCGATGTTTTTTATTGCGTCGATCTCTTCATTCTTAATACTTGCCTCCACTCTCGGCGTACTATCTAACCTTAAAAGCGGGCTGTGAGATATATCGATTTCTGGTTCTTTTGTGTCAACCTTTTTCCACGTTATGTTAGAACCGAGTTCAAAAATCGCTCGTTTCGGTTCCAAACCTTCACCCACCTCTATCCCACCTTCAAAAATACCTACGGTTTTGTTCCTAGGAAGAATGGTTGCCCCTTTTCGCACAGTAACTATAGAATTATTTTTATCATACAAAGTAAACGTGTATGGAGCATACGTAGCAACCGCGTCTATGTTTTGATTTTCAACGTATATCAAAGCACTCCAAACACCGGGAGATATTTCAAAAAGTCTTGGGTCCCAACGTACAACCGGACGCAGAGCGCTCGCGCTACAAACCAAAGAACATGTGCCACCACAGTCGACACCAGTTTCTCCACCATTTTGAATACCATCGCTACAGGTTGGTGCCGTATACCAAAACTTCCAAAAAATTCCAAAAGAAACCGCAGACAACACAAAAACAATCAAGGCTAGATAAATATTTTTTCTCCTCGACGCCCAGTCATTCATGCTCCTAATTATAAAACATAAAGAGCTTTTATTTAAATACTTTGTGTTGGCAGCTACCTACTCTCCCCTTTTGAAGTACCATCGGCACTACGGCGCTTAACTTCCGTGTTCGGAATGAGAACGGGTGTACCCACCGCGTCAAACCACCAACACAAAATATTCAAACATTTTTCAAGGTCGCATAAGGCAGGATAAAAATTTATCTCGTACTTTACGTACGGATAGTGGTGTATGAATTTCCCAAAAGGATCGGAAAATTAGTACGCCTCGGCTGAGTACATTGCTGTACTTGCACCTAGCGCCTATCAACGTGATCATCTCTCACGATCCTTAACGATTCCTAATCTTGGGGTGGGCTTCCCTCTTAGATGCTTTCAGAGGTTATCCTTTCCCGACTTAGCTACTCGGCAGTGCCCTTGGCAGGACAGCCGACACACCAGAGGTCAGTTCACTCCGGTCCTCTCGTACTAGGAGCAAATCCCCTCAAGAATCAACGCCTGCAGTAGATAGGAGACCAACCTGTCTCACGCTTGTTACCCTCGGCTTACGCCGGGCAATGGACTATAGCTTTTTCTGTTTTCTTCTGTAAGAGAGGAGGGAGGGTACCGTGGCACGCATGGAACAAATGCCTCATTCGGCACTCGAACTGCCTACAAGTCACTCTAATTTCGCTCGTCACTACTTTAAGAGTCTCGACTTGATTGCTTATTCTCCCCTCACCTCTTACAAAAGAAAACAAATAACTGACGTTTAGTCTCTACGGGTATTTATGAATTAAATAGTAGTCGGGAGTGTGTGCGCACACACTCCCTAATGATCTCATGTTAGTTTTCGAGCGGGTTTCTCTAGCACCCCCTATTCTCTAACACTGACCACTATTCAATTCACAAATTTCCCTCGGTATTCTCTCGGATTCCATCCTTCGACAAGCTCAGGATAAATTCAAGAATTTACCGATATTAGTCAGTTTAATACCGCATAGCTCTGAAAGAGCGACGTGGTACCGCCGTGATTTGATTGATTTCTTAAATCTTCTATTTATTAAAGTCTTGAGACTCTAATAATTTCTAAACGAAAATGTTTTATAACCCCTTCGAAGGGATTCAGATTGCTCAAGATAGTAGCAAGTAGTCAGTAGCAAGTAGCAAGGTTAAATACAAAAAAGCATTTTTCCTAACTACTTACTACTTACTGCTAACTACTTTCCTAAACGGTCTGAACCCAGCTCGCGTATCTTTTTAATTGGCGAACAGCCAAACCCTTGGAAGCTTCTCCACCTCCAGGATAAGATGAGCCGACATCGAGGTGCCGAACACTGCCGTCGCTCTGGACGCTTAGGCAGTACCAGCCTGTTATCCCCGGAGTAGCTTTTGTCAGATGAGCTCTGGCCGCGTCTAACGCGTACCATCGGATCACTTAGCTCTGCTTTCGCATCTGCGCGACACTTACGTCTTGCAGTTAAGCCAGCTTGTGCCTATACACTATCGCCATGGTTTCCATTCACGGCTAGCTGACCTTAATAGGCTCCTCCGTTACTCTTTAGGAGGATAGCGCCCCACTAAAACTGCCCGCCAGGCACTGTCACCTCAGCGTTTTTCGCCGGGGGTTAGAAAATATGTCAATACAGAGTGGTATTTCACTGACGAGTATTGCCCGCCCGAGAGCGAACACATAACCTCTCCCACCTATGCTACGCAGTAAAAACATATCCTCAATACCAAGTTGCAGTAAAGCTTCCGGGGTCTTTTCGTCTAACTGCAGGTAACCGGCATCTTCACCGGTATTGTATTTTCACCGAGCGAGTCCCCGAGACAGTTCCCCAGTCGTTACACCATTCGTGCGCGTCTGAACTTACCAGACAAGGAATTTCGCTCAACTATTCCTTCAAGTTGGACTCTATCTTACTCCTTCCACCAAAGAGATGGATTCGGAGCCATGGTGTTGGTACGCTTGTTAACCATGTTTGGACTAGCATCGCATTACTGCGATGCAGGTAGCTTCTTTGTGTAATTAACTTTTTCACTGTCTCTAAATAACTCTTATGTCAAACTGCTCATCTCTATAAATTGTCCCAGTCCTTTTGCAAACTTATACAATATATTTGACAAATTTGCAAAACCTTAGGACAATTATAGTTATTGCCGACATTCACCAGGGCTTACAATAGTCAGCTCACACCAATCTGCGCGTGATCCGTATCTGCAAAGCAGTAACGAAAATCATGCGCAAGTATGGTATGAACCGCCATTGTTTGACCTTCTGGCATTGGTCAGGTGTCACCCCCTATACATCCTCTTACGAGTTCGCAGGGAGCTGTGTTTTTGATAAACAGTCGCCAGGGATTCTTTAGCTGCGTCCTTCACCCTTGCGGGCTCAGGAAGGCCTTATACCGAAGGTACGGCCGCTTTTTTGCCGAGTTCCTTGGGGACATCTCACTCGTTCGCCTTGGTCTTCTCGACCTGACTACCTGTGTCGGTTTACGGTACGGTCTCTATATATATAAGTTTAGAAGTTTTTCTTGGAAGCGCGCTTTGCAAACTCTCCTTCGACGAATCTCTAGATTGCCATATTGCTTGAATTCATCATTTAAGATAGTCCGCGGATTTTCCTACGGAGCATTCTTACAACATGGACGTCAAATCCAATAATGCGCTTTGCATACTGCACTTCGTCACTCCATCACTATACACAGAGGTCACGGAATATTAACCGTGTGTCCATCGGGTGCGGCTTTCGCCATCCCCTTAGGCCCGACTAACCCTTCCCTGATTGACATCGGAAAGGAAACCTTAGTCTTTCGGCG
>CAZRKB010000018.1:0-9517 GCA_964601125.1 uncultured Candidatus Saccharibacteria bacterium
CGGTGCGTAAGATTTTTACATTAAATTCACTCAAAACATCCAAAACTTCTTGGTGCGGATGCCCATAACTATTCCCCGCTCCGTCTGAGATGAGAGCATACTCTGGAGTTAAGGTTTTAACAAAATCATACGAGGTGGAAGTGCGTGAACCATGGTGTCCAACTTTCAGAATATCCACGTCCAGAAACTCTTTTGAATAACTTTCTAAAACTATTTTCTCGGTTTTGGTTGTGGCATCCCCTGTGAGCATTATCTCCGTCTCTCCATATGTTAGTTTGGCAATCACTGAGCCGTCATTGCGCTCCCAGCTCGACACATCTCGGTCAGGGAACAATATGTCTATATGCGCCCCGCCACCGAGGTCTAGCTTCATCCCCTTTTTCGCAAGCATGTGCGGAACTTTTTTTGCTTCAATTTCTTTTTCTAAGTTTTTATAAGTACTGGAATCATTCGTTGTGCCAGACTCAAAAACTGCGCCAACCTTATACATTTTCAAAACATCCAGGAACCCCGCCATGTGGTCGGCATCTGGATTCGTAATGATTATTGCATCGAGTGTCCGGTCGAGTGGTGGCATGACTTTCGCGAGTGGTGCCAGGACCTTCCTAGGTGGCCCACCGTCTACTAGTATTTGCGTGCCTGTTGGTGACTCTATGAAAATGGCGTCACCTTGCCCGATGTCGAGCATGGCGAAAGTAAGCTTTCGGTGTGCGCCCTGCCAGTCTAGATAAAATATAAAAATAGTCAGGCCGAGGAGGAAAAGTACGATGAAAAATAAGCTGTAATTCTTAGACTTGTCCTGCATGATATAATGTTAACATAATGAATCCCGTTAGAGATTTTAATTTTATTAATGGGATTCAATTGGTTTTAATTTAAGGTTGATTTTATTAACATAACTAACTAAAGAAACGGAAATCTAAAGATTTCCTATCTCTAACGGGATGAAAAAATTTGAAGAACAAAAATTTGAAATAGGAGAATTAAAAGGTATTAGCAGTAAAAATATCGAAGAGCATCTGAAGCTCTATGCGGGTTATGTAAAATTCACAAACCTGATCCTAGATAAAATCGCAGAATACATGGCCGATAGTGAGAAGAATGCATATGTATTGGGTGAACTTCAACGCAGATTTAGCTTTGAGTTCAACGGCATGCGAAACCATGAATATTACTTCCGATCCTTAGAAAGTGGACCAAAACCATTGCCGGAGGATTCAGAGCTCAAGAAAAAAATAGAAAGCCAGGCGCCGTCCTTTGAAGCATGGCTTGCTGGATTTAAATCCATCGCCCTGACCCGTGGCATCGGCTGGACAATGCTCTACTACGACAAACAAACGGATCAGCTCGTCCATGCCTGGGTAGACGAACAGCACTTGGGCCAATTAAACGGACTCCAACTCATCCTCGGTATCGATATGTGGGAGCATGCCTATGTTTATGACTACCCCACAAGCGAGAAGAAAAAATACGTCGAAGCATTTTTTGAGAATCTGAATTGGGGTATAATAGAGAAGAACTTTTTAGAAGCAATTAAATAACAATATATTATGGCAACAGGAACTCCAAATCCAGACAAAGTGAAACCTAAAAATTTTTTTCAAAATTTATATGATTGGCTTTTACAACCAAATACAAGAGCAGAAATTGCTCGAATAACAGCAGAACTTAAAAGAAACCAAGACGTATTAGATGGAAAATTTAGTCCTGAGGTAGAAAAAATTTGGAAAATAATCTTTCTTAAGAATATAAAAATTGCAGTTCCTGAAAAAATAGAAAAAGATGGATCAGGTGAGATTAGCCCTGAAAGTAAATTAAGTAAATACATAAATGAAGAGGAACTAAAAGCAATTATTGACTTAGAGTACACTCTTGCTCCAAGGGAAAACCCAAGTCTTGAGGTTGTAAAAGGGTTCTATGAAACAATACTCGAGAACATTACGAAACTTTTAGACATGACCTTGGAAGAATTCAATGCTTATATGGATGAATCAATAGTGGATTTACAATCAGGTACGAATTAAAAAATATTAACTCGCAAGGACTAACTCGCAAGGACTAACTCGCAAGTAACTCGCAAAGACTGTCCTTGCTAAATCAAGCAGAGATAGAACCTAGAGTTAAGAAAATTTATTTTCTTCTTTTCCAAAAATTTGGGTGTTCTTTTAAGAATTCTTCTAGTTCTATCTTTTCCTGAACATAATCGGTTTTAACATCCTCTTCATCTGCATCCATAAACAATGGGTTAAGTGATTTTTTGGCAACCTTTTTAAAAGCGTCTCCAATAGAAATTAATCCTTTACTTATTTCCCAATTTTCTTCTCTGGAAAGAGAAGGATTTTCAAAATAAAAAACATCTCCCAAATCAGAAGGGTGCAAGGGGTTATCGTCCATATTGATCATTTTCATTATATCCAACCCTGTAAAGGTCTTAGTGAAATCGTTACCTCCTTCAAACATATTACTCATGTTGACTATCCTATCATGAATAAACAGTGGGAGCAAACAAAAAAGGGCCGGCATAGAAGCTCAAGCCCATCTTTTATTTAACTATTTCTTGTTTTTTTCTTCAGAACTCCCGTCTATTTCACCGAGCGCCTGGAGTAGATAACAAGCAAACTACAATAACGACATCACCTCTACCCGATACGGATGAGGGCAATGACTAAACAAATGAAAGCGGAAAAAACTTTTTCGCAACCAACATCGTCGGTTGTTTTTGGTTTTTCCTCACTTTCTGAACTTACCGAACTCGAGTTTGGGTAAGATTCAGGATCCCAAATTCCCATATAATAAAGAATTTTTCTTAAAATTACTCTCTCTCTGTATAAAAGTCAATTAAAAAAGTTCTTGATACTCCTGCCAAATAAAAAATAAATAAAATAAGCGTAGATAAGAATGACCAAAACCAGCGGAAAATTTGGGAGGATATACGATGCAAAAGGAATATTTGAAAAGAAATTTATAATAGAAAGTTCGTATTTTAGGAAAATACTTGCGATGAAACCAAAGATGAGTGAGAGTGTACTAGAGATAAAACCAGAGAAGACTACCCCAAATCCGAGCACCATAGTCAGTGGTATAAAAGGCAGAACCAAGATATTGGCAGGAAGTGCAACGAGCGAGAGGTTCCCCATTTTGTATAAAATAAATGGCAAGACAAAGATATAAGCCGAGAAAGTGTCGGTAATAATTTCACGCAAGTGATACCGCTCAGTCACAAAATAAAAATACTTTTTTAATTTCGGTGAGAGGAATATTATGGCGAAGGTCGCAATAAATGACAGCTGAAAGGACACATCATGCATTAGTATCATTGGGTTTATGAGGATCATGATGACTCCAGCTAGGAGTAGCGCTCTTCCTGCATCGTACGTCCGACCAGTTTGCTTGGCGAGGATTACCAG
Organism: uncultured Candidatus Saccharibacteria bacterium; assembly: GCA_964601125.1. Taxonomy (GTDB): domain Bacteria; phylum Patescibacteriota; class Minisyncoccia; order Phycocordibacterales; family WO2-35-19; genus DATDVC01. Next base: position 3,408 of record CAZRKB010000018.1, read on the forward strand.
CACTGCCATTATCCCCGCCCGAACTCCTGTGGAGCTCGCGCCAGTCATCAAGACAAAGAGGATTATCGAAATAATGGTGCCATAAAATGCCACGAGCGGAGAAAATACTGAAAGCATCGACCGAAACCAATCCGAAACAATAGTGATGTTATACCCCGAGAGCGCCACGATGTGTATAGTGCCGGTACGGATAAATTCCTCCCGCATCGCTTCGGGGAAATTCGCTCGCTCGCCCAGGATAAGCCCCGAGAGTAATAATGATTCCGGTTGTGGTACTGCATAATCAATCTTAGCCAAAAGCGAATCTTTAAAAGAAAAAAGCGCTCTTTTTATAGCGCTACCATGACCCCGAGAAATTATCTCCACATCTGCAAAACTCACTGTGTAGAATATACCGTCTTTTTTTAAATAATTGATGTAATCAAATTCTTTGCCATTGTCCCCGAGAAAATTTTCAGGTCTTTCGAGCTTGCCTTGAACTTGCACTAGGTCCCCATACTCAAACTCATTTTCAAAACCAGTACTAACCAAAACCTTTGTCTTTTCTTCGTCTTCACGAACTTCTAGCACAAACCTCTGATTTTTCTCGCGCATCTCGGGTGGCTCGACTATTATTCCCTGTATACTTACCTTCTCTTCGACAAAATTTTCAAAAACTTCCGGTGGTGCGACATTTGCCCCGCCAAAGAAAAAAGCATATAGCACGACCAAAAAACATATTACATAGAAAAAGAAATCTTTACTTGGCCAATTCAACTGGTTCATTGTCGGCAAAACTTGTGGCTATCACATCCGCCCGCTCGTTGTGCTCATGTCCGCTGTGCCCCGCTACATAGTGCCATTTGGGTTTTAATTCAGCATTCAGTGAATGAAGGTCCTGCCAAAGTTCCTGGTTTAGGACTGGCTTTTTACCGGCAGTGCGCCAACCATTTTTAATCCAGTTATGAATCCACTCGTTTATGCCGGTTATCACATATTTAGAATCAGAATAAATTTCAATCGGACCATCGAACTTGTGTTTACCAACGTATGTAAGTGCCTCAATCGGCGCAGTAAGCTCCATAATGTTGTTCGTAGCGTGGTCCATCCGCCCACCGAGCTCCACCACTTTCGCGCCCTTCGGGTCGCCAGAATTTTCGAAGAAAATGACGGCGCCCCAACCCGATGGACCCGGATTCCCCCTCGCCGCCCCGTCTGTGTAAATTGTGATTTTATTTTGCATTGCAAAAAGTATATCATATTCGGCAAAGATGTTTTGAAGGGGTTGCGAGTGCGACGGCGCGAGCACTTCAGGAAATTTTTAGTATAAAATTTCCGTACCTGAAAAACATCTTTGCCGAATTAAAAAATATCAACAATTCTGAGCCTTAGCTCCTCGCGTCCACGGAAACGAGACAGGTCAAAGGTGGCAAGCAGGTTCACATACGCCCCTTCGAAAATATCTGCGGTGAAGGACTCTTCATTGGAGAAAAAGGAAATTGCTACTGCTTTGTTGTTACTCTGATCTACGAAAGTTAATTCCAAATGCTCACCTGAGCCATTTTTGCCGAACTTTTTAAGCTTTACCACTTTCACCCCTTCAAACAGAAATACTGGTTTCGGATTACCCAATCCAAAGGGCGCGAGCTTTTCAAATTCTTTATAATTCTTCATACTGACCAAACTCAAATCGCCTTTTACATCAAAATTAGTTTCCCCAACAATCTTTTCTCTTTTTACTTTATGAAATGATGTAGAAAGGCTTTCTTCTAGAAAATGAATTTTCTCTTCATGCACTGTAAACCCCCCAGCCAGTTCATGCCCACCGAAATCCAAAAATGATTCTTTCGTTTCGGTCATGAGCTCCACGACCGAAACCGATCCGTCGCTCCGGCAGGAGCCTTTGATTAAATCATTCTCATCTTTACCCCAGACAAACACAGGCCTTTTGTATTCATCCATCACTTTCCCTGCCACGAGGCCGAGCACCCCTACCCGCCACTCGGGGTTACCTATCACTATGACCTCTCTTTGCACCCTTTGCTCGAAGCCCTTTTTTACCGTCCGCATGATGTTTTTTACCATGGCCTTGCGATCGTCATTTATTTTAGACAAATGGCTCGCTAAAGCACTGCCCTCTTTCTCATCCGTAGTTGAGAGCAATTCATATGCACGCATTGGGTCGTCCATCCGCGAAGCGGCGTTAAGCCTCGGCGTTATCATGAAGCCCACGTCATCTTCAGTAAGATACTTCTGCTCAATGTTCATTTTGGCCAGTAAACTTTGGAGTCCTGGCCGCGGAGATTTACGCAGTACCTTCATCCCGAAGTACGCTATGGCTCGGTTCTCCCCCACTAAGGGCACCATATCAGAGAGCGTGGCAAGGCCAGCCATATCTAGGAACCATTTTTCTACCCCGTCTTTTAATTTGAAAATGTCTTGGGTTTTTTTTATAAAACCTTGTGCTAGTTTAAAAACCACCCCTGCGCCACACAACATTTTTTCAGGATAGTTGTCTGTTTTAGGGTTCAATATAGCAAACGCACTAGGCAAGACATCATGCGGAAGGTGGTGGTCAGTTATAATAACATCTATGCCATAAGAATTTGCTAAATCCACTTCTTCAACAGCTGTAATACCCAAGTCTATTGTAATAATTAGTTTTACACTTTTAGTCTTAAATTCTTCTATCGCCTCGGTGTTTAACCCATATCCTTCAGAATTCCTCTGTGGAATATAAACTTCATAATTCTGATACCCAACTTTTTCAAATAAATCATGCAATATCACCGCACCCGGTATGCCATCACAGTCATAATCCGCATAGATTACTATCCTCTCCATCTCCCTCATGGCCTCTAGAATCCTAGTACAGGCTTTATCCATATCACGCATGAGAAATGGATCATGTAGATCACGGGTATAATCAGGATTGAGAAAAATATCTGCTTCTTTTTCAGTTTTAATGCCACGCCTTTCTAGAATTAGTCTTAATAGCTCATGAAATTTTCCCATGGGTTGAATTTTACCCTGTCATCGCTATAAAAGCTATGGCAAGGCAAGCATAGTTTGCTATAATAGATGCATGAAAGACATAGAATGTATTTTTTGTAAAATTGTGGAAGGGTCAGTCCCCTCTACAAAGATATATGAAGACGAGTCAGTGCTAGCGTTTTTGGACATTAACCCGGTAAACATTGGGCACACTTTAGTGATTCCAAAAGGGCATTTTAAAAATATCTACGAAACCCCTTACGAAATAATAGCCGACATGATCAAAACTGTTAAAAACTTAAGTGAAGCCCTGAAAAAGACTGGCGCCGAAGGTGTCAACGTGGCCATGAACAACGACACTGCCGCCGGTCAAGTGGTGTTCCATTCTCACGTACACGTCATCCCTCGATATGTAAATGATGGCTTTGAACTCTGGCACGGCAAGCGTGGATACGCCCCCGGTGAAATGCAAGAAATCGCGGAGAAAATAGCGAAGGCACTATAAATATAAAGGACGCATCACTCTGATGCGCCCTAGCCGATTTTTACCTTTCAAGATTAAAACACTACTCCTATTCCTGGTATTGCATACCAGACTTTGGTTTTAAAAAACATTAAGCCAAAAACAATTTTGGTCTTTTTGTCTTTTTTCGAAAAAGAAATTGTTGGACCTAAGGAAAGACCGAGACGTACATCTTTATTCTCAAAAAAGACTCCTGGAATTCCAGTAAAACCAATTTCAACATTTAGTTTTTCACCCAAAACAAAAGATGAGGAAATTTTTGGCCCTGGTAACCCCAAAAGGGTCGTGGTTCCGTTGGAACCAAGAAAAACACCACCGTTCATTTTGAATTTTGGAGTAGTTTGAGCGGTTGTGACAGAACTAAAAAGTAAGCTCAATGCCAGCAGAGAAAACAAAAATTTTTTCATATTTGAACAAGATTTTCATAAATAGTATATGTAAACAAGAATCTGTAAGTAGTGTTGTACAAGTTTGACAACAAGTACTAAAAAACTATAATAAAAAGATGATTGATAAGAAACTTGCATTATTGGGAATTAAAGCAGACGAAACTAAAGTATTTCTTTTTTTAATTGAAAGCGGAACGCAAACAGCTGGAAATATTGCGAAAAAGACTGGACTCCCCCGCCCATCACTCTACTTATATTTAAAGAACCTACAAGAAAAAGGACTAATACTACAATCACTAAAAGATGGTATTAAAATATTCACAATTGCACCACAAGAAAAAATAAATCTGATTTTTGATGAAAAAATAAAGGAGATTACAAGCACAAAAGAATCATTACAGAAGATATTTATAGAAACACAAAAAGGTTTAAAAACAAATACAGTTCCACGCTTTCAGATCTTTGAAGGCAAAGAGGAAATTAAGAATATCCCGAGAGATTTATTGCTTTATCGAAATATCAAAGGAAAGTGCTATTGGCCAACAAAACTTATGTTGAAAACTCTAGGGGAAGATTTTTTTGAAGAATTTAACAAGGAGAGGGTTCGTAGAGAAATTTATATTGATGCTATTTGGCCACAAAGCCAATTAGTTGACGTGAAAACATACCCATTCATGGGCACTGGTGGAAAGTTTCTAAGAGAAATAAGAATCGCACCAAAAGAAATAGATTTTCAAACTGGGTACTGGATTTACGAAAATAAAGTTTCTTTTGTTTCATCCCATAAAGACAATTTTGGATTTATAATCGAAAGCAAGGAATTTGCAGATATGATATCTTCACTCTTTGATGTCATGTGGAAAATATCTAAACCAATAAAAATATCAAGCGAAGAATCAGAAAAATTATTTAAAGAAATGAATATTTAATTTAATAGACTTCTTGCTGGTAACACCTTTCACAGTAGAGTATCGGCGAGTATTTTTCATCATAGACTGTTTCAACTTCTAAGCTACACTTTGAACAATTTCTTTTTATGATTTTTAAGGGTGGCCTTTTGGCAAGCCTCCTGGTATGACGGACGTCGAAGCACACTCTAGGTAAAGGTAAATCAAGCCTGCGATAAAAAGAAAGCTCGTTTTCGGTTATACGATATGCCCCCACGGAGTTTGGATTGTCCTTGTCGCCACATTCGATAACTTCTTTTAAGATAGAATCGGCAACTTCAGTGATAGTTTCTGGCAAATCTGCACTCTTTAGTGTGGTTGTATAATTTTTCTTTTCTTTATCTTTCCATCGATACCCTTTGGCTAAGGCGTCCTCTTTCGCCAGTGGGAAAAAGTCCCCCGCAGCTGTTTCATTATAAGCAAAATCAGAAAACGAACTTGGCACGTGTTCACCAAATTTATACTCGGCCCCTTGGTTGTCTATGTATAGCATATTTTTCATGTGTTCAATAACTTTCGGTAAGAGTATTTCATATTCTTCTTTTGAGTACCGTTTGTTGAGAATTGAATATTCTCCTTTATTTAAGCCCACACACCCAAGACAATTGCGCGACCCAGGACAGGAATTAGAGTAATACAAATCCGATGCTCCAGTCCAGCATTGGTTACAAAAATAAAGCCGTGAAGAATTAATGCCACAGTTCTCTGATTCATAAACAAGCTCAGCACTGGCGCCCCACGCATAATAATCCATGCAATCTTGTGCGTCTATTATAGAAAACAGGTATTTACCATCTTTGACGTTGGTAGCAAAATACGAACCTTTTACATTTTTAGAATTTGAAAACCAATTTCCAGACACTTCTTGTGATTTCAGAGAGGTTATAGCCCTCTGGGGGAACTTTTTTCTAAACTCTTCAAAGACCTTTTCCATTTCGGACAGACCAGAACTAGTGCTTAACCCCAACTCTGCAAGCTTCTTAAAATAATCTTCCTTAGAATATCTCTCATTAAAGATACAATACTCCTGATTTACCAGGTTCACACAGCCAACACAATTTGAGCAATTTTTACAGGCGTATAAAAACATCGAGTCACGACATTCTTTGCTCTCTTGCGAGAAACGCACGTTATAACATTTCTCGCAGTTTATACATTCGTAACAAAGTTCACAATCCACAGAAAATATGCAGTCGGAACAATTTATCCCACTATATAAAAAATAACTATAAAAACAATTCTCAGGATTGATCGAACGAAAAACCATGTAAGAATCTT
>CAZRKB010000019.1:0-5005 GCA_964601125.1 uncultured Candidatus Saccharibacteria bacterium
TTCGTCATACAAACAATTGTATTACGAGTGTCCTAATTCAAAAGGGAATCAATCAGAAACGGATGACCGAGCAACAAATGCTCCAGACCTTAGGATTTGGGCGCTCCGCAGAGGAGCTTATCGGGAAAAAATTCCGAGCCACCAGCGGTAACAAGATTTTCATTGGGAGCGTGGAGGGGGTGGATTTCGGAGGTATTAGCTCTTGGACTTTATGCACCGGGGTAGGGAATTTTTACCTTTTAAACAAAACCTGGGCAAGAGAGAGTGACCCGACGCCCGTAACTTTCACTGATTGGTACTGAGATATGCTCCGCGCACACCCACAGGTGGCTGCGGAGCATTTTCATTTACAACTTTTGGCTTTATGGAAATTTATGGAAAAAGATTTGATTGTTCACTTTTTAACGGCCGTTAAATTTTGTACAATAGGTATATGAAAAAAGAGACTAAAGAAAAGATGGTTTCTATTAGTAAAGATATTTTGATAACGGTAGGTTTACTCGGATTTGTGGCGGTAGCTGCTATGGCAGGTAACGCAGTCCAGCTACTAAAATACACTCCTTTGGGGCAAAGAAGGCAGAAAATCAAAAATTATGAAATGAATCGATATCTTAAAAGACTTCTTGAGAGGGGGTTGCTGAGAAAAACATTGCGAGGCAACACTGAACAGCTAGAAGTTACCAGCAAAGGCAAAAAATTAATTTTGAAATACGAGCTCGAGAGTCTAAATCAGAACAAACCACCAAAATGGGACAAGAAATATAGAGTCGTTATCTTTGATATCGCTGAAGAAAGAAGGGGAATTAGAGACCGTTTAAGAATCACAATCAGAGGTCTTGGATTCATCCAATTACAACAAAGTGTTTGGGTTTATCCTTATCCTTGTCAAGATATTATTGAATTACTTAAAAAATATTTGGAAATCAAAAGTGAAATCATTTATATGACAGTTGATACTATTGAAAATGATCAGTGGTTAAAAACAATTTTTAATCTGAAATAGAAGATTCAATTGACCAATTTTTAACGGCCGTTAATTTTTGGTTTATTGAGAACTTTCAAGTTTAGGGGAGAGATTAGTTTTTAAAGTTTTTTCGCCTTTTCGACAATGAGAGATTTCTCACCGTTGCGGAGAGAAAGACGAGCTTTTACAGCAATACATTCATCAGGCGCTAAAATTGAGCTGAATTCGGTTAAAGTGCGGGGGAAAGCCACTGCTTCGATAGAATCAGTGAGATCTGTTAGTTTAATAAATGCCATGCGTTCACCTGATTTGGTTATCACCGGCCTGAGCTCCTCGATAAAACCTCCGACCACCACCATTTCTCCTTCTTTGGTTTTTTCTTTTATATTTTTGAGATTTGTAGATTGAGATTTTAATTTTTCTTTGAATTGGTCAAGTGGGTGACCAGAAATATAAAGACCTAAAAGCTCCTTTTCCCACGCAAGCCTTTCTGTCGAAGAAGCGGGCGGAGCTTCATTCATACGAAGAAGTGTTGGGCCACCACTTAGTGCGCCAAAAAGAGAATTTTGATCCCCATTTACAACCGACTCTTTGTTATATTCCAGAAGAATTTCCATATTTGCCAGCATTTGACCTCTTTCGCCAAATCTGTCAAAACAGCCACTTTTAATCAAGGCTTCCATGGATTTTTTGTTTAGGTTGCGATCATGAATCCGCGAAAGAAAATCTTCCAAATTTTTAAATGGACCATTTTCTTTTCTTTCTTTGGTAATCACCGCTGCTATGCCTTCACCAAAATTTTTTATGGTAGCGAGTCCAAAGCGTATGGTTCCCGGGTTAGAGCCCGGGACCAAGGTAAAGTCAGAAAAGCTTTCGTTTATATCAGGAGGTAGGACTTCAAGACCAATCCTTTTACACTCAGCGACAGAAACCGCCACTTTTTCAGTCTCTCCAGATTCACTCGAGAGCACCGCTCGCATGTATTCACCTGGGAAATTAGCTTTGAGATAAGCGGTTTGATAGGCCACCCGCCCATAAGAAACCGAGTGCGCCTTGTTGAAACCATAAGCAGCAAACGGTTCAATCCATTTCCATATTTCTGTAGCTTTTTGTTTAGTCCAGAGAGAATGATCTATGCATCCTTTTATAAATTTTTGCTTTTGCTCCGCCATCTCAGCCGGTATTTTTTTACCTACGGCTTTCCTAAATTTATCCACCTCGCCCCAAGTATATCCAGCCAAATCATGCGCCATGATAAGCAAGTCGTCTTGGTAGACCAAAATACCGTAAGTTTTTTTAAGGATCGGTTCGAGAGCGGGATCGAGGTAAGAAATTTTTTCCGGATTATGTCTTCGTTCTATATAGTCAGGGATAAATTGCATCGGTCCCGGCCGGTATAGCGCCACCATAGCGTTGATGTCGTGAATAGTAGAAGGTTTGAGGTCGATAAGAAAACGAGTCATACCGTCACCGTTAAGCTGGAAAGTATCTTCGGTCTCTCCGCGCGCAAGCATCTCGAAAGTTTTTTTGTCGTCAATTGGTATATTTTGGACATCTATTTCGATGCCTCTCATTTTTTTCACCAAATCAACAGTTTTAGAAATTATAGAAAGATTTTTCAGACCCAAGAAATCAAATTTCAAAAGTCCGGCCTCTTCGATACTATACATGTCATACTGAGTAATGACTTTGTTTTCGCCTTTAGGATCATACTGAAGCGCTGTAAAGTCAGTAAGTTCAGTGGGAGATATGACGACACCAGCCGCATGAATAGAGATGTGACGAGCACACCCTTCGATCTTTTTTGCCATGTCAATGATGCGTTTTGCATCTTCATCGGTCTTATAGAGCTCAGCTAATTCTGGAGTCATCTCGATCGCTCTATCAATACTCATAGGGAAGCCTTGAGACCCCATGGGTATCAGCTTGGCGATTTTATCTCCCACGGCATAAGCAAAACCGAGAGCCCTCGCAGTATCGCGTACACTACCACGCGCCATCATTGTTCCGAAGGTGCCTATTTGCGCCACTTTTTCTTCGCCATATTTCTTTCTGGCATAATCTAAAATTTCATCTCTTCTCTCATCGGCAAAGTCCATATCAATATCAGGAGCAGATGGTCTGTCCGGATTTAAAAATCTCTCGAATGGTATTTCATATTCGAGCGGATTTATGTTTGTTATACCGGCAGTAAAGGTGACGAGAGAACCGGAAACCGAGCCTCTAATGTTAGAAAGGATTCCATTTTCACGAGCGAACTTTAAAAGATCAGCAACAACCAAAAAGTACGGGGAATAGCCTTTTGTTTTGATTATACCGAGCTCGTACTCTAGTCTGCCCACCACTTCTTCTCTCTCTTCTAGACCTCTTTTTTTTATACCAGCGAAAGCCAGATCCCTTAGCTCCTCATCTGCCGTCTTGCCTGACTCTATTTGGAGAAGAGGGAAAACCCATTTGCCCAGTTCAAGCTCCAAATTGCACAGACTTGCTACTTTTTGATTATTGAAAATAAGCTCTTCCTCGTCCTTAAATCTTTCAACGACCTCTTCTTGAGAAATAAAAGAGAAATTTTCTTCTTCATCATTCCAGTTATCTTTCGTTTCTCTGGCAGGAGCTCCTTGCATGACTGCCATAAGAGTATCTTTGGCTGAAGCATCTTCTCTGTTTATATAATAAACATCGTGAGAAGCCAGGGCCGAGACACTGGTTTCTTTGGCAAATTTTAAGAGCTTTTTCATATGTTCGTCGTGACCCACCATTTCTGGATGTTTGGTAATTTCAATATAAAAATTTTCTCCAAAAGTTTTTTTGTAAAACTCAAGAACCTCTTTAAGCTTTTCTTCATTACCGCCACGCAAGTATGTAGAAATATCTCCAGTCCAAGAAGAAGAGATAGCGATTAAGCCTTGCGCATATTTTTCTAAAATTTCAAAATCAATTCTAGGTTTGTAGTAAAATCCTTCGAGATAAGAAGCCGTAACGATTTTTAACAAATTTTTATAACCAATTTCGTCTTTGGCGAGCAAAATTAACCGATATCTTTCTTTGTCTACACCGGCCTGCTTATCATGCCGAGTCCTGCTGGCAAGATAAGTATCGACTCCTATGATTGGTTTTATACCAGCCTTTTTACATTCCTTATAAAACTCAATTGCTCCATACATGTTGCCATTATCAGTTAGAGCAAGTGCATCCATGCCTGCATTTTTGGCCGCTTCTACAAGCTCCGGTATCTTTGGAAGAGCTTGAAGCAAGGAGTAGTGAGAGTGGGTGTGTAGGTGAGTGAATTTCATGCATGCATCTTAACACAAAATAACTCCCTAAATCCCTCTTACTTTAAGAGGGATTTTATGTATGGGTCTTCGACCCCTCTCTTGTTGTAAGAGAGGGGCGGGGGTGAGTTATAATAGAATAAAAATATGAAATTAATAATCGGCATAGATGAGGCGGGGAGAGGACCACTTGCGGGTCCGGTAACGGTCGGAGTTTTTGGAGCTGAGGAAAAAGTAGGAAAATGGATTTTGAAAAATATTTTTGAAAATAAATTGCGAGATTCAAAAAAGCTGAGTGAGAAAAAAAGAGAAGAGATTTATAAAAAATTTTTGGAATTAAAAAAGGATCATAAAATTAATTTCTCTGTTTCGCATATTTCAAATAAAGTGATAGATAAAAAAGGGATTACAGAAGCATTAAAAGAGGGCATAAAAAAGTGTCTAAAAAACCTCACCCCCAACCCCTCTCCTAGTTTTAGGAGAGGGGAGGAAGAAAAAATCCACATTAGACTCGATGGACTCCTTAAAGCTCCAGAGAAATTTAAAAATCAGAAAACGATAGTGGGCGGGGATGCTAAAGATGTTTTTATCGCCTGCGCATCAATAGTGGCCAAAGTCTCACGCGACAAACTCATGTGCCGTTTGGCCAAAAAATACCCCGCTTATGGTTTTGAAATCCATAAAGGCTATGGAACCACTTCACACCGCCAACTTATCCAAAAACATGGCCCTTCCCCCCTCCACCGCATCTCATTTTGCAAAAAATTGA
>CAZRKB010000019.1:5105-9300 GCA_964601125.1 uncultured Candidatus Saccharibacteria bacterium
ACCCCGCCCATAAAGCGGGGTTGCTCTTTTTATACAGATAGGTTATACTTAAATTTATGGTAGTAAGAATGCGACATACAAGAAGCCAGCGAGGCAACACTAGGAGCCATCATGCTCTTAAGCCCACTTCTTTGGCTCTATGCAAAGAGTGCGGCTCACCCAAATTGCCTCACATTGTTTGCACCGTTTGCGGAAAGTATAAAGGCAAACAAGCTTTAGATGTGCATTCTAAAATCGAGAAGAAAGAGAAAAAGGCCAAAGCTCGAGCTACCGGAAAATAAAAGAGTTCTGAAGCATGAATTAAGAATTATGGACTTGAAATCCAAAATTCTGATATAATTCTTACCATGATTCATAATTCTTGATTCTTAATTCAAGTTCTTTATGGCAAACAGGCACCTCGCAAGACAAACGGCTCTCCAAGCTCTATATGAGTGGGATTTTAGCGGCAAAAAAACTGAACCAGAAGAGATATTGGCTCGAGACATGGAAGAATTTGCTCCCGGTATGTCTTCAGATATTTTTGTTAAAAATCTTTTAAAAGGGGTGGTCTCCAAACAAAAAGATTTGGACGAAATAATCGCCAAAGCTGCTCCTGATTGGCCCATAGAAAAAATCGCTATCCTTGATCGCAATATTCTGCGACTTGGACTTTACGAACTGCTATTTTCTGACCGAGAACAGGTACCACCAAAAGTAGCTATAAATGAAGCTATCGAGCTCGGCAAAGTTTTTGGGGGGGAAACGAGTGGTAAGTTTATAAACGGCGTACTTGGTGCTGTGTACAAAGAAATGGGTGAGCCAGGCAAAGATGATAAGAGTAGTAAGGAAAACAAACCAATCCCACTCGAAGCTCTAGCTGGAGCAGTTATTTATGCAAACCCGCCCGCCGGCGAGGCAGGAAAAGATTCTGATATTTATCTCTGTCTTGTCCATGATGTGTTTGGGCACTGGACACTTTCAAAAGGTCATATAGATGCTTCAAAAAAAATCGAGAGCGAGCTAAAAAAAGCAGTAAAAGAAGAACTCGGGATAAAAATAGAAGTTGGCGAACATTTGGGCCACACCGAATACGGCACATTTGACCCCGAAAAGGGTAAAATCAAAAAAAGAGTGGAATACTATCTTGCCGAAACCAAATACCAAGATGTCTCTTTACAAAAAACCGGCGGACTCGACGACGTAAAATGGTTTAAGCTATCAGACATCCTGGATTTAAATTTCTACAACGACATTTTACCCATCGTCACCAAGGCAATAAACATACTAGTTAAAAGTTAGAAAAATAAAAATTGAAAGATATGCAAGAGAGGGATTTGAAAGGATTTGAAGAGTTGGTAGGCATCGATTTTAAAGACAAGAGCTTGCTTAAACAAGCTTTTACTCACCGCTCATTTCTGAATGAAAATAGGGGAGCAAAAGGTGGGCACAATGAGAGACTGGAGTTTTTAGGCGACGCAGTCTTGGAGCTTGTAATCACCCGCTATCTTTACGATGAATATAAAAACAAGAACGAGGGCGACTTGACCTCGATAAGGAGCGCGCTGGTAAATGCTCAGACTTGCGCCGACATAGCAAAAAAGCTTGAGATGAACAGCTTCATGCTACTCTCAAGAGGCGAGGCTCGAGATACGGGCAGGGCTCGTCAATACATCCTGGCCAATGCTTTGGAGGCAGTTATCGGAGCAATTTACTTAGACCAAGGATATGAGATAGCCAAAAATTTTATAGAAACACACATCGCACCTCTTACTAAAAAAATAGTTGAGGAAGAACTTTGGGTTGATGCCAAAAGTAAATTTCAAGAAAGAGCCCAGGATTTGGTTGGTCTCACTCCTTCATACAAAACAATAAAAGAAACTGGGCCCGATCATGACAAAAAGTTTACCGTCGGTGTTTTCCTAGGAGAGCAAAAAGTGGCCGAGGGCGAAGGCGACTCCAAACAGGACGCCGAGCAATCGGCGGCTCGCATAGCACTAAAAGAGAGGGGGTGGTAAGTGTGATAGAATAATCGCATGCTCAAGTCGCTCGAACTATCGGGATTCAAAAGTTTTGCAAAGAAAACCGAACTTCAATTTAAATCACAAATCACAGCAATAGTGGGGCCTAACGGTAGTGGCAAAAGTAACGTTGCCGAAGCTTTTAGGTTTGCTCTAGGAGAACAATCGATAAAGTCCATGCGAGGTAAAAAGGGTGAGGACCTTTTATGGAACGGCTCAAATGAAGTGGCGAGAGCAAACCGGGCTCAAGTAAAGATAGTTTTGGAAAATAAAAATAACGTTCTTGGTTTAGACTTTGAAGAAATTTCCATAGAAAGAGTAGTGAATCGAGACGGGGGCAATGAATATTATTTAAACGGAAGCCAAGTTAGACTCAAGGATATTTTTGAAATATTGGCTCGAGCACACATAGGGAGCTCTGGGCATCACATAATATCCCAAGGTGAAGCAGATAGAATACTTAGCGCAAACAGTAAAGAACGGAGAGAAATGATAGAAGACGCCCTCGGCTTAAAAGTTTATCAATACAAGAGAGAGGAAAGTGAAAGAAAGCTTCTTAAAACGGAAGAAAATATAAAACAAGTAGAATCCCTGAGAAGGGAAGTTGCCCCGCATCTTAAATTTCTAAAAAAACAGGTAGAAAAAGTAGAGAAAGCTGAGGAGTTGAGAAGCAAGCTTGCAGATATAGCCAAAAAATATTTGAAGCAAGAGATGATTTTTATCGACTGGAAAAAAGATACTTTAACAAAAGAAAAAAGACCGCTCGAAGAAGCTTTACAAAAACTCGAAAAAGAAATGGAAGAAGCCAAAAAAACTTTGGAGAATTCTCTGGGAAGAGACGAAAAAAGTAGTGAACTTTTGGAAATAGAAGATAAGATTAAAACAGAGAGAGAAAAAAGAGATTTCTTGTACAGAGAATCTGGAAAGTTGGAGGGTGAAATAAACGCAAACCAAAGAAATATTGAAAAGGTGGAACTAGATCAAAGATCTGAAGAAAATAAAACCGTAAACCTAAAAGAAGTAGAGGATCTTGAAAGAGAAATAAGCAACTTCACCGAAGTTATAAAAATTTTTGAAAAAATTCGTGATTTTATTTTAAAACATAAAAGTAAGTTTGATAGTAAATATTCAGATGAATTGAGAGAAAAAAATGATGATTTAAAAAACAAAAAAATAGAAATTGATGAAAAGATAGAGGAAGCTGGTATTTCTTTGCGAGAACTTTCGACAAAATATGAACATATAAAAATAACGATAGAAAAAGACAAGGATTCGGGAAGGGAAGCAGAGAAGGCCATATTTAAAATTTCCGCAGAAGAAACTGAGGTAAGGTTAAAACTTGGTGTAATCGAATCAAACGAAAGAAGTCTCCACTCAATAGAAGATGATTGGAAGAGAGAGGTTCAGGAGGCTGGAGTGTTACTGGGTGCATCAATTCTTGGTTTCGAGAACGAGCCCCTAGAAAATATTGAATTTGATAATTATGAAAAAGAAAGGGAAGAAAAAAGACGTGAGCTTGAAAAAATGAAGATAAGACTCGAAGAGCTGGGTGGAAGTGGGGGATCGGAAACACTGAAAGAATACAAAGAAACATCAGAAAGAGACGCCTTTTTGGCAAAAGAACTTGACGACCTACACAAATCTAAAGATTCTTTGGAAATTTTAATCAAAGATTTACTCGAAAAGTTGGATAGCGATTTTAAAGAAGGTGTAGAGAAAATCAACAAAGATTTCCAAAAATATTTTGAAATAATGTTTGGCGGCGGAACAGCAGAATTAAAAATAGAAAAATTGAAAATTAAAAGATCAAGAGATTCCTTAAACTTGAGCGAGGCCAGTGAAATTAATTCGGCCGAGTTCACCGACATCTCAGAAATGAACCCAGAAGATGAAAAAATTCAAGAGGGGATAGACATTTCTGTATCTCTACCCAAAAAGAGAATAAAAAGTCTTGAGATGTTATCGGGTGGGGAGAGGGCTCTTACCTCGATCGCTCTTTTGTTTGCTGTATCTAGCGTCAATCCACCTCCTTTTATAATCTTAGATGAGACCGATGCCGCACTCGACGAAGCTAATTCTAAAAAATATGGCGATATGATCGAGAGCTTGGCCAAAACATCTCAACTCATCCTTATAACCCATAACAGAGAAACAATGTCGCGCGCCAGCGTCATTTACGGCGTCACCATGGGCAA
>CAZRKB010000020.1:0-8741 GCA_964601125.1 uncultured Candidatus Saccharibacteria bacterium
AATGGTATTATTAAAACATTAACAGGAGTGTCCTAATTCAGGGGTGAATTTAGGAGTCTTTGCTAATTATATCAAAACCACATAAATTGTCAATAGTCAAACTAATTTAATAAAAATAAATAGCGAAAAAACGCTTTAAAATAAGGATATTTTAGATTTGCGGAGGAGGTGAGATTCGAACTCACGGTACCCTTTCGGATACGACAGTTTTCAAGACTGTTCCTTTAAACCACTCAGGCACTCCTCCTTTTGTGGATCACACTATAACATAAAATTATATCTATGAAAAAAGGCCGCGCTTTCGTTGGAACGACCTTTTGGGGAGAGTGGCTAGTTTAGGGATAAACGACCTGTGTGTTCAAGGGCAAGTTTCCGCCCAAAACCCTCAGTACACTGATACCGCCGGCACTTCGAAATCTTTGTCGACTCATGCGTTTTAGTCCAAGACGCTTTCTTGCTTCTTCGTAAATCGCTTCTTCTTTGTCTTTGGCAAAAAAGATCTGGCTACCTTTCACCGTTTCCAATTTGAATTCGTAGTGTCGGGTAATTTGTCCGAGATGAAAATTGTTGTTCAAAATAGCCTCCTGTTTCTACTTTAAGATTAACTTTGAGTCGGTGAAAACAAGGTGAATTTTTTCCTCAACAGTATATCTATTAATTAATAATCCTAGAAAGTAAAAGTGTCTATATCTCTAAGGCGGAAATTTTCAAATTCAACATCCATAAAATCAGTTCTTATGCCGGCATAACCTTGTTCTACAAAAGCGCTGCCACCGTATTTAACGCCATCATCTACCGCTTTGGCGATAAGGACCCACTTTCCTTGCCAGTTTTTATCTATAGTATAGTCTTATTTCCACGGCGCCGTTTTCTTTGTTCATTATTTCACTACGCAAACCTATCCACTTGTTTTTTGGTAAGAGGTTTGGTGTAAAATCTCTATCATAAGAACCGGGGTAGATATTTTTAGTTTCTGCCATTGTGTAATATATACCGTTTTTCTTTTTCTTTATTATCGCAGAACCATCTACTCTTATTCCAACATAATATAAGTTCTCGCCATCCTGGTATCGATTAAAAAGCAAGAGTCCGTTTGATTGATTTCTATTCGAGCTCTGACTTAAATTATCCTCCTTTATGACAAAATAGGCTTCTTGTCGAAAGTTTCTCCACTTTGATTTTGTGAGTAGACGAAAGATATTTTGAGGATGAAGACCGTTATCTGTGTCATAGGGATTACTTTTTGCGTACAAGCTATACCAAAGATCAGAACTGGCAAGAGAACCCGAAACAGTTGAACCTCTGCCATCTTTTATTTTCAAATACGCACCCGAGTTAACCCACCAGTACGGACTCCAGCTCTGAGACAATGTCCCTGCTTCAGGTAGGAGACCGCCAACATCGAAGTTATAAAGATAAGTTGATCCAAAAAGTGTGGTTGGGTGGATTAAGAATAATGATAATACGATTAACAAGAACGATTTAGACAAATGAGCTTTTTTCATTAATGAAATTTTAACAACTAAAATTTATCTAGATCAACTGAAATTTATGGTTCTACAACAAATTCACAACTCTTTCATGAAGATTCCAAAGACTCTTTATAAAAAAGAGTGATTTTCTTCATGAAATTAAGTTTCTGTAATCAAGACAAATTTTATTTTTATGGTACAATCTGTTTATTACCGACCCTATGGGCCAACCCATGGGTTTTGGGTCGTATCATGAGCAATAAAAAAGAGAAGCAGCTAGATGAAAAAATAATAGTCAAAGGGGCGAGAACTCACAACCTTAAAAATATTACGGTTGAAATGCCTCGCAACAAAATGACCGTTTTTACCGGACTTTCGGGAAGCGGTAAATCGTCGCTTGCTTTTGACACTATTTTTGCTGAAGGGCAGAGGAGATATGTCGAGTCTCTATCTTCTTATGCGCGTCAGTTTTTGCGTCAAATGCAAAAGCCCGATGTAGATGAAATCATAGGTCTTTCTCCGGCTATTTCGATAGATCAAAAGTCTCGATCGAATAATCCTCGTTCTACTGTGGCTACAATCACAGAAATTTATGACTATCTTAGGGTCCTTTTTGCTCGCATTGGCAGACCCCACTGTCTGGTTTGTGGGGAAGAGATAAGGAAACTTTCAAATGATGAAATAAAAAATTTTATTTTAGAAAAAGTAAAGACGGTAAAAAAATCCTCGAAGACTTCTTTGCCCTTCCCGACGTATCTTGAACTTTTTGCTCCTGTAGTGCGAGGAAGAAAGGGTGAATATTACCAGCTTTTATACGACCTTTTAGGTAAAGGTTTTAGCGAGGCGTTGATTGATGGTAAAAGAGTAAGTTTGCGGGAACGAATTGAGCTTTCAAAAAATAAACGCCACGATATTTCAGCGCTGGTTGACTCTATCAATGTGTTGGATTTTGAAACAGATAAAAAAAATGCTGAAGAAAGATTTTCAGAATCTTTAGAAAGAGCGATTTCCGAGGCCGACGGTCTTGTCGAGATCGGTTTTAGAGATATGTCGCCAAAAAGTGAAGAGGGAGAAAGGTTTATAATGTCAAACAAATTTTCCTGTCCGAACGATGGTTATTCATATCCTGAAATCGAACCCCGCCTCTTTTCTTTTAACTCACCTTACGGTGCATGTCCGGAATGTAACGGGCTTGGCACAAAACATCTTTTTGGTGACGAAGTATGCCCAGTTTGCAGTGGCAAAAGACTTAGAGCCGAAGCGTTGAATGTAAAAATTGGGTCTGCCAACGTGGTTGATTTTGTTGAAATGTCCATCGAAAAAGCCTATATTTTTTTAGGTGAATTAAAACTAACCGAAAGAGAAAAAAATATTTCCAAAGTTATCTTGAAAGAAATAGAGTCTCGACTTAAATTTATGCTAAACGTCGGCATCGAGTATCTCTCTTTAAATAGGCGAGCACATACTCTTTCGGGTGGCGAAGCCCAGCGCATAAGACTCGCAAGCCAGTTGGGGAGCGGGCTTGTCGGCGCACTTTATGTACTTGATGAACCGACCATTGGTCTACACTCTAGAGACAATGAGAGGCTGATAAAAACTCTGATCGATCTGCGTGACATGGGCAACACCATTTTAGTGGTAGAACATGACGAAGATACAATATTTGCATCTGATTACATTGTAGATATCGGCCCAGGTGCTGGTGTACACGGAGGTGAAGTGGTCGTTTCTGGATTTATTGATGAGCTTATAACCGCAAAGCAAAATAAAAGTGGCTCAAGGACGCTATCGTACTTACGAGGAGAAGATTTTGTGGAAGTACCAGATGAAAGGCGTGAGCAAGACAAGGGGAGTCTCAAGGTACGAGGTGGCAATGTTTTCAACATAAAAAATATGGATATAGATGTTCCACTGGGGAGATTTTTGTGTGTTACTGGGGTATCGGGGAGCGGTAAATCATCATTTGTTTATGAAATTTTGTACAAAAATCTACAAACGAGATTTGAAAGGAAATATAGGAGTAACGAAACACACAACTGCACCTCTTTTTCGGGCACTGAATATTTGGGCCGAAGTATTTTGATCGATCAGTCTCCAATAGGTAGGACTCCACGCTCAAACCCCGCTACTTATACTGGGGCTTGGAGTTTTATAAGAGAACTTTTTGCCGAGACGGCTGAAGCCAGGGTACGCGGCTGGGGGCCAGGGAGGTTCTCTTTTAATCGTGCTGGTGGCAGGTGCGAAACTTGTGAAGGTAACGGCGAGATAGCGGTAGAGATGCACTTTTTGCCGACCGTTTACGTACCCTGTGATGTTTGCGGAGGCAAGAGGTTTATGAAAGATACTCTAGAAATAAAATACAAAAAGAAAAATATTTATGAGGTTTTAAAAATGACAGTCGAAGAAGCTCTCAAATTTTTTGAAGATATTCCGGCGATTTATGATCGACTTAAGACAATGGATGATGTGGGTCTAGGTTACCTTGAGCTTGGACAGAGCGCTACAACTCTCTCTGGTGGCGAAGCTCAGAGAGTAAAAATATCGAGCGAACTCTACCGCCCACACATCCAAAAAACAATTTACATTTTAGATGAACCAACTATCGGACTTCACTATGATGATGTGAAGCGCTTGATTGGTATTTTGCAAAAATTGGTTGATAAGGGGAATACCGTTCTTGTTATTGAGCACAATATGGACGTCATAAAATCTTCGGACTACATTATCGACATTGGACCCGAAGGTGGGGAAGGCGGTGGGAGAGTGGTCGCCAAAGGCACTCCCGAACAGGTAGCCAACAATAAAAATTCTTATACTGGAAAATATTTAAAGAAGAGTTTGGGGATATGATTTTCAATTTGTATAAAAATCGAGGAGAGACACCACTTGAGTGTCTGGAGAGGTTTAGGGAAAAAAGACCAGAGCTTAAAGATGAGAGCATGACTTATTTGGGTAGGCTTGACCCGCTCGCCCTAGGTGTGCTTTTGGTTGGCACGGGGGAGGACACAAAACAAGAAAATAGAGAGAGATATTTTGGTTTAGATAAGGAATATGAATTTACGGCTATTTTTGGTTTTGCTACTGATACCTACGATGTGATGGGGAAAATTGTGAAAGTAGAAAAATTAGAAGATTTGCCAGAAATTGATTTGATTAAAATTGCGAGATTATACCAAGGTGAGAGAGAACAAAAATACCCACTTTATTCTTCCAAAAATATTGCTACAGGAAAAAATTTGAACGAAATCAAAAAAATCAATATTTACGACATGCAATTTCAAGGTATGGATACTTTTTCTAGTAAAGAACTTTTTGGTCGTTTGCTCATGGATATCTCAAGAGTGAATGGCAACTTTAGGCAAAATGAGATCTTAACATTGTGGCGAGAAGCGCTATTGGCAGATAAGAAAATCAAAGAAAAAAGGTTTCTAGGCCGTTTTTTTGCCAGAGTTTCTTCTGGTACATATATTCGTAGTATTGTAAATGATATCGGAGCAAGTTTGGGTGTTGGCGCTACGACTTTTTCGATCAAACGTACAAGAGTGGGCGATTTTAAAATTGAAGATTCTCTAAAATTTTAGAGACGAAAAGCGACGTCATACCACGACGTCGCTATCAAAAAGCTTGGCGCTCGGCACGTTCGGATTTTCGAAGTTATCGATAATCCACTGTGCCATTGCTTCTGGTTGCACTGCCCCCGCTCTTTTTTCCGGAGTGTCCAATAACATATTGTTTGCTCCAGTGAGGATGATTGCGGGTCGCAGGTTGGTAAACCTGATTTTTGTTTTTTTATACTTGTCATGAAGGTTTACAACATTGGCGTCAGCGATAGATTTTGCCTTACGATAGGCCCAATTTCCAGGAAGAACTTTTTCACTTTTTTCTACTACATGAGATGATAAATGAACCAACCACCCCTCCTTTTTTTCCTCGAAAACTTTTTTGGTTACCACCAAAATGTTTTTAAGCGGCAAGACGAAAGCTTTCTTGAGACGTTCCAAAGAAGCTCTTAGTTGCTCTGGCTCATCGCCAGGGAAATTCCTCTCCCAATCCTTGGCTCCACCAACGATGGCCACGACGATATCCGGCGTGCCAAATTCAACTTCGGTTTCTCTAAAAGCCCCCTCAACATCAGCCTGTACCGAAGCATCGGCTTGCACGGCAAAAGTGTTTTCAAACCCGAGCTTGGCCTGAGCAGAAGTGAGTTTTTCAAGATTTCTCCCGATTATCACCACTTTCGCTCCCGCTTCTAAAAAAGTCTTTGCCATGGGGAATCCAGTACCCCCAGATCCGCCCCACACCATCACTGTTTTCTCTTCAAGTTTCTTCATAAAATGTTCTCCTGGTTTGAAATGCTAACACACACTATAGTATCATGAACAGCCTATGGATGATATTTATAAGAAATCTTTAGAACTGCACAAAAAGCATAAAGGCAAGATTAGCGTGGAATTAAAAATGTCTCTTGATACAAAAGAAGACCTCTCTCTCGCATATTCTCCGGGGGTAGCAGAAGCAAGCAGGCAAATAGGCGCCGAACCAGAAACTGTTTTTGAATACACAGGTAAAGGCAATATGGTGGCGGTCGTAAGCGATGGGAGCGCTATTTTAGGCCTCGGAAACTTGGGGGCAAAAGCGGCAATCCCAGTCATGGAAGGTAAAGCGGCGCTTTTTAAAAAGTTTGCTGGTATAGACGCATTTCCCATTTGCTTAAATACGCAAGATACGGAAGATATTATAAAGATCGTAAAGGCGATTACTCCTGTTTTTGGCGCGATAAATCTCGAAGATATTTCCGCCCCCAGGTGTTTTGAGATTGAAGAAAGGCTCAGAAAGGAAGCTGATATTCCCATAATGCACGACGATCAACATGGTACGGCTGTTGTAGTGCTTGCGGGACTACTCAATGCTTTGAAATTGCGCGGGGGATCAAAAGAAAGTGTAAAAATCGTAGTCAATGGAGCTGGTGCTGCTGGTGTAGCCATCACTAAAATTCTTTTGGAATACGGTTTTGAAAATATAATGATGGCCGATTCTAAGGGCGCGATTTATGAGGGGCGAGAAGGTTTAGATGGAATAAAAAAAGAGCTTGCAGAGAATACAAACAAAGAAGGTAAAAGTGGCGATCTCTCGGAAATAATAAAAGGGGCGGATATTTTCATCGGAGTAAGCAAGGCAAAGCTTGTAACCGAGGAAATGGTGCGGAGCATGGTAAAAGACCCGATCATTTTTGCCTTGGCAAACCCAGAGCCGGAGATAAGCGTGGAGGAGGCAAAGGTCGCAGGAGCACTCGTGGTAGCCACCGGTCGTTCTGACTTTCCAAACCAGGTTAACAACGCTCTCGCTTTCCCTGGGCTTTTCCGTGGTGCTCTTGATAACAAAATAAAACAATTCGAACCGCGTATGTTCGTCAAAGCAGCAGAAACTCTTGCAAACCTGGTTCCAAACCCTACACCAGAAAAAATAATCCCGGAGCCTTTTGAAGAGGGGATAGCAGAAAAAATCGCAAGAGTTATAAAAAACTAGCTAAAAACTTTCTAGAGAAAAGTCTGGCCGAGCGGAGCGAAGGAGACCCGAGGACTTTTTGAAAGAAACGTTTTTAGCTAGTTTAACCCAAAACTTCTTCAACCACTTTTTTGACCGTAGCTCCATCCGCCTCCCCCTTTATTTCTTTCATTACAGCTCCAATTAAAATTCCAATTTTGCTTTTGTCTGTAATTTTTAATTCTTCAATTTTTAATCTCACAATCTCCTTAACTTTTTCCTCACTCATTTGAGCGGGGAGGAATTCTTCAAGCACTTTAAGCTCTGCCGCCTCGTTATCCGCCAAATCCTGCCTACCACCCTTTTGGAATTGCTCAATAGAGTCTTTTCTTTGTTTAACTAGTCTTCTGATGACCGCAAGAGCTTCGTCGTCACCAAGCTTGTCTTTTGGGGTTTTACCTTTAGCGACCGCTTCGTTAGTAAAGCTAGCTAAAACTCCACGAAGAGTGGTGAGCCGTACCCCATCGCGAGCTTTCATCGCCGCAACCATTTCAGATTGTATTTTTTCTTGCATAAGAACATTATACCTCACCCCTAGCCCCTCTCCTAGATTTAGGAGAGGGGAAAAGTGATGTATAATTTACTCATGCAAAATATACTCACCATTATTCTTGGAGTTGGCTTGGTGGTAGCCATTTTCGCGTTGCTGCGTAAAAAGGAAACACCAGAAAAGCAGGATGATACAGGCCTTAGGCTTCTTTTGGAGCAAATGAACAATCTTTCCAGGACTGTTGATGAGAGACTAGGGGAGTCTTCAAAAATAGTCCACGAGTCGCTCCACAGGCAGTTTGGCGAATCCCAAAGACTGATTAAAGATATCACCGAGGAGCTTGCCCATGTCAAAGATACAGGTAGACGAGTCGAGGGTTTCGCCGAACAACTCCAAAACCTTCAAGACATTTTAAGAAACCCAAAGCAACGCGGGATTTTAGGCGAATATTACCTAGAGACTTTACTCAAAAATGTACTCCCGACTGGAAGCTACCAAACTCAATACCCGTTTAAAGACGGCAGCATTGTTGATGCAGTGGTTTTTGTGAAAGACAAAATTATCCCGATCGACTCCAAGTTTTCACTCGAAAATTACAACAGGTTGGTAGAAGAAAAAGATCCGGCAGAAAAGGCAAAGCTACAAAAGACATTTGAGAATGATTTAAAAAACAGGATTTTAGAAACTTCAAAATATATACAACCCCAGCAAGATACCATGGACTTTGCTTTCATGTTTATTCCTCACGAAGCAATCTATTACGACCTCATATTGGGCAGGGTAGGAGCATCAGAAGAAAATTTAATTCAAAGAGCTGCGGCAAAGTATAAAGTGATCATAGTGTCTCCTACCAGTTTCTTGGCTTATTTGCAAACTGTTTTGCAGGGTTTAAACGCAATGAAAATAGAAGAAAAAGCAAAAGACATTATCGTAAACGTAGTTAAACTCGGAGAGCACCTAAAAAGATACGACGAATATCACTCTAAACTCGGTACCTCTCTTTCTACGGTAGTAAATCACTATACAAATTCAAATAAAGAACTCGGTAAAATAGACAAAGATATAATAAAGCTGACTGGAGAAAAAGTGGGGTTTGAATTGCCGCCTGTTGATCTTCCAGATATTGGTTAAGAAAAAAACCACCTATTTGGAAGGTGGTCCTTATCGGACAGCAGGAATGATATTTACCGTCGTTGGTACCCCACCACCCTATCTTTTGGAAGGTGGTCCTTATC
>CAZRKB010000021.1:0-7969 GCA_964601125.1 uncultured Candidatus Saccharibacteria bacterium
TTTCTTTGATGATACGCCAAGCGCAGATCTGGAGTTTGGGAGTGAGGGAAGATGTCGCTGGTTCAAACAGCAATAGGTTTAATGTTGGGTATGGAGTTAGGGTCGACTCAATTACCAGTTCTAATAAAAATTTATTATTTTTTGTAGATAGAGATGGTAACCAAAAGTTGAATGTAAATTCTCAAAATGAGGAAATTGTATCCGAGAGTAAGCCACTTACTAGAGGAGTTTTTGTAGAGAAAGTTTGCGGGATACGCAATGGTACTGAAACTTGTTCTCCTCTTAATAATTTAGATAAATTAGATATAACATTCCTCCGTCCTAACCCTAAAGCTACAATGAAATTTTTAAGAAACCAGGCATGCGGAGGAAGTGGTAGTTGTACCGATGCCAATGGTTTTAGTCCCCCCGCTACCATTTATCTGAGCTCTCCTCAAGGAAATGAATCTGTAGTAACAATCGAAGCAAATGGTCAAATTTCAGTTCAATAAAAAATATGAAGACGAGATACGAAATACGAAATAAGAGATACGAAAAAAGAGGAGGTTTTACCTTGATTGAAATGATTATAGCGGTAGGTTTGTTTTCGCTAATAGCTTCCATGGCACTCGGAGCAGTCATAACTATTTTTGATGCAAACAACAGAAGTGAGTCGTCAAAGACTGTGGTCGACAATTTAAACTTAAGCTTAGAAAATATGGTGCGAACAGTTCGTTTCGGTTCAAATTATCATTGCATAGATGGAGATTCTGGTGGCACTTTTGATCTCGATGAAGCAAATGATTGTAGTAATCCAGAAGATGCTATAGCCGTTTCGTTTCGAGGCAATGTTATCGTTTACGCGCTTTGTAACGGAGAAATAAGAAGATCAGAAACTCCAAGTGGGGAAGATGATTGTGATGATAACGATATGCAGCCGATCACATCCCCCGATACTGTTATAGAAGAGCTGAAGTTCTTCGTTTTTGGCGGAAATGAATTTGGTAATGATAGACAACCATATGTTGTGGCCTCTATTTCAGGATATGTAGGGACTCAGCCGACAGAACAGTCAAAATTTAATATCCAAACAGTTATGTCTCAAAGACAAATAGATCTATGATAATTAATTCAAATATAAAATCTCAAATATCAAAATTATGGAGCTTGCCCCGCGTAGTTCGAGCAAAGCGAGAGCGAAGTGGGGGCTTTACTGTTCTTGAATCTATTGTCGCCATATTCATACTTTCTCTCGCTATATCCGGAGCATTTAGCGCTGTGCGACAGGGGCTAATGAGTACTAGTATGGCTAAGGATGAAGTTAAAGCATTTTACTTAGCTCAAGAAGCTATCGAAATTGTGAGAAATTTGCGCGACGCCAATCGCTTGGCAAATGCAAATGGTATTCCTACCAATTGGCTCAACATTATTCAAGGTTGTATCGATGCTACCTGCATGGTCGACATAACCGGAGCCTTTGGTGCCAATCCACCAATCTACTTGTCTGCCTGTGGTGATGACTGGGGCGCCTGCCCGTATCTTAAACAGCAAACAGGAAATTCTGCTGGTAATGACTATCTTTTGTATGGCCACAACGAAGGCTCTAATTGGACTGCTACAAATTTTAAAAGAGAAATGCAGATTGAACAATTAAGTAGTGATGAAATTTCCATCACTGTCCGTATTACCTGGGAGAGGGGGATTTTAGATTACGAATACGAAACGCAGACTAATCTCTTTAATTTACTATAAACATGAATAAAAATACGAAATACGAGATACGAAATACGAGATACGAAAAGCAAAGGGGAGTAACTTTGTTTATCGCAGTTACCATAATGGCGGTACTCCTTTTCATTAGTTTTGTCGTCGTAAATATCGCTGTGAAAAGCACTCAGTTTGCCGGTGTCGCTCGCGAGTCTCAACTCGCTTTCTCGGCTGCCGACTCTGGTGCAGAGTGCGCGCTGTTTTGGGATACAAGAGATGATAGTCCATTTGATATTCCTCCAGGCTTTGTTCCTACTGATCTTGTTTGTAATGGGGAGACCATAACTAGCGAATTGGGTGGTAGTAACGATGTTTCAACTATCCCGCCTCAACCTCATTGTTTGGGTGGTGAATGTGCAGAGGACAATGACGATACCAGTATATTTCAGCTTAATTTCCAAAATGGAACTTGCGCAATCATTGAAGTAGAGAGAATCTCTGGTAACAGTACAGAAATAAGGTCTAGTGGTTACAATACATGTGATACCTCAAATCCTAGAAGGGTGGAGAGAGGTGTGGAGATAAGCTACTAATAACCCCCTTAATCCCCCCTTACAACAATGGGGAGATCCGGAACCTCTATTGTTGTAAGAGAGGGAAGGGTGAGTTATTCTACTTCCATGATCTCAAAACACATAAAAGAAAGAATAGGTAAACTGCGAAAATCGATTGAAAAATATCGCTATGAATATCATGTTTTAAATAAAAGCGACATTTCGCCGGAGGCCCTAGATTCTTTAAAAAAAGAGCTGGTTGATTTGGAGGCGGAGTATCCAGAGCTTATAACTGCTGACTCGCCAACACAAAGGGTGGCGGGGGAACCCTTAAAATCTTTCAAAAAAGTAGAGCATAAAGTGGCTCAGTGGTCTTTTAATGACGCATTTAGTGAAGAAGATATAAAAGCTTTTGATACGCGGGTAAAAAGGTTTCTAAAAAATTTCCAAGGACTAACCTTGGAAAATGTTGAGTATGTTTGCGAACTGAAAATAGATGGGTTGAAAATAATCCTTGAATACGAAAATGGAGTGTTAAAAACTGCAGCCACCAGAGGTGACGGGAGGGTGGGTGAAGATGTGACGGCAAATGTAAGAACTATAGAATCGGTTCCTATAAATTTAAATCAAAACATAAATATTATTGTCGAAGGGGAGTGTTTTTTGCCAAAGACGCAGTTTGATAGATTAAATAAAATCCAAAAGGAAAAAGGAGAAGAGGTTTACGCAAATCCGCGCAATTTTGCTGCTGGCACTTTGCGTCAACTTGACCCGCGTTTGGTAGCGGAGAGAAGGTTGGATAGTTTTATTTATGATGTGGCTCTGATAACTCACCCCAACCCCTCTCTTACAACAAGAGAGGGGCAGGATCAAAACCAACAAAGCCTTCCTGATTTTTTTCCAGAAACTCAATTTGAGGAACTCCAATACTTGCAGAAACTTGGATTTAAGGTAAACAAGCATTTTAAGTTGTGTAAAAATGTAAACGAAGTAATAAATTTTTGGAAAGAATGGCACAGCAAAAAAGAAAACCAAGACTATCTGATTGATGGCGTGGTGGTAAAGGTCAATGAAAAAAAACTTCAAGAAAGGCTCGGGTACACAGGTAAAGCGCCACGCTTTGGAATTGCTCTCAAGTTTCCGGCCGAGCAAGTGACCACGGTAGTTGAAGATATAGTGTTGCAGGTGGGCAGAACTGGGGTTTTAACCCCTGTGGCTCATTTGCGTCCTGTTTCTGTCGCCGGCTCTACTGTTTCTCGGGCGACCCTTCACAACGAGGACGAAATAAAAAGACTTGATGTCAGAGTCGGAGACACTGTCATTTTACAAAAAGCCGGCGACGTCATCCCTGATATCGTAAAAGTTTTGACCGAAATGCGAACGGGCAAAGAAAAACCTTTTGTTTGGCCCACGCACGTGCAAGATTGCGGCGGGATTGGGAGTAATATAGAGCGTATCCCCGGCGAAGCGGCATGGAGATGCAAAGATAAAAACTCTTTCGTGCAAAAAAAGCGCAGACTCTATTATTTTGTATCAAAGGCCGCATTTGATATTGACCACTTAGGTCCGAAGGTTGTTGACGCTCTGATCTCGGCCAACTTAGTGGCCGGATATGAGGACATTTTCACTTTAAAAAAAGGTGATTTACTCGAACTTCCAAGATTCGCAGAAAAGTCAGTGGACAATTTACTTGAAGCAATAGAAAAAGCCAGAAATATTTCTCTACCCAAATTTATTATTTCTTTGTCAATTCCGCAGGTGGGCGAAGAGACAGCCTATCTTCTTGCCGAAAAATTTAAAAATATTTCCGAATTACAGACGACTTCAAAAGAAGATTTAGAAAAAATAGACGGAATTGGCCCAATTGTTGCACAGTCGATAGTAGATTGGTTCAGAGATAAAGAAAATCAAAAGTTACTATCAAGACTTTTAAAGCAGGTTAAGATAAGAACGAGTTACGAAGAACGAGTTACGAAGAACGAAGGAAAGTTGAAATGGAAAACATTTGTATTGACTGGCACTTTGCAAAACATGACTCGTGATGAAGCTAAAGAAAAGATCCGGGCATTAGGAGGCGATATCTCGAGTTCAGTTTCTAAAGAAACTGACTATGTTGTGGCTGGAGAAAACCCAGGCTCAAAGTATGATAAAGCTGTAGAGTTGAAAGTGTCTATTTTGACAGAATCTGAATTTGAAAAAATGCTTTAATAAGGCTATTATCACTTCATGACCCTTCAATTAATTTAGGGTCATGGTGAGCAATATTGAACCATGATTTCTAAAGAGACAATTAAAGATTTGGCTGATTTGGCCAGGATAGAGATAGACGAGAAAGAGGCGGAAAAATTGGCAGGAGAGATAGATGCTATTCTCGAATATGTGGGGCAGGTCAAGTCTATCGCTGGTGACGCCAAAGAGGGCGTTGAGTTTGGGGCTGTAAAAAACGTTTTTAGGGAAGATGTGGAGCCGACTGAATCGGGGGCTTATTCAAAAGAGTTGACTGCCGAATTTCCTGAAAGAGAAGGTGATTATCTAAAAGTCAAAAAAATCCTGAATCAAGAATTATGAATTAAGAATTATGGATTTTAAAAACCTGACAATAAAAAAAGCGCGGGAATTATTAGACTCAAAACAGTTGAGCGCAAAGGAGCTCGCAGAGTTTTATTTAAAAAACATAGAGAATAAAAATAAGGACCTCAACGCCTATCTAGAAGTTTATGATGACGTGTTGAAGCAAGCTGAAATCGCGCAAAAGAGGATTGATGAGAAAATGTCCGATCTTCTTACTGGTATACCTCTTTCTGTTAAGGACAATATTTTGATAAAAGGTCGAAAGGCAAGTAGTGCTTCTAAGATTTTGGAAAATTATAAAGCTACCTATACTGCGACTGCGACTCAAAAACTTATTGATCAAAGCGCCATTTTTTTGGGCCGTACAAACATGGATGAATTTGCCTGCGGAGGTTCGACAGAAAATTCTGCTTTTGGTGTTACTAAAAATCCTCATGATCACGAACGTGTTGCCGGCGGTTCGTCTGGTGGCTCGGCTGCTTCTGTGGCCGGCAACTTGGCCCTTGGAAGTTTGGGGTCAGATACTGGTGGGTCAGTGAGGGAGCCGGCTAGTTTTTGTGGAGTTGTCGGGCTCAAACCAACTTACGGCAGTGTTTCGCGTTTCGGTTTAATGGCTATGGGCTCCTCTCTCGATGTTATTGGGCCAATCGCAAAAACAGTTACTGACACAGAAATTATTTTTGATGCAATAAAAGGGAGGGATAAGATGGACCCGACTTCAATAACCCCCCCAGCCCCCCCTTACATTAAGGGGGGGAGGAACAGCGATACTTCCGGTAAAATAAAAATCGGAATACCGTATCATTTGTTAGAACAAGACGGGATAAGCGAAGATGTAAAGAAAAATTTTTACGAGAGTGTCGGAAAAATGAAAAGTTTGGGTTTTGAAATTGTAGATTTAAAATTGCCAAACATAGATAAAGCTCTGGCTGTTTACTACATCATCATGCCGGCTGAAGTTTCTTCAAACATGTCGCGGTTTGATGGGATCAAGTATGGGCTCTCGGTTGAAGGTAAAGATCTATTAGATGTGTATAAAAAATCTAGAGGGCAGGGTTTTGGGCCAGAGGTTAGGCGCAGGATAATTTTGGGAACCTATGTGCTCTCTCATGGTTACTATGATGCGTATTATGGCAAAGCCATGTTGGCAAGGAGGGCGATACGAAAAGAATTTGAAAATGCTTTTAGTAGAGTTGACGCTATAATGACTCCGACCGCTCCCACGCCGGCCTGGAAAATAGGGGAGAAAACATCGCCACTGGAAGAGTATTTGGCAGATGTTTTTACTGTTACTGCAAACATTGCCGGGGTGCCCGCTATATCTTTGCCGTCTGGATTTGATAAAATAAATAACATGCCTTTGGGGATCCAGCTCATGGCCCCCAATATGAGAGAGGATATTCTTTTTGAAATCGGTAAAAAATTTTTGGGCGAGTAAATATGCCTCCTAAAGACAAAAATGCAAAAGAAAAGCCCTCGGGCTGGAATTTAGACCCCATAGAAGCTGGGCTGGTTTTGCTTTTCCTCATGGCTATCTTTGGTGGGGTCGGTCCGGCTGTGTGGAGCTACTTTTCTTCCGGAGGAATATCTTTTTATGGCATCCCACTATCTTCTGTCGGTAGGTTTTTTTCTTCAAACGTTCAAGTGTTTAAAATACTCGGCTATCTTGTCGCTGGCATAACCGCTATTGCCACTGTGGTTTTTAATAAAAAAGGTGATGAGGTTTGGAGAGAGGCCAAAAGCAGACTTCATTTACAGAGCGTTTCTGTGAATTCGCCTGATAGCTCTGAAGAAGTTACTGATCCGGTCATTGAGAGGTGGAAAAAAGTTTTAGAACATTCTGCTTCGGAAAATCCGTCTGATTGGAGAGTGGCCATCATCGAGGCCGACATAATGCTTGATGATTTGCTCGGTGTGCTGAAACTTCCGGGCAGTACAATAGGGGACAAACTTAAAGCCGTGGAGCCGTCTGATTTTTTGACTTTAGACCAAGCTTGGGAAGCTCACAAAGCGAGAAACATGATTGCTCACCAAGGTAGCGACTTCCTACTCAATCAGCGCGAAGTCCGCCGCATCATTTCTCTATACGAAGCGGTCTTCAAAGAGTTTAAAATGATCTAGTTAGGTGAAATCTAAAATCTTATATCTCAAATCCTCCAGATTTTAATTTTGAGATTTAATTTTTAAACTATTCGGGTTGCGGGACCTGGACTTGCACCAGGATCTTCTGGTTATGAGCCAGATGAATTACTTTACTCTATCCCGCATTTATATTACGTTGATTATCGCCATTGCATTATATTCAATTTTTGAATTTATGCAAGAATATGATAAAGTCTTAAAACATAGGTCGGCGTAGCTCAGTTGGTTAGAGCGTGGGACTCATAAGCCCAAGGTCGGTGGTTCGATCCCACCCGCCGACACCCAAAAAATCTACTAAATAAATTTTTCAGCGGCTGATATCAAAATATAAATGCCGATGGCGTTTGCCATAAAGAATACGATCGGTAAGTATCTCGGCTTCACTTTAGAAATGGCAACGAAAAATAAGCCAAGCTCGTCGGGGAGAGGGCTCGCGATCACAATTAGTCCCAAAATAAAAGAAGCCCATTTTAAGAAACCAAAATGGAAAAGGGAGATAAAGTGCCACTTCAGGCTAAATCTTGGTAAATTTTTCATACCATAATAAACATTTTTTCTCACAAAAGAAGCTATGAGGACGTCGATGCAGGTTGCCCCAAGCCCGCCAAGGATCGATATTGTTAAACTTGGCAAGTGCTCCCTTAGTTCTATCAAGACGACGGAGGCAGGAGCTAAGGTGAATATGGAGGTGAAAAATGAACCAGCAAAGAGAGCTATGAGGGTTGAGTAAAGAGGGGACAATTCTTCAGAATTTATCACCTCAGAAATACCATCATGTTTTGCGATGTATATCGCCACCAAGATACTGGCCGTTATTATAAGAACGTCCCTAAAGAAGTGCTTAAATGTGTTCTTGCCTCTCATTTTTCTAATTTTATCATCTGGGCTAGCAAAATGCTTTAAAATTTGTTAAATTTGGTGGTGTCTGCAACGTAAAAGTTGCGGGTGTAGCTCAGCTGGTTAGAGCGTCCGCCTGTCACGCGGAAGGTCGTGGGTTCAAATCCCATCACTCGCGC
>CAZRKB010000022.1:0-7519 GCA_964601125.1 uncultured Candidatus Saccharibacteria bacterium
AAATGGTATTATTAAAACATTAACAGGAGTGTCCTAATTCAGGGGTGAATTTAGGCATTACCTTAATCCCCATTATAGATAACTAAATAAAAAAGTCAATACCTTTTAGTGGGGATAGTATTTTGACAGAAAACTTTCTTTATATTCAAAAAAGTTGCCGTGGAGTATCGCTTCCCTTATTTTATCCACCATATTTATTATAAAGTGAAGGTTGTGTATCGATGCTAAAGTGGCAGCAAGCATCTCTTTTGCACGAAAAAGATGTGATACATAAGCGGCAGAATAATTTTTACAAGTGTAGCAATCACACTCTTCGTCTATCTTTGAAATTTGAGATCTGAATTTTGAATTATTGATATTTATCCTACCTCGACTGGTATGAAGGGTGCCGTTGCGCGCCATCCGAGTCGGTGCTACACAATCAAAAGTATCGCAACCATTTTCAACCGCTAAAAATAGATCGATCGGCTCCCCTACACCCAAAAGATGTCGCGGTTTTTCTTTTGGCAATATTTCGTTGACCCATTTAACCGCAGTTGCCATATCTTCTTTTATAAATGTGCCCCCAATACCAAAACCATCAAACCCTAAAGCTCCAATCTTGGTCGCCGACTCTTTGCGTAATACTTCATACCTGCCCCCTTGGACAATACCAAAAAGCGCTTGAGAATTCTTTTTCCCGTGCTCCACTAAACATCTTTTAGCCCATCTTTCTGTTCTCTCTATTGTTTCTTTTATTTTTTCAAAAGGAGCATGTGGCGAGGTAAATTCATCGAGAGCAAAGATTATGTCAGCGCCTATGTTGTGTTGTATTTGTATAGATTTTTCCGGAGAAAGAAAGTGTTTGCTTCCATCAATTATTGATTTGAATTCAACACCTTCTTCCGTAACCTTGGCAGCCCTTTCGATATTTTGGGTATCTAAGTTTTCAATTAATTCTGGTTCTGGCGCGTCTGCACTTATAAACTTACCGATACCATTACCATAAGCCACCCCTAATGAAAAAGCTTGAAAACCACCTGAGTCAGTCATGGTCGGCCTGTTCCAATTCATCATTTTATGAAGACCCCCCATCTGTTTGATTTCCAAATCACCCGGCTCCAAATACAAATGATAAGTATTAGCAAGCACAACTTGCGCACCAAGATCTGAGACCTGCTCAGGAGTAAGAGATTTTACAGTAGCCTTAGTGCCAACCGTAACGAAAGCGGGTGTTTTTATTTCTCCGTGAGAAGTTTCCAAAACGCCTGCCCGAGCAAGCGTTTTTGGAAGTTCTTTTTCAATTTTAAATTTCATCTACTGTACTAGCTCCGGAGCGACAGCGGCTACATCAACCAATTCAACAGTAAAAACTAATGTTGAATTTGGGGGGATCGGTCCAGCGCCCTGTTCTCCATATGCAAGTTCCGGAGGAATTATAATGGTCCTAACGCCCCCCACTTTCATACCAGCGAAACCCTGTTCCCAACCCGGTATAACTTGACCAGCGCCAAGTACAAACTGAAATGGTTGACCAAAATCTTTAGAATTTTGTATCTGTGTGCCGTCAGATAAAGAAAGTATGTAGTGAGCAGAAACCAAGTCTCCCTGTTTTGCCTCAGCACCTTCACCGACCACTATGTCGTTCACTACCACTCCGGTGTTTATACCAGCACCAGCAGAAGCGGCCGCAGCTAAAGAATCATCACTCATTGTTTTTTGACCTAAAATTCTCATAATATCTCCGCCAAATAAAGTGTAGCCCACGAACACAATGGCTGCAGCGACTGCGACCCACTCTGTTTTAGATAATTTTCTCATCTTTTTTTAATTGCCTCGCCGTCAGCCTTGGTGCTAGACCGGAAGCTTCAGCGAAGGCGGGTTAGCTTTTAACTCGTAACTGGCATTTATGGTATCATATTACTTGAATTTAAAAAACAATTAGAATAAAGTCATGAATCCAACAACAGACGGCAACATTGCAAACAAAGGTTATCAACCAGTCACTCTTTCAGAACTCGGCCAAGCAGCCAAAAAAAGAGTGGCCCTGATAACAAGAGAGTTTACAGATGGTTTCGAATTTATAAAAAATTACCCGCGTTCCGTCACCTTTTTCGGTTCGGCGAGGACAAACCCGGGCGATCATTATTACGAAAAAGCTCGGCATTTGGCGACAAAAATAGTAGAGGACTTGCACTACTCTGTAGTCACAGGCGGAGGACCAGGAATTATGGAGGCGGCAAACAAGGGTGCCTACGAAGCAGGGGGCAACTCTATCGGGTTGAATATTTCGCTCCCAAACGAACAGATTTCAAATGAATACCTCACTCACCAGATCGGATTTCATTATTTTTTCAGCCGGAAAGTTTGCCTGTCTTTCTCAGCCGAAAGCTACATATTTTTTCCTGGAGGTTTTGGCACGTTAGATGAGTTCTTAGAAATTTTAACTCTAGTTCAGACAAATAAGATACCGAGGGTGCCGATCATACTCTTCGGAGAAAGTTATTGGAAACCTCTTGAAAATTTTTTCAGAGAAAAATTGATTTCAAGCTCTATGATCGAAGAAAAAGATTTGGATCTTTACCTTATAACAGACGACGAAAATGCGGTGCTTGAGACAATAAAAAACGCTCCAGTGAAGATAGGCTTAAAATATGATGAGAAATCAGGAAATGTAGACGATCAAAACAAAAAAAGTAACGGGGAGGGTCCACTTACCGCTCTTTCTCAAAAACATTGTGTACCTTGCCAAGGAGACGCTCTACCTCTATCACACGAAGAGTCAGAACGCTTGCTTGAAAAAGTCAATCAATGGACTTTAATCGAGGATAAAGAGATAGAGAAGACATATGAGTTTAAAGACTTCGGTGAAGCGATGGATTTTATGAATGCAGTTGCCGAAATTGCTGAAAAAGAAGGGCATCACCCGGATATCAGACTTCATGATTTCAAAAAAGTTGACGTTAAAATCTCCACGCACGCAATTAGTGGCCTCTCAGAAAACGATTTCATCCTCGCCGCCAAGATTGACGATATAATTCGATAAAATAAATTTTAAGATAAAAAAAGGCGACCGGTAAATATTTCATCCGATCGTCCTTTCCATCACACCCCAAGCAAAAGCATCAAAAACAGCTCTTGGCCAATACATACTTACCTCCTTTTATAACCGGAAGAATTTTTTTCAATTCCTTCCTTGCGACTTCAGCCCAACAACTATCCGGATCTATCTTGAGATATTTCAACCAATGCTTCGCCGATTCCATTGAACGCCCCACGTCGCGAAGCGTGACAGCAAGATTATAGTGTGCATCCGCGTAGTTTGGATCAATCTCAACTGCCGTGCGATAGTGCCCTAACGCCTCCCATTTCCGCCAACGTTTATCCAAAAGGTTGGCTAGATTGAAATGGGCTAAAGCGTAATTAGGATTAATCACGATAATTTGACGATAGAGTTGTTCCGCCTTAAAAAAATCTTCGCGGCGGAAAAAAATGGTGCCCAAATTGAGTAGAGCCCCAACGTTGTAAGGGTAAACACTAATTGCTCTTTGATAGAGAGCTTCAGCGCGTTCGACGTTGATCGGCTCCCATTCGAGAGCTTGGTTAAAAAGCTGCTCCGATAAACGCATCGGGTCAGTATTCATCTCTACAAGATCACCCATTTGCTCCTCCTATAAAAATCAAAGTACTACCGAATTTAGTATTAAACAAAAATCGAAATTAATCAACTAAAACTAAAAAAGATGGCCGTTCTGCGTTTATGAATCGCAGAACGGCCATGTAGCCCTCTATAAGCCCGTAAGTTCGTCCCAGTTCTTTTTCGGTTCGCTGATTCTTTTTGAACCCTGAGCGCAAAGCGGGCATTTGTCCGGCCACCACGATTCGATGTCGTAGTGCGCCAAGTAAACTACTGGTGCGCCCTCGATTTCATAGACGTCCGAACGATGAACGAGTACTCCCACAACCGGAGCGAAAGTGACAAGGTAAGGATTATCCCTCCTAATTCCTTCGCGTACCGCAAGGAGTGTCCCGGCAGTGGTCATTAGCTCTTCCACCTGAAGGACGGCTTGATCGCGGTGTACAACAAAACGTTTCCATGCTTGCTGTTTACCGTCAATACCCGCCTTTTCAGTGAAATCATGTTGAGCGCCAAACCATCTGGCGACATCATGAGAAAAGTCCGCACCGGCATGATCCGAACCAATGACCCAATCGATTTCAATATATTCTTTCCTGGAAGCGTTCTCGTCGTTTTCGATCTCATAGATCTTTGCTTCGAGAGCGTGCACCATGTGATAAGCGAGAATGTCGCAGACATTCGTATACCGCAGAGCGCGGAGAACATCTACGAATCCATTGCTACACTTGCCGGAAGTTAATCCGGCATGCGGAGCTTTCGGGTCGCCGGAATGAATCCACAAAGCCTTGCACAACTTGAGGATATGAGTAACCCCTTCTTGTGTTAAAAGACCGTGGGTTCTGACAAGTTCGTTGGTAGCAACACTACCCAATAATCCTCGAAGCGATTCGAGATCTTCGATTTTGGTAAATTCAGGCCAGCCGGTTGCTGACATACTACCTCCTCCTTTCGAGAGCGATAGTCATTTCTTCTGCGATACGTTTTGCGGCATCTGCAGGAGAAACAGCTTTAGTAATCGGTCGTCCGATTACTTCATAATCGGCACCCGCTTCAATGGCTTCCGCGGGTGTCATTGTGCGCTTCTGATCGTCGGGTGGCGCATCAGAAGAACGAATGCCGGGCGTGACGATGAGAAAATCGGGACCACATTTCTTCCGAACGATTTCGATTTCTTGCGGTGAACACACCACTCCGTTCAATCTTGAGGACTGAGCCGCTTGTGCCAGATCGGCCACTAATCGTTGGACGCACTCACGTTTGTCTGCGAGTAGCTGCGCTTTAGTCATGCTTGATTCTTCCGGAGTCGTATCCTCCCACACACCAAGCTTGACCAGGTCATCGAAATCCATACTGGTCAGCAGGGTCACACCAAGAATGAGCGGGGGTTTCGTTTGGAACGGCTCTTCACCCCGAAAGACTTTCAGCCGTTCCTTTGCAATCCATGTCGCTTCGGTGGCTCTACAAGCCGCTTCCATCATTGGAATCCCGCCGAGACAGTGGACATTGAACATCTTTACACCGAGACAAGTCACGGCATGAGCCGAGCCCGCTACAGTATTAGGAATGTCATTGAATTTGCCGTCGTAGAAAACTTGACCGCCGAGAGAGTGAACGAACTCAACAACCTTTGGGGGTCCAACTGCTGTGAGTAGTTCAAGACCGACCTTGAAGCATCCCACATAGGGAGCAAGGCTTTCTACAAGCGATCCAGCCGCGTCCAAATTGTCGACATCCAGTGCTACGATAATACGATCTTTTGCATCCATGAGATGCTCCTTTTTTGCAAAATTCAAACCTTTCGGTTTCCGGTGTCAATCATTACCCAAAAAGACTCAGAAAACAAGGGTTCTTTAATTCGGATTGTGGACCCACGGAGAATCGGACTCCGGCCTCATTAAAGAATTAACAGAAACACACCAACCCTAGTGTAATATAAAAAGACGGGTGAGCCAATGAAGCACACCCAACTTACCGATCAGAAATATCTATTTAATGTTGGACTCTTTTCTCACCAAAGAAGGCCCTATCAAAATAAATACGAACCGCCTCTTCATCTCTACCTATTTCACCCAAAAAGATAGCAAGAGCAATCTTGCACACCTCAATATTTTTACTTGCACAATGTTCAACTGCCCGGCGGAAAAAAGATTCGGCTTGAGCATTGTTACCATTAGCTTTGTAAATAGAAGCGGTCTATAAAATTCCTATCAAGGAGTACCGTGGATAGTGTCAAGGGTGACCCTTGGTGGTTTATTTTTTAGATGTGGTGTAATTGTGGACTTCAGTCTGAAAAGTTGGAACCAGTTAGAGACATACATATTTGAAGGCTTTAGGTTGCTCAGCAATTTAAATATTTAGAAAAGTGAGAGGGAGTTGGTGGAATTTAGATACACAAGAGGAGAGTGGAATTAATATAAAAAGAAACCGCCCGCCGAGACGGGTGGCCTCTGCGGGACGGGTAACTAGGGTTACTGCTTGACTAGGTATCGTGTGCACGTGTCCCAAATCGTCTTGACGGCATCGCCCCACTTTGTAGCAAGAAACTTATCGGTCAAGACATAGCATTTCTGATCCTCGGTAGATGCGGGGTGGTAGTAGACGTATTCGATTTTACGTCCAGACAATATAAGTGTCCGCATAGGTTCCTCGTCAAGTTTAATATTGACACCCACGGAGGAGAGATCATGTGCATTGCCCCACAAGTAATCTACCTCGATTTGAAGCATCTCTGCCCCTGAAACAAGATCTTCTTTGGTGGGCGGACGATACCCCTGCCATTTTGCCGACTCGTAAAATCTGACGAGTCTTTCTTCAACAGATAGCTCCGTGACCATCACTACTTCTCCTTTTTCAAAAATTTCTCTAGTTGCTATTATAGCATAGTTATAATCTTATTGTCAATACTGTGGACTCGAGGGGTTTCGAACCCCTTACCTCGCCCATGCCATGGGCGCGCTCTACCAATTGAGCTACGAGCCCATTATACTTTTCAAAAATCTTCTTCCGGCAGATGATTTAAAATATAGTTCTCGTTTCCTTGCATCATGAAAATTATCAAATTCTTCAAAATATGCAAGTTCTAAATTTTTCATCCTAGAAGTAGTTTTCGTGTGACCGCTTTTGTGTTCTTTTAGACGACGTTCCATATTATTTGTCATCCCTTTGTATAAATTACCATCATCATCTTTTAAAATATAAGTTGTATATTTCATAAAAATTAATCCTTCCATGCCACCCGTCCGAACGGATGGCCGTTCATCCGGGCGGATGGACGTGTTATACCACTTAACTATGGGCCCAATTTGTTTTCTTAAAATATACACCAAAAATCAGCTTCGATCCAAATTAGACAAAAATAATTTAAAATGTTATAAACAAAAAGGAGGTTTCAACCTAGATGAAAACCATT
The DNA here is from genome assembly GCA_964601125.1 of uncultured Candidatus Saccharibacteria bacterium. Taxonomy (GTDB): domain Bacteria; phylum Patescibacteriota; class Minisyncoccia; order Phycocordibacterales; family WO2-35-19; genus DATDVC01. The sequence goes on from CAZRKB010000022.1 coordinate 7,029, forward strand.
TTGGGTATCTTCTTTGCGATTTTTGGTTTAGGCATCATTTTGATGATTTACCAAGAAAGCAGGGATGCCTATTTTGTCGACAGGATCAGATTCCAATCGGAATTTGGTCAACCTGCTGAAATCAGCGAGCTAGGCTTGCTAGCACGTAAAAACCGTGAACTGGTGATCTGGGAAAAAATCCGCGACACGGCAAGCTCGATCGTCGCGGAAGAAGCGCTCGCCAAATCTGCTTTGACGGGCCTTGAGGCCGAACGTAACAGAAAAAAGTTGGCTAGAATGTTGCGTCTGGCCTGGCAATTTGGCCAGTTTGAAGAAGCCGAGCAAACAGAGAGATACGGCTTCTTAAGTCGTTTAATAACCGACGACGGGATGATCACCAGGAGTTGGTCAGACATCTACCTCGAGATTGAGGAGATGAGACCAAGATGACCTTTAGGGCGCCCCGCAAGGAGGCGCCGTTTGTTTATATTTTATATTTCTCCAAAATGAGT
>CAZRKB010000023.1:0-5405 GCA_964601125.1 uncultured Candidatus Saccharibacteria bacterium
AGAAGCTCGTTGTACTTAGCTGTGCGTTCGCCGCGGGAGAGAGAGCCGGTTTTTATGTAAGGGCTCCCAGTACCCACAGATAGGTGATCGATCGAAGTATCTTCGGTTTCGCCCGAGCGATGAGAAACGATGGTTTGCCACCCTGCGTCGCGTGCCATTTTAATAACATCAAGAGTCTCACTCAAGGTGCCAACTTGGTTGAGCTTTATCAAAATGCTGTTTGCTGCTTTTCTTTCTATACCTTCTTTTAGTCTTTTTGCGTTTGTAACTAAAAGATCGTCGCCGACCACCATCAACTTGTCACCAAACTTCTCGGTAAAAGCTGTGTTGCCTTGCCAATCATCTTCGCTAAACGGATCTTCTACTGAGATTATACTGAACTCTTCAATTAGCTCTTTGTAGTATTCCAAAAGTTCTTCTCGAGTAAAATTTTTATTTTCCGATTTAAGAAAATAATTACCGTCTTCGCCACGAAATTGAGAGGAGGCTACATCGAGAGCAATACCAAAATCATGCCCCAAAGAAAATCCAGCATTACGCATGGCTTCTTTTATAAATTCCAAAGCTTTTCTGTGGTTTCCAACCTTAGGAGCAAACCCTCCTTCATCTCCCACAGCCACCGAAAATCCTCCTGCCTCTAAAACCAATTTTAAATTTTGAAATACTTCGTCTGATTTCCTTATTTTCTCGGCAAAACTTTCTTCTTTTTTGAGAGGCACTATCATGAACTCTTGGATATCGAGCCCATTATCTGCGTGCTTACCACCATTTAGTATGTTAATCATCGGAGTCGGCAGAGTAGGAGAGTTTTTGGAAAGGTGCGATACATGCTGCCAAAATGGAATATTCAAGCTATTGGCCACAGCCTTAGCGAAAGACATAGAAATACCCAAAACGACATTTGCGCCAAAATTGCTTTTGTTTTCAGTACCATCTTCTTGTATCAAAAATTTGTCTAGTCCATCTTGATCAAAATCTCTGCCTACCAGTTTGGGCGCTATTTCTTTCTCAATTCTTTCAGCAAGCTCTTTCACACCCTTGCCTTCAAAACGATTCGGGTCGTCGTCTCTTTTTTCCAAAGCTTCATACTTTCCAGTGGAAGCACCGCTGGGCACCGAAAATCTGCCCATTACGCTCTCCGTCGAAGTGCCAACAACATAAGTATCCACCTCGAGAGTTGGGTTTCCTCTCGAATCCAAAATTTCTCTTGCCTCTATTCTGGTAATCTTTGACATAGTTTTAAGGTACTCGATTTTTAACTTCACCTCTAGTGTAGGAGTAAATATTTTCTACAGTCGTATTTAAAATCCTTTTCACTGCCTCTTCGGTATTAAAGGCGATGTGCGGAGTTACAATCACCCTTGGATGATTTATGAGATAGTTGTTTGCAAGCACATTTTTCAATTCTTCCAATTTTGGATGCGGGTCACTAAGCAACCTCATCTCGTCCATCATCTCTCCCTCCTCCTCAAGCACATCTAGGCCAGCTCCAGAAATAATACCTTCCTCAAGAGCTCTAACAAGGGCAGAGGTTTGGACCAAACCGCCACGAGCTGTGTTTATAAGAACAGCGCCGCGCTTGATATGATAAATACTGCCTTCATTGATCATATGCTTGGTACTATCCATAAAAGGCGCGTGCAAGCTTATTACATCAGACACAGAAAGGGTTTCTTCAAAACCGGCATAACGAAACCCGAGCTCTTGATCTAAGCCTTGTTTTGGAAAAGGATCATAGGCTACAACTTCCATACCAAAACCTTTTGCCATTTTGATAAAATTACAACCTATCCTGCCCGTACCTATAACACCCGCAGTCTTTCCACATAAATCAAAACCTCTAAGATTGGCCTGGACAAATGAACCAGTTTGCGTAACTTGACTATGCGCTTCCGGAATCTTTCTAGATAAAGAGAGGAGTAGGGCAAAAGCAAACTCTGCCACCGTGTTTTCGCCATAAGATGGTACGTAGCAAACCTCGATTCCTCGACTCTTAGCCAGAGGAATATCGACATAATCAAAACCTGTCGAGCGAGCGGTAATCAGTTTCAAGTTCGGCAATTTATCCATTTCTTCTTTTCTGCACTCATGGGATACAAAGACTGAAAGTATTTCGGTAGAATCCAAAACCTCTTGCGGAGTTTCTTCAAAAGATTTGTGAAAAGATATGTTCTGATCTTTGAGTTTAAGAGCCACATAATCCTTTTCCCAATCTTCTTTGTAGAGATATAAAATATTCATAAAACGCTTCTTTTCAGTTATAATTGTATTAATGAAAGAAGATTTTGACAAGGAGGCGGAACGGGTAAATATAGACGACTTAGATCTTTATGATTACGTCTACTATTTTAAAGACAAACCTTTTACTGGTATAGCTTTTGAGCTTTTTGAAAGTGGGAGTTTGAGGACAGAGACAAAATTTGAGTTTGGCATGGAAAACGGAGAAAGCAAAGAATGGTACCAAAACGGCCAGCTTAAAAATGATGATAATTTAAAGCTCGGAGCCAAACATGGTATTTGTAAGAGCTGGTTCGAAGACGGTAAACCAGAATCAATATCAACCTACGAACTAGGTATCCTGACAAAAAAAGAGATTTTCGACGAAGAGGGAAACCAAATTGAAAATTTTGAACTAAAAGAAACCGACAGCAACTATCAAATCCTACTCCAAAATCGCGAACGCGAACCCGCCCGCGAAAAAATGCTCCGTGAAAAACTTGGTTCAAATTGTTAACTATTTTGCTTCGCTTCTTCTTCGGCGATAGCCGAGAGCATTGGGATGACCGAGTCGGGGTTTAAAGACACCGACTCGATTTTGTTTTGGATTAGGAAGCGCAAGAAGTCTGGGTAATCACTCGGAGCTTGACCACAGAAGCCGATGTACTTGCCACGCTCGCGACATTTTTGGATCGCCATGCTTACTAGAGTTTTGACTGCCGGATCATTTTCGTTTGAAATATGAGCGACGATACCAGAATCTCGGTCAAGACCAAGAGTAAGCTGAGCCAAGTCATTGCTACCGATAGAGAAGCCGTCAAAAATATCTAGGAATTCATCGGCACGGAGAACATTGGTTGGTATTTCGCACATGACGTACACTTTGAGACCATCTTCGCCACGCTTCAATCCTTCACTCTCCATAATTTCTAAAACTTTCTTTCCTTCCTCCGGAGTACGACAGAAGGGGATCATGGGCACTATATTTTTCAAACCAAATTCCTGCCTAATTTTTTTGATAGCCCGACATTCAAGTTTGAAGCTTTCGGCAAATTTGGGATCGTGATACCTAGAAGCGCCACGCCAACCAAGCATCGGATTTTCTTCTTTAGGTTCATAATCACTTCCACCAAGGAGTGTCGCATATTCATTAGTCTTAAAATCTGAAAATCGCACAACTACATCATTTGGCCAAAATGCAGCTCCTATTTGGGCAATGCCCTCGGCTAGCTTGTCGATATAAAACTGAACTTTGTTTTTATAGCCGATAGTTATTTTTTCAATTTTGTTTTTTAGAGAAGCATCCAATTTATCGAAATCAAGTAAAGCATTTGGGTGAACTCTTATAAGAGAAGCGATGATAAACTCCTCTCGAGCCAGACCGACTCCCTTGTTTGGAATAAAGGAATACATGAAGGCACTCTCTGGAGAGCCAATGTTCATGCAAACTTTTGTTTTAGTCTCCGGCAATTGAGAAACATCATGCACCGTCTCTTGCCACTCTAACTCGCCTTCATAAACCTTGCCGACCGTTCCGCTTGAAGTATCTACTGTTATTTCTTGACCAGTTTTGAGTTTGGAGAGAGCGTTGCCGGTACCTATCACAGCGGGTATACCGAGCTCCCGAGATACAATGGCGGCGTGGCTAGTCCTCCCACCCTTTTCAGTAATGATAGCGCTCGCCATTTTCATTATTGGCTCCCAATCAGGGTCAGTAATTTCGGTCACTAAAACCTCGCCATCTTGAAACTCGTGAAGTTTTTTAACGTCAGTGATTATGCGCGCTTTGCCAGAAGCGATTTTTGTGCCAACTGAAATACCAGTAACGATGGGGGACTCTCTTGTTTCCAATTTGTATTCGGTTATTTCAAGGTGTTTTTTTTCAGCCTGGACTGTCTCTGGTCTAGCTTGAACGATAAAAAGCTCTCCTGTGATGCCGTCTTTTGCCCACTCCATATCCATCGGTGTTGGCTTGCCAGCACGCTCCGTGTAATGGTTTTCTATCTCGACTGCCCAGCGCGCCAAAGTAAGAGTTTCTTCATCAGTTAAAACAAAAGCATCACGATCTTTTTTTTCTACTTCCACTTCCTTTATCGCTTTTGTAGCCGAAAGTGCGTTGCGACCAGAATTTACGTAGATCATTTTGCTTTCCTTGGAACCAATCATTTTTTTGATTATCGGTTTAAACTGAGCCAACGTAGGTTTGAAAACAAGATAAGAGTCTGGGGTTACTTTGCCTTGGACCACCATCTCACCCAAACCCCAAGAAGCGTCTATTTCTACCACACCCCTGAAGCCACTCTCTGTATCAAGAGAAAACATTACACCGGATGACCCCATATCGGAACGGACCATCTTTTGCACACCCACAGAAAGAGCCACCTCAAAATGATCGAAACCTTTGTCCACTCGATAAGAAATGGCTCTATCATTCCAAAGGGAAGCCATTGCCTCTTTAGTTGCCTGGATCACGTTGTCCGCCCCAACCACATTGAGATAAGTCTCATGTTCACCAGCAAAACTAGCTCCGGGTAAATCTTCAGCAGTCGCACTCGAACGGACTGCGGTGTCAGCTTCTTCCATTTTGTAGGCGAGAGAAAGATTTTTGTAAGCCTCCCTGATCTCCGATTTTAATTCTTCCGGCAAATTGGCTTTGACTATTTTTTCTCTGATCGCCTTGCCCACCTTTTGAAGCTTTTTAACATCATTGGTGTCCAAACCTTCTAGAGTCTGTTTTATGAAATCAATCAAGCTAGACTTTTCTATAAAATAACGATAGGCATAAGCTGTCACGGCAAAACCATTTGGTATGCGTATACCTTTCGGCACCAAAGTAGTGTACATTTCGCCAAGCGAAGCGTTTTTGCCTCCAACCAAAGAGACGTCACTAATACCAACCTGATCAAACCAGAGTATAAATTTGCGATCTTTGTTTTCCATTTTAGTTAAACTTAATTAGTTTTTGATTTTGCTTTTAACATTATAATTAAATCTGAGACATTTGACCCTAATCTGCCTGTTGATATCGCTCCACCACCAACAGCTTTCCAAAAATTAAAACTGTCATTTTTATTCAAAAATTTTTTAGTATCAAGTTTTAACGATACTGCTCGCCTGGAAATAAAGGAGTCTGCTAAAGCTCCGGCAAAAGGAGTGTTGTCCCAACCATCTGACGCAACGGAAGCTAA
>CAZRKB010000023.1:5505-7452 GCA_964601125.1 uncultured Candidatus Saccharibacteria bacterium
TATATCGTTTCCTAAAACATCAGAAAATATTAGGGATACCACCTGAGCGGGGAATAGGAGTTTTGCCAGACCTCCACCTTGTACTTTAGAGAGGTGCTTGCGGATCGTATTGAGCTCAAATATGTCAGCCCCTTTTTTAAAAAGCTCCTTGGTAATCATGGAGAGAGATTCGCAATCAATATCATTTGGAAGACAAAGGAGAGATGAACCTCCACCAGAGACAAGTGTGATCACCAGATCACGCTCCGTCACATCTTCAACCATCTCCAAGATTTGCCGAGTAATAGAAATATTGGTCTCCGAAGGGTAAGGGTGAGTTCCTTGGAAAGATTTCATACGCTTTAACACGCCAGTCTTTACATCGATGACCATGCCTTGGGTTAACTTGTCGCCTAAAATATCTTCTATCACCCTTGCGCCATCAAAAGCACATTTACCGATGCCTATAAAAAATATCCTTTCGAAAAATTGGCACTGGAAACCAACCCCTCCACCTTCGGGTACCCCATCAACACAAAAAGCGCCTCCTTCTATGGTAACTTTTGATCTTAAAACTTTTTCTGTGTTTATTGCTTCTAAACCGGCTTCCAATATATCGAGCAGGTCAGCGCGGAGCTCCTTGTTTTCACTAAGAAGCTCGTCTCTATTTTTAATTAAAGACATTTGCTCTTAATTTTAACACCTAACACAGCCTGTTGGCCCAAGATAAAGTGGAAATCTATTTTATTGTCGGGATGCCGGGAATCGAACCCGGATCTCACGAACCCGAATCGTGTATACTACCGTTGTACTACATCCCGCCTTGCCAAATCAATATATCAAATTATATAATTTTGGCATTAATCATTAAATTTAAAATTATGGGAATGTTTTCAGGAATTTTTGGTGGTCCAGAAAAAAAGCCAGATCCAAGCGAACAAAATGAGGGTGGAAAATTCATGGCAATACCAAAGGAAGTTCCAGGCTCAATTACCGAAGAAGAGAGTGGTTTTACGGAACAGAGAAGATTGGAAAGGGAGAAACTTGAGATATTAACCACAGAAATAGAATCTGACCCAAACCATCCCATGCGAGGAGATTTGGAAAAACTAAATGAGAGACTTAGAGAACTACAGTAAATTTGACTAAACAAGGCCTTTTTGTTAGGATTTCCTGGCAATGTTAATGATCAGATTTCAAAGGGTGGGCAGAAAACACGAGCCAATATTTAGGCTTGTTTTGACCCACTCCCAAAACGGCCCAAAAAGCGGTAAATTTCTAGAAATATTGGGAAATTATGATGCCAGGAAAGGTGAGCAGGCTGTTTTTGACACCGAAGCAATAAAGCATTGGGTAAGCAAGGGCGCCCAACTTTCAGTTACAGCTCACAACATTCTTATAGACAGGAAAATAATAGATGAGAAAAAGATTAACAAATTACCAAAGAAAACGGTTATAAAAAGCGAAGCCCCAGAAACACCTGCGGAACCAAAGCAAGAGGAACCAATAAAACCTGAAGAGAAAGAAGTAAAGACTGAAGAACCAGAAGTAGCAATCGACACAGAAGAAAAAGTCGCTTAATTTTGCACTAAGACTTCTCTTATACTATAATCAGTACGGCGGACATTATTAAATTATTTAAACAGAAATGGAACAAGACGCACAATTTTTAGATTATGTTGTTAAAGGATTGGTGGATCACCCGGAGTCAGTCAAAATCACTCGCACAGTTGACGAGATGGGGGTACTCCTAGGGTTGGATGTTCATCCTGACGATATGGGTAAAATTATCGGACGAAGCGGCAATACCGCAAAAGCAATAAGAATTTTGCTCAGAGTAGTAGGTATGAAAAACAACGCTCGAGTAAACCTCAAAATAAATGAGCCAGAAGGAGGCAGGCGCAGCAGCAATGCTTCAGCACCATCTTCATCAATGAAATCAGTAGACGATGTGATGGAAGACTTGAA
>CAZRKB010000024.1:0-3751 GCA_964601125.1 uncultured Candidatus Saccharibacteria bacterium
TTTCTAGTTTCTCTGAACTTAGAGCAAACCTTGACGCTGAAATTTTTAGTAGAGTCACTAAAGATCTTGAGGGATTATGGAAAAATCCAAAACCACCCAGACAAGAATCTGCCATTACTAGCAACCCACCCAACAAACTCGGGGAATCATTCGAGCAGGTGATATTGAACCAGGCGAGGGGGATGATGCCAGCGAAGCCAGCAGAGCCGGCTGGCGGAATTATGAATCATGAATTAGGAATTATGGGTAAAAAAGACCAGGCGCCGGAGAATTTGCCAAGCGAAGAAAATAGTGGGCCTGATATTTCCGTTCCTAATTATTCAAAAAATGATCCGTATAGAGAACCAATAGAGTGAATTATGAATCATGAGTCATGAATTAAGGGAAGAAAATAAAATCAGATCCTTTACAGATTTAAATGCGTGGAAAGAAGCTCATAAATTGGTGATAATGGTTTACAAGATCACAAAAGAATTTCCAAAAGAAGAGACTTTTGGTCTGACTAATCAGATAAGGCGAGCAGTTGTTTCAATTACCTCAAATATTGCAGAGGGTTTTAGTAGAAATACTTTTAAAGATAAAACTCAATTTTATGCCATATCCCTGGGTTCTCTTACGGAAGTTCAAAATCAATTATTAATAGCAAAAGATATTGGCTATATCAGCAAAGAAATTTTTAAGGAAGCCGCCAACCAAACCGTTGTTATTAGCAAACTTTGTAACGGCTTGTTAAAATCTAATCGTCTAAAGCATAATTCATGATTCGTAATTCATAATTCATTTGTATGAGATTTCAAGTTCCACAATTTATAGATGTTGAGGATAAGATCTTTGGGCCATTTACCCTAAAGCAGTTTATTTATCTTGCCGGCGGGGCATCAGTAGCCCTGGTGGCCACTACTTTGTTTGGGTTATTTTTTGGTCTGATTATTTCATCTCCAGTAATTATTTTGGCTTTAGCATTGGCATTTTATAAAATAAATAACCGACCTTTTATTTTTGCTCTTGAGTCTGCTTTTAAATACGCTACCAAAGACAAACTTTATATTTGGAAAAAGAAAACTCCAGAAGAAAGAGAGGTGGAAGCAAAAGAGAGGAAATACAGCTCACTTATAGTGCCAAACTTGTCTGGTAGTAGATTAAAAGACATGAACTGGGAATTAGATGTGAAAAAGCGTGAGGATGAAACGCTTAACAAAACTTCGGCTTTATGAGATTTAACTGAGGTTTTTGTGTTACTATTGATAATGAATCATGACGCATGAATTACGAATTATGGGAAGAACAAGAAAATAAAATGTCTGTGCATAATTCATGATTCTTAATTCATAATTCAACTTTTTATGTCCAAAAATGCGACGCAGGAATTTGTACCAATAGATGATGTGCGGGATGGTATCGTCATACTCAAAGACGGTGGCATGCGCGGAGTCTTGATGGCTTCAAGTATTAACTTTTCTTTAAAGTCCGATGATGAGAGGCAAGCCATACTTCTACAGTTTCAAGATTTTTTGAACTCTTTGGATTTTTCTATTCAGATTATCGTTCAATCGCGCCGTCTCGACATACGGCCTTATATCGCACTTCTTGAAACTCGGCAAAAAGAACAGACCAACGACCTTATGAAAATTCAAATCGAGCAATATATGGCGTTTATCAGAAGTTTTACCGAGAGCACCAACATAATGACCAAGAATTTTTTTATCGTGGTGCCATATGACGCAGCCATCATTTCTTCTAAAACAAATCCGCTCTCAAGTGTGTTCAGCAAAAATGATACGAGTAAAGAGATAAAGGAAGAGGATTTTGAAGAAAAGAAGAATCAACTCGAACAAAGAATGGGGGTGGTCGAGCAGGGGCTTGTAAGGAGCGGGGTAAGAGTGGCGAAACTTGGAACAGATGAAGTTGTAGAATTGTTTTATAAAATATTTAATCCAGGCGAAACAGAGAAGCCCATAAAAATGAATTAAAAATGTTCGATTTTTTAAAGAAAAAAGAAGAGAAAAGGGAAATGCCGCTTTCAATTTTACCGAAAGCCATTTCAGAGAGCCCTGAGTTAGAGTTGAGAGACATCCTCGCTCCAAGCGCTCTTAGAGTAAACGTGAAGGAACTTAATTTAGGAGAAAAAGTAGTCCGTAGCTTTTTCGTTATATCCTACCCCAGATTTTTAAACGAAGACTGGTTTGCGCCGATTATAAACATGGATAAAATGTTTGATATTTCGATATTCGTGCATCCGCTCGAGACCGCCACCATACTACGCGGATTCCAAAAAAAGGTAGCCGAGGTGCAAAGCCAGATCAGGATAAGAGAAGAGAAAGGGCTTGTGAGAGACCCCATGCTCGACACCGCCTATCAAGATTTGGAAAATTTACGTGACCAATTGCAACAAGCTCAAGAAAAAATGTTTGAGGTTGGGCTTTACGTTTCAGTTTATGCAAACAAAAGCGAGGAGCTCGACAAAGTAGAGTCTGAGATTAAATCAATCCTTGAGTCAAAGCTGGTTTACATGAAGCCGGCCCTTTTCCAACAAGAACAAGGTTTCAGAAGTATTTTGCCTATAGCCAAAGACGAGCTTTCGGTACACTCTAAAATAAATTCTTCGCCCCTCTCTTCAATATTCCCATTCATTTCTTTTGACCTAACCTCAGATAAAGGCATTCTTTATGGGATCAATAGGCACAACTCATCTTTAATACTTTTTGACAGGTTTTCTTTGGAAAATTATAACTCGGTAACTTTTGCAAAGTCCGGCTCCGGAAAATCTTACGCTACTAAACTCGAGATTTTGCGCACCCTTATGTTTGATACCGAGGTTATCGTGGTTGATCCAGAAAATGAATACCAATACATGGCCGAAGCGGTGGGGGGGAGATATTTCAATATTTCTTTAAACTCAGACCATCACATAAATCCGTTTGAGCTACCAATGCCAAGCGAAGACGAGTCGAGCGCCTCTGTTTTGCGAAGTCAGATTATAAACTTGGTAGGACTTTTCAGAATAATGATGGGTGGCCTAACGGCAGAAGAAGATGCTGTCATAGACAGAGCCATCACCGAAACTTACGCCCTTAAAGACATCACCGCTGATTCTGATTTTAGAAATGTAGAACCACCACTCCTTTCAGATTTTGAGTTGGTGCTTGGCGGTATGGAAGGGGGAGAATCATTAGCTCAAAGACTTTCAAAATACACACGCGGTACTTGGGCAAACTTCATAAACAAACCTTCAAATATAGATATAAACAAAAAATTTGTAGTCTTTTCAATAAGAGACATGGAGGATGAGCTGAAACCAGTCGCTATGTACATTGTCATGCATTACATATGGAATGCTATACGAAAAGAGATAAAGAAGAGGCTCCTAGTGATCGACGAGGCTTGGTGGATGATGAAATCAGAAGACACTGCATCTTTCCTACTATCTCTAGCAAAAAGAGGCAGGAAGTATTACTTGGGGTTAGCGACAATAACCCAAGATGTAGACGACTTTTTGAAGTCGCCGTACGGCATGCCGATAGTTTCGAACTCCTCTATTCAAATGCTTTTGAAACAATCACCAACAACCATAGACAGGCTACAGGATGTTTTTAACCTTACAAATGAAGAAAAATATTTACTTATCGAATCTGGGGTAGGCGAGGGGATTTTCTTTGCCGGACTAAAACATGTGGCTATAAAAATCATCGCCTCTTACACCGAAGATCAGATTATTACTAGTGACCCGTCGCAAATCTTGGCGATGAAGAAG
>CAZRKB010000024.1:3851-7368 GCA_964601125.1 uncultured Candidatus Saccharibacteria bacterium
ACATGGAAGAAAAACGTGAAAGAATAAAAGTCTGGATGGGTGCTTGCATCGTCATCGTGGCTCTGTTTATTGACCTATTTGAGATGGTAACAACCTGGCTCGGCATTGGTATCGTAATGAGTGTTATTATTGCGCCTTGCGCCACTTTGATGTTTTGGATTTGGTACAAAATTTTAGATGTTCCATTTCTGGCCAGCCCCAAAAAATTCGCCACTCTTGCCATCACTTCTTTTGTTGAGATTATTCCTGCGCTCGATGCTATTCCTATTTTGTCCTGGGGTTGGACTATCGGCGCCATCATCTTAGTAGTTATGGTGCGCGCCGAAGATAAAGGCGGTATAATAGGACAAGTAGCCAATATCACAGAAGTTGGAATAAAATAAAATGCCAAAGCTTGCAAAATTTTTAGGAATATTTTTTTTCGGATTTATTATTTTTCCTTTTATTTCCTCTGCTCAGCTTAATTTCGGAGGAGTTTCAAGTTTCAGTGACGAGCTTGGGGTAGAGATCATACCTAAATACCCAAAACCAAATCAGAAGGTTTACGTAAATTTAACTTTATACACGGGGGACTTAAATTCTGCCGAAATATCTTGGTATAAAAATGGAGAACTTGTCTCAAAAGGCACTGGTCAAACCAACTTTTCTTTTGAAATGGGGGAGTCAGGGGAGAGCACTTCGATAGAGGTGAGAGTCAGCCTTTTAGCTGGCCCTTCTTTTTCTAAAACTTTTAGCTTAAATCCCGCAAGTGTTGATTTAGTTTGGGAATCAAATTCTTATGTACCTCCTTTTTATAAAGGCAAAGCACTGCACCCTATGCAGGGAACATTGAAAATAGTAGCGATGCCGGAATTTATAAAATCGGGTAGCAAAATTCCTGCATCGAACCTTATATATGAATGGTCAAACGCTACAGAAAGCTATCAGAGCCAATCGGGGTATGGCAAAAACGTATTGGTTTTAAATGGGGCTTTTCTTGGCACCAGAGAGAGAGTTGAGGTTTTGGTCAGAGATCCGGGGGGCACTTTGGTGGCCACAAACGCCATAACCATATCTCCAATAGAGCCGAAAGTTGTATTTTATGAAAACAGCCCTCTTTACGGCCACATTTTTGACTCTGCTCTTAAAAATACTTTTTCTTTGACAGGCGAGGAGGTGCAGGTGATCGCCGCGCCATTTTATTTTTCAAGCGAAGCTTCTCAAAACTTAAAGTACAGCTGGCGACTAAATGGCACAAGGGTGGACGATCTATCAGGTTCACGCAGTGCCATTTTTAGAAAACCAGAAGAGGGGAGCGGTCGTTCAAACATAAGTTTGAGTATCGAAAATTTAAATCATATATTACAGCAAGGGAGCGCCAATTTAAGTATCGAGTTTAAAAATTGAAAATGAAAATACTTAAAATTAAAAAAATAGTAGCATTATCATCATTAATTTTAGTAGCAAGCTTTTATGGTATAAGTGCTTCTGCTCAGACGAGCCAAGAGACTTCATATAAACTTCTTGCTCCTCTGCCGTGCGTGGGGAATGATTGCGGCCAACTTGCTGAAGAAACTGTGCTGAGCAAATACTTACCCGGAATTTTCAAACTTGCAGTGGGATTGTCGGCCGCTTTCGCAGTGCTGATGATAGTAGTCGGCGGCTTTCAATACATGTCAACCGACGCCTTCCAAGGCAAGAAAGAGGGCTTGGAGAGGGTTCAAAATGCAGTAAAAGGCTTGATTTTGGTGATCGGCGCAGGACTTATCTTGAGTGAAATTAATCCAGAATTGTTGAAATTAAACTTAAATCTCTCTCCGGTTTCAATATCTGCGCCGACAGGGGGAAGTGGAGGATCGCTCGGTGGAACTGGAAATGTAACTCAAAGAGTAGCGGCAACATGCCCAACCTGCGGGAACGTAAGAACAGATTTTCAATATAACATGCCTCAGAGTTACATAAACGGACTAAGTTGCAGCACTTGCGCACCTATTGCCGGCAACATTCCAATGGGAAGAAATACCAATACTAATGTTTTGCCTGATACAAACACCAGACTAGTTAATCTTTCTGGGAACCTGCCTTCAAACATGACTTGGTATGTATCGGAAGCATACCCGCCAGTAATACAGCACGCAAACGGATGTCACCAAAGAGGCACTTGTGTAGATGTGAGTTTAGGTACAAGCCCAGCTACAGCCGCAAATGTAAATGCTTTTCTAAATGCCTCAAGGAATGCCGGTCTTAGAGCCATATACGAAGTTAGAGATAACGGTGCAAAACAACAATTGGTGAATAGTGGGGTACCAGCTTCGTCAATTATGGTTGTATCAACCATCAATGGAAATCATTTTTCAGTTTATAATTGTAATTCAGATGCACAAAGCTGTGCTAATTTACCATAAATGAACAAAAATATATTACTTACAATAGGAATAGTAGTGATAGTGGGAGCGGCTTTGGTTTTGGTTTTTTGGGAAAAAGGACAACGTGGAGCAGAAGAAAATAGCGGATTTTCATTTGGAGACTTCTTGCCATTTGGCAGGAGTGACAACTTTGAACCAAACCCCTCCCAAGATAGCGGTACAGGGGCAGAAACTGAATCATCTCAAAATATTGGCGAGGCACCTAGATTGAGGAAAATTTCGAAGGAACCGGTAGCGGGAGCTGTAGCTTTTAACCAAGGCTCAACTACAATAATACGATTTGTAGAAAAAGGTACAGGCAATGTTTATGAGGCAAACTCTTTGGATAATTCAATAAAGAGACTTACAAACACAACCATACCTAAAATAGTAAGGGCTTTTTGGCTACCAAATGGCTCTGGTTTTTTGGCTCAAACACTGGTTGCAGAAACTGAAGTTATAGAAACAAGTTTTGTAAAACTTACCACAAACACAGCCACCTCGAGCGAGGAGTCGACTCCCTTTGCTACGACTATAGCCAAACTGCCGACAGGCATAAAAGAGCTCTCGGTAAAACCTGATAGCAAAAAGATTTTTTACTACACTATAGACGGCGCGGTTTCGCGCTGGTTCACTTCAAACCCAGATGGAACCGAGGCGATAGAAATAACTTCGCACCCCATCACAGAATGGAGTGTTGTTTGGGTTTCTGGAGATGTTGTGGAAATGCAAACAAAAAGAAGTGGGGAAGCGGCTAGCTACAGCTACTCTTTAAACACCAAAACAAAAAATTTGGTATCCAAAACGGACGATAGCCTTAGGCTAGCTGCCCAAGCCAGAACTCTAGCTGAAAAATGTGTCTGGGAAACAGGTGAGAAAAAGATCGCCTACTGCGCAATACCAAAACAAATTCCTCAGGGAAGTCCCGATAGTTGGTATATGGGCACCGCATCAACCGAAGATTCCATAGAAAAAATTGATGCTGAAAATACTGTCTTCTACAGAATCGCTGATCTTTCTAATCTTTCTGATGAAAAAATTGATGTTGTCGATATCGCACTCTCCCCTGACCAGAGCCACCTAATTTTCCGCAATAAAATCGATGGCTACTTGTGGGCATTGAAAATTGAGGA
>CAZRKB010000025.1:0-7154 GCA_964601125.1 uncultured Candidatus Saccharibacteria bacterium
GTACCCCACCACCCTATCTTTTGGAAGGTGGTCCTTATCCAGTTTTTGGTGGTTTTCTCGTCCGGAGGACGAGCATCATCCTAGGGCCGTACTGGAACGTCCCTAAGCGGCCGGGTACATGGCATGGGCTCTCCCTAAAGAAGAGCTTGCTGTTTATTTGAGAAATATACCTGATTCCGCGTCAGACGCGGGGTACGCTTCTCAAATCCTGCGGATTCAAAGTGCTGATCCTACTTAAATCATACACCCAAAAGACTAATTTTGTCAAATTGACTAACTTTTATCTTTGTGGTATATAAGACAAAGGAGTTATTTGAGAATGCCACAGAAATACACTGCCCCGAGTAAGGTGAGAGCCAAGGCGTTTAAACAACGCCTTGTGGTAGATAAGGAAACAAAAAGTACAGTCTTCAAGTTATCCAAGATGATGGCTCACCTCTGGAATATGGGGGTTGAGCAGAGCAGGGTTTGGCTTGAACAAGCCGCAACAGAGCGTAAAAAACCGAAAGAAGAAAGGGAGGAAACGACTCCGGTAACTAGCTTTTCTTTTAATCTCTGGCTGAAGAAGATGCGTGACGTTGGGACAGAAATAGAGGTTGACGGCTCGAGAGAACTGCTTTCGTCGGCCTCGATTGATGTGTCTCGACAAATCTTGGCCAGAGTGGCGGACGGCTGGAAAGCTTTCTTCGAAGCCAAGAAGAGAGGGGATACAGAAGTGAGGCCCCCCATGCCAATGAACACTGATCACTTTCAAGCCCTTCAATGGTCGGCACAAAACATAAAACTGCAAAATGGGATTGTATCCCTGCCTGGGTTTTCTGGTGGTATAAAGCTTCGGTTTTCTCTTCGGCAAGTTATTGCTGAGCAGAGAGGTAGCAACCGTCCCAAAGAAAGCAACTATCTTGAGAGGATGATTGGTAAGAATGGTGTGCGGTACCTGACACTTACTTACGATTGGAGGGAAGACAAATTCTTTCTTTCTTGTGTGGTTGGGTTACCGCTAACCCCGCCGAAAACGGAACAACCAACTCTCTATAGAGCGATCGACTTGGGCGCAGGGAACATTGCAGTGAGCGATTCTGATGGGAGTGAGTTTCTGATCCCATTACGCCGACCGGACAAGTGGCACCAGCCAGAAATTACCAAGATCGAAAAACGGCTAGGTAAAAGGAAAGTGTCGAAAAAACTAAAGCGAGCACGCAGCCACGCTTTTGAACGTCAGAGTGACCAACTCGAGACGTTCCAAAAGCAACTCGCTCACCGGCTGGCAGAGAAAAAAGTTGAGTGTATTGTGGTTGGAATGCAAAAAATCAGGCTCGGACTAGCCCAATCAGAGGACGGCACTCCCAAGCAACATTACGGAGTACAGAACACCGGTAATTTGTTTCGTTTAGTTCTCTTTCTTCGCAGTAAGTGCGAGGAGCGGGGTATCCAGTTTCTAGAGCTTCCCGATCCTCAGAGAGAGGGGGGTATTGATGACCCGGAGAGTAAATTTCGAGCAAGCCGGAAGCTCTTGGATCTGGCTCTTGATGGGACCGGATTGGAGTTCCCAACCTCGTTTATTCGAAAAGGTTTTAGGTGGTGATCATGTCCCGTGGAGGCGCTCTAGTATGGCGCTCCACGGGACTTTTTGTATACTTAGTTTGTGAATGCGAAATTAGTCGAAAAAATGTTTTATTACAGAGAAAAACATGGCTTACAGTTTTGTAAAGTCATTATTTCTCAAAAAATAGAGCATCAATTTGCAATACTAGGAGATAGAAGTAGATTTTCAAAATTTGAGAAAGATATACTTGTTGCTACTGAAATACAATCAATACTTCTCATAGAAGCTAGAGCAGCAAGAGAATACTGGCGTTTATTCGGAATAAAAATATCCCAAAATAATAAAATGCTTTGGCAAGGCAGGAAACCCCACAATAAAGATGTTGCAAATCAGCTTTTGGATATCGGTTACCATTATTTGACTCAAAAAGTTAAGGATATTTTTGAAAAATTAGATATGCCAACTGAAATAGGTTTTTTGCATAAAGCCCAGAGTAAAAAAGCTCATCCTTTCGTCTATGATTTTATGGAGTGGTTAAGACCTTTTGTTGTAGATGAAGTTTTGTTAAAAATAGTCGCAAAAAAGAAAAAGCCAGTAGAAAAAGTTAACCAAAAACTAATCTCATGCTTAATTATCAAAATAAAAAAAGAATTTGAACAGAAATATTATCACAAAAGACTAAGATATTGTGTAACTCTGGATTATTGGATTCAGCTACTCATTTTAAGTTTTGAGAAAGCCGTCAATCAGAACAAAGAATACAAGCCATTTTTTCTAAGCCTAAGACATGAAAGCAGATGTGAAATATGCAAAATAAAACCGCTTAAGCTTGAACTTAAAAGCGGTTAATCCTTTGGAAGGTGGTCCTTATCTTTTGGACTTGGTGCGGGTGCGGGTGTTGCGGGTACCCCACCACCCTATCTTTTGGAAGGTGGTCCTTATCGCTTCTGCCACTTGTTATCGAATCTATCATGGTACCCCACCACCCTATCTTTTGGAAGGTGGTCCTTATCCAGTTTTTGGTGGTTTTCTCGTCCGGAGGACGAGCATCATCCTAGGGCCGTACTGGAACGTCCCTAAGCGGCCGGGTACATGGCATGGGCTCTCCCTAAAGAAGAGCTTGCTGTTTATTTGAGAAATATACCTGATTCCGCGTCAGACGCGGGGTACGCTTCTCAAATCCTGCGGATTCAAAGTGCTGATCCTGACTTGAAGTGTACATATAAAATTTAAAGTGTCAAGTAGTTGCATAAAATAAGGAAATCCGGTAGAGTATGCCTGTTATGCCAGCAACCAAAAAAAGCAAATCAGAATCAGCCCCAGAGGCCAAACCAGTCAAAGCAAAAAAGAGCCCAAAGGCGCCAGAAAATAAAGGTGGTTTTGCTATTATTGAAACGGGAGGCAAGCAATACCGTGTTTCTGTGGGTGATTTTGTTAAGATAGAAAAACTCAAAGGTGGGGAATACAAAGAGGGTGACACTTTGACTTTTGACAAAGTCCTTTTGGTTGACAATGGCTCTGATGTTACTGATATCGGCACTCCATACATAAATGGCGCTAAGGTTTCTGCTACTCTAATTGAAATTGGCAGACTCCCCAAAGTTACTGTAATAAAGTACAAACAAAAAAGCCGTTACTTCAAGAAGAACGGCCACAGGCAGCCCTATTTCAAAGTTCAAATTCAAAAGATTGGATAATCTTAAATACTACTGACTTCGGTGTCCGGTTCTATGCTTTTGCGTTCAGCGACATGCTGTAGCAAAACTTGTTTTTGGTATTCATTCAATTCCGGGTCGAGTCCCAGAACCATGGCCGACCCATCACCTAGCTTCATCAGCCTAAATAGACCTAGCACCGAACCATCTTTTGTAACCCTAAACTCCTCATGGTGTAGCAAATCTTTGTAGAGCACGTTGTACCTCTGGGTTACATTAAACCCAAAAGTAGATTAAGTTTGAGTGAATTTAGTACAAAAAGAAGTCTTTAAATTTGGCGAAAATCAAGACTGCGAGAAGAATGTATCCTAAAATAAGTAGAAGTATATGATGCTTTTCTAGAAATGCGTCCAATGGCCGACATGTTTTCTTGAAAGAAAAATGACCCTCTTTGATATTCCATATTGTAGTGTAGAGGAAAATCGGCCACGTCACCAACCAAACAACCAGACAGTAAAGACAAAGCGAACCCAAAACATAAAGACTTTCATAAGCAAACCAAATAACAAAAATGATTGAAGCTAGAGTTCCCAAATTTACTAAAGCCCAAAATATTTTTTTAGATCGTGAAGGGAAGTTTCGACTTATCAAATTCTCCTCCGGGATTACGTGGTATATGAGAGAAAGAGCGACACCAAAAAGAAGGCTGAAGGAAATTAGGCCAAGTATCGGGTTTGGAAAGCCGAAAATCTGACCTTGTTTTGATAATATGGCGTTGCCACAGCTTATAAATGGGTTTAGGTTACAGGGCAGATCGGTTTCAGGATTTTCCATTAGAGAAATAGTATCGAGCATTAAAAAGAAAGATGCAAAAAGACCAACAAGAGAGAGGGTGATTAATAGATAGGGAAAGTGTTTTTTTATTGTCATTTTTAATTTTTCAAGAAAATTATCTCGCAAATTAGCTTCTATTTTTTAAAGCATTTTTAAGTGTATCAGGGTCAGTATACTCCAGTTCACTCCCCATAGACAAGCCCTTACCTAGGTGAGTAATCTTAATTTTTTTCGATTCAGTGAGCGGTTTCAGAAATTTTTCTACGAAAATTCCTGTATTTTCGCCCTCTGGGTTCCAATTGACTCCCAAAATTATTTCCCTTATTTTGTTATCCTCCTTGATTCTAGATTCTAGCTTCTGGATCCTAATTCTCTTCTCCGGCTCTTTGTCTAATATTGGTACGGAGCCGCCAAGCACAAAATAAACGCCATTAAAACTCCCATTTTTCTCGACAGACTCAAGATCAATGTCTCTTTGTACTATCATCAAGATTTCCTTCTCTCTTGCGTGGTCAGCACAAATTCCACAAACTGTTTGATTATCATGTTTTTTGGGAAAAAATCTTTTGCAGTCAAAGCAATTTGAAATATCTTTTTTGAGTTCAGCAATATTTTTAGACAATTCCTCCAAAGTTCCGTTGCCTCTTGTGAGTAAATAGTAAACAAACCTGCGGGCCTGCCGCGGCCCAATCCCCGGAAATTCTGCAAATATTCTGCTTAATTTTTCTATCGAATTCATTTTGGCTTGGTTCCCCTCTCCTGTGTCTAGGAGAGGGGTTAGGGGTGAGGTCAGAAATCCCTAAACTCCGCTTCGGCACCGGTAAATTCAGCCTTTTCCAAAGGTTGAAATGTCGCTTTTCTTTCATTAAAGAAGAGTTCGACTTTGCCTGTGGCACCATTGCGATGCTTTTCGATAAGAATTTCTGCAATATTCGTCTTTTCTGAATCTTCAGTACGATTAGCCTTATCTTCACGATGGATAAACATGACTACGTCGGCATCCTGCTCGATAGAACCCGAATCCCGAAGATCAGAGAGCTTAGGTTTACCACCTCTTTGTTCGACTGCTCTAGAAAGCTGTGAGAGCGCAAGCACCGGCACATCAAGTTCGCGCGCTAGGTTTTTTAGAGAACGAGAAATCTCAGTCACTTGTTGTACGGTCGAATCAACATTCCTTGTTTGAGTCGGCACCATGAGCTGAAGGTAATCAACCACGATAAGCCCAAGACCTTTTTCATTTTTAAGACGACGTGCCACCGCCCGCATTTTTAAGATGTTGTTACCGGGCTGATCATCTATATAGATCGGGGCTTTCGAAAGTGTGTCTATAGCGGAGCGTAGAGAGTCCCAAACCATTTGATCGTTTTTATGGAGCCTACCAGTGCGAAGACTCCACGCATCAACGTTTGATTGAGCAGCGAGCATCCTGTCCACCAACTGTTGAGAGCTCATTTCGAGCGAAAATATACCTACTGGAATGTTGTTAAAAACAGCTGCCTGGCGGGCAATATCAAGAGCCAAAGAAGTTTTTCCGACTGAAGGTCTGGCCGCCAAGATAACCAAGTCAGATTTTTGTAGACCCGAAAGTTTGTCATCCAACGCTTTAAATCCAGTAGGGACACCACGAAGACCGCCGTCTGAATTATGCAGTTTGTCGAGCCTCTCCCACGCCTCGCTCAACTCTGACTTGAGTTCTATAAATTTGTGGACGCTCGCTATGTTGGTAACGTCATAAATTCTTTTTTGGGCTTGATCAAGCAAATTTTCAAGCTCTTCGGCTTCGTCATACCCAAGAGACGATATGAAGTCTGCCGCTCCGATCAAGTTTCTGGCGATATGTTTTTTTTGGATTATCGCGGCATAATATGCGGCATTTGAAGCAGAAGGGACTGAATTAACAAGTTCGGAAAGATAACTGTTGCCGCCGATTTGCTCGAGTAGTCCCTTTTCTTTTAAACGCGCCGCCACAGTGAGCAGATCGGTTGGATTGCGCTTGCCCCAAAGCTCTATTATCGTCTCGAAAATTATTCGATGCTTCTCAAAATAAAAAGATGATGGGTGAGTAATATCAGCCACTTCATACATTACTTCTGGGCGTAACATGATGGAACCAAGTAAGGCCTGCTCGGCGTCCATGTTGTGGGGGGGTACCCTCAAACCAGTTTTTTTCAGGTTGCTACTCATTGACCATATAATAAATCAATCAAGCCAGTCTTAAAACTTTCGTTTGCCTATAAACTGTGACTTAAAGGTGGAAAACTAAAAAGTTGTTTTGCATGCTATAATGAGCTTATGGCAAGCGTTTATTCCACGCAAAGTTCCAATATTTGGAAAACATACCTCCTCATGGCGTTGTTTTTTGTGGTCATTGGTGCCTTGGGATTTTTCGTATCTGAATATTATAGTGCGCCTGAGATTTTTTATTTCGCCATCATTCTAAGTCTTTTTATGAACGTATTGAGCTATTGGTATTCTGATAAAATAATCCTTTCCATTTCTAAAGCAAGAGAGGCGAGCAGGGAAGAGTTTTTTGATCTTTACACGATAACCGAAAACCTATCGATCACCGCCGGTCTCCCTATGCCACGCCTTTATGTCATAAACGATCCCGCTCCAAACGCCTTCGCTACAGGAAGAGATAAAAATCATGCCGTAGTCGCTGTAACCACAGGCCTTTTGAGTAGATTGAACAGAAGCGAGCTCGAGGGAGTGGTGGCGCATGAACTTTCTCATATAGGAAATCGTGACATATTACTGATGAGTGTCGTCGTAGTTTTGGTCGGACTTATTTCCATACTATCAGA
Source organism: uncultured Candidatus Saccharibacteria bacterium (assembly GCA_964601125.1). Classification (GTDB taxonomy): domain Bacteria; phylum Patescibacteriota; class Minisyncoccia; order Phycocordibacterales; family WO2-35-19; genus DATDVC01. The sequence goes on from CAZRKB010000025.1 coordinate 6,840, forward strand.
CATGTTTCTTCGAAGTATGTGGTTTGGCGGAAGCAACAAAGAAAACAAGGGAAGCGCTGGGGGCATACTTGCGATTGTTGGAATTGTGCTGATTGTACTGTCTCCTCTTATTGCCACGCTAATAAAACTCGCCATATCGAGAAGGAGAGAGTACTTAGCCGATGCATCGGGAGCTTTACTTACTAGATACCCAGAAGGTTTAGCGAGTGCTCTTGAAAAAATATCGAGCTATAACGCTCCTATGCAAAATCCTCATGCCGCCACTGCACATCTTTTCATCTCTAATCCCTTCGGCAATAAAAAAATGTCTCTCTC
>CAZRKB010000026.1:0-6099 GCA_964601125.1 uncultured Candidatus Saccharibacteria bacterium
TTCCAAACTTCCTGCTTGGTGGACCGATCGATACGGCTATTTTTCTTGGGGGAGCGGTGATCGCAGCGCTTTCCTCGATCAATATGTTCGATCTTAATGGCAATTATCGCTATGCACTTTACGCTTTTTTGGTTTTAGGAATGGCTTTTATCGGCGCTTTTAACTTCTTGCCGGCCATTATTATACTCGGTTTTTTTGCCCTTGTTTATTTTGTCTACACTTTTTCTTGGTCAGTAGGTCAAGATGGTCATACTTACCACAATAATAACAAAGCGTCCTTCCCATCTCTCTTTGTGCTCGCGATTTCTGTTGTTTTTATCCTATCCGGCAATACTCTTTCTGGTTATTTGGCCAATCTCTTCAATGTCAATATGGTCGAGGTCAGACCAAATTTCAGCACTACCTCTTCTCTGGTATTGGAAGCCTGGAAACAAAATCCGGTTTTGGGTGTTGGACCAAATATGTTCAAAGAGCTCTGGGATCTGAAAAGACCGAGCGATATAAATGTCACCCAATTTTGGGCTTCTGATTTTAGTTTTGGTGCTGCATTTATGCCTACAGTGGCAGCAACAACTGGCCTGCTTGGTGTTTTGGCGCTGCTCTCTTTTTTGGTACTTTATGTTCGCTTTGGCTTCAAATCTATTTTTGCCAACAACGAGGATCCTCGTTTCAGATATGTTTCCTCGACCACCTTTTTTGTTTCGCTGTTTCTTTGGTTGATGACCTTCGTCTATGTACCGAGTGTTGTTTTGCTGTCCCTCCTTTTTATATTTACAGGTATTTTCGTAGCCACACTGGTACCCCAGGGAGTAGTTACAGAAACTACTATTAACATTTTCCGCAACCCAAAAGCCAACTTCGCCTCAGTTTTTGTGATTATTGTTCTCCTTATTTCCTCTATTGCTTTCGGCTATTTCATTATCGAAAGAGTGGTAGCAAGCACGATGTTCCAAAAAGGTGATTTCGCTAGGGCGATCCAAATTGCTCCGACTGACACCTACTGGCGCGGTCTTTCTGAAATTTCTTTGAACCAGATCGGTAATATTATCAGTTCCATTTCTTCGGTCGAAAATCTAAATGAGTCTGATCGGGTCAATATCCAAACTTTGGTTGGTAATGCAATCGACAGCTCAAAACAGGCGATCGCTTGGAATTCAGAAAATTATCAAAACTGGTTTGCTCTCGGCCGGGTTTATGAAGTGTTGGCGGCCAATGGTATTGCCGGTTCCGCTGAGAATGCTACTACTGCCTACCTGGAAGCCCAGAAACGCTCACCTCAGAGCCCCGCTATCCCGCTCGCTTTTGCCAGACTCAAGGCTCTTGCTGGTGATGTGCAAGGTGCCAGAGAAGAGATCGGCAAGGCTATCCAGCTGAAAAATAATTATACCGATGCCTACTTTACCTTGGCTCAACTCGAAGCGGCCGCGAACAACGTTCAAGGAGCTATCAACTCCGTAGAAGCGGCTACTTTGATCGATCCAAACAACGCTGTTCTTTATTTCCAACTCGGGCTATTGAAATACAACAACAGAGATAATTCCGGTGCTGCTAAAGCTTTTGAAAGAGCAGTGGAATTAGTGCCAGATTATGCAAATGCTCGCTACTTCCTTGGTCTTTCCTATGACCGTCTAAACCGAGAGAGTGACGCTATTGCCCAATTTGAAGCGATCCAAAAAACCAATCCGGATAACCAGGAAGTTGAGCTTATTCTTTCAAATCTAAAAGCTGGTCGCCCTCCATTCAATGATGCCAAGCCGCCGATCGATACTGAACCAGAAAAGCGTGCTACGCTTCCAATCGAAGAATAATACTAATAACACTATTAAATAACAGTTCTCTAATTTTTGTAATTAGAAAACCAGGTTTTTGTGCTATCATTTTGACCATGGTTAGGAAGGTGGTTTCTCTGCTAAGTGGTAAAATATTAGGGCTTGGTGAAGCCGCTTTTTGGCTTTCTATCTTTTCTCTTTTTTCACAAATATTGGCACTTTTGCGTGACAGATTGCTTGCGCACAAATTTGGTGTCGGTTATGACCTTGATGTATATTACGCCAGTTTTAAGATACCCGATCTTGTCTTTGTTACTGTGGCTTCTATTGTTTCTATTTCCGCTCTGGTGCCTATCTTTGCAAGAAAGGAAAGTGAAAGCGAAAAACATTTGAAGCGCGCTACCGACTCTATCTTTACCGTATTTTCTTTTTTGATAATTTTATTTTCCATTGGCTTATTTTTATTGATGCCTTCTATTATAAAATTTTCCTTTTCTGATTTGGGTCCGGAAGCCATAAGGGTAGTCACTCTTTTTTCGAGGATACTTCTTCTTTCGCCATTACTTCTAGGTTTTTCAAACTTTTTTGGCAGTATAGTTCAATATGAAAAAAGGTTTATTCTTTATTCTTTAAGCCCTCTTCTTTATAATTTGGGCATCATCGTCGGTATATTATTTTTGGGTGAAAGGTTGGGTATCGCTTCTGCTGTTTTTGGTGTTGTGTTTGGGGCTTTGTTGCATCTATCTCTTCAGGCGGTCTATGTATTATTGTCTCCCAGAAAGCCAAAATTTACTTTCAATGTAAACTGGAAAGACGTGAGAGAAACAGCCCTACTCTCTGTCCCTAGGACCTTTGCAGTCTCCGTTGTCAGTTTTGTCGGATTTTTCTTTGCTATTCTTGCTGGTAAAATGGGTGAGGGCTCCATAGCTATATTCAACCTTTCTTGGAACTTGCAGTCCGCGCCGATCTCTCTCATTGGAGTAAGTTTTTCTATCGCTGCCTTTCCGGCTCTTTCTGTTTCTGTCGCGAAGGGTCAAATGTTAGAAGTAGTAGAAAGAGTGTCTTCTGGGTTACGGAAAATAATCTTTTGGTCGCTTCCGGTAACTGCTTTGGTAGTGGTGCTTCGTGCGCATATCGTAAGAGTGGTTCTCGGGTCTGGCGTGTTTGATTGGCGGTCGACTAGGCTTGTCGCTGCTGCTCTAGCCCTTTTCGTCATTTCTCTTGTTTTTCAAAATATTTTACTATTTCTTTCTCGTTCTCATTACGCTCTTGGCAAAACCAAGTGGCCCCTTATTGCCAATATTTTGAGCGGCACAGCTTCGATTGTTCTTGGATTTATTTTTTTCAAATACTTCTATAGTTTCAATAAAATTTTCTTATTTTTGACAGAGTTGCTAAAAATAGAGGACTTACCCGGTCAGATAATCGCCCTACCTCTGGCATTTTCAATCGGATCTATGCTTGGTGCTTGTCTAATTTTTCTAGCTCTCGGTAGGGATTTAGTTCGTGATATCTCGAGAGGCTTTAGTAGTTATTTGTTTAAAATATTTGTGTCATCTTTTTTTCTTGTTATTACAAGCTACTATATTTTACAATTTTCCGATCATCTTTTTAATCTCGAAACCTTTTTTGGGGTATTTTTGCATGCTGCTATTGCAGGTATTTTTGGTATTGCCGTTTGGGCTTTCTCACTGTATAAATGGAAGGATGAAGATTTGTTGAGTGGTCTAGTTTTTCTAAAAAATAAACTTTTAAAATGAATAATATAAGAAATTTTAGCATCATAGCTCATATTGATCACGGTAAGTCTACTCTGGCTGATCGGATGCTTGAGCTTACAAAAACAATAGAAAAAAGGAAAATGCACGATCAGGTTCTAGATTCAATGGAACTAGAAAGAGAGCGGGGGATTACTATTAAAATGCAACCGGTTAGAATGGTTTATCATTCTAACCACCCCGAGCAAAGCCAGGGGCCTTATGTGCTAAATTTGATCGATACTCCTGGCCACATAGATTTTTCTTACGAAGTTTCAAGGGCGCTCAAGGCAGTCGAGGGTTCTATTTTGCTTGTTGACGCTACTCAGGGGGTGCAAGCTCAAACCTTTACTACTCTTAATATGGCTCGCGAATCAGGACTTGTCATTATTCCGGTTTTAAGCAAGATAGATTCTCCGCTTGCTAGAGTTGAAGAAGTTAGAAATGAAGTCATAGAACTTTTAGGGTGTGATAGGGAGGATGTCATGCTTGTCTCTGGTAAAACAGGCGAAGGAGTAGAAGCATTGCTAAACAAGGTTGTAGAAAAAATTCCACCACCTAAAGAAAGTGGTAACCAATTTAAATCTTTAATTTTTGATTTTAAATATTCTTCACATAAGGGGGTTATGGTGTTTGTGCGGGTTGTGAGCGGTGAAGTCAAAGCAAACACAGAGCTTATATTTAAGGTTGCCGGAAAGAAGTTTAACGCTCTAGAGGTCGGGACTTTTAGCCCCGAAGAAATTAAAAGTGAAAAATTGTCAGCGGGGGAGATAGGCTATCTCGTGACCGGCATAAAAGAGCCAGGCATAGCTTCAGTTGGAGATACTGTTTCTTTATCAGGAGATATAAGCGAACCTTTGGCTGGTTACATGTCGCCTAAGCCAGTGGTCTGGGCTTCGATTTATCCGGAAAGCCAAGATGATTTTATTTTGCTAAAACAATCTCTTGGTAAGCTAAGACTTTCTGATTCCTCATATTCATATGAAGAAGAGTCTTCGGGGGTTTTGGGTCGCGGATTTAGGTGCGGATTCTTAGGCATGCTTCATTTGGAAATAATAACAGAGCGCCTGAGGAGAGAATTCGGGCTTGAGCTCGTGGTGACCATGCCAACGATTAACTATGAAGTGGAATACAAATCTCCTGGGCGTGATGGTAACCCAAGAAGAGATACGATTTATTCACCATCTCTTTTCCCAGACGAAGGGTTGCTCCAAAAAATATATGAACCGTGGGCTGAAGTGGTCATCATATCTCCAAATTCTTACGTCGGTCTTCTGGTCCAACTTTTTTACGAACACGAAGCCGAGCTTAAGACCTCGGTAAACTTTGGTGAAGATAAAACCGAAATGAAAGTAGAGATGCCACTCAGGGAACTTATGCGCAATTTTTTTGACAAACTAAAGAGCGCTACTTCCGGATATGCTTCGATTTCTTACGAAATAAAGGATATGCGTGAGGCCAATGTGGTTAGGCTCGATATATTGGTTGCCGATGAAGTTCAGCCGGCCTTTTCTCGTGTGGTTTCGAGGAGGATCGTAGAAGAAGAGGCTGAGTCAATGGTAGAAAAACTTCATAGCCTTATCCCAAAGCAAATGATAGCCGTAAAAATCCAAGGTAGAGCTTTGGGGCGCATAATTTCTTCCCGTACCATTTCAGCTTTTCGTAAAGATGTCACTCAGCACATGTATGGTGGCGACATAACAAGGAAAATGAAATTGAGAGAAAAACAGAAAAAAGGCAAGAAGAAAATGCAGGCGCGTGGCTCAGTAAACATTCCACACGATGTTTTTTTGAAGATTATGAAGTCGTAACACCAAAACACTATTAGTATGGTATGTAAACCGCGACCATGCCCAAGATTACGATTATCGCTATTATAGTCCACAAAAACTTGAGTATTTTTTGAGATTTTGGGTGCCAAAGCATATGTCTACTATGATATCATATTGTTTATGCGCGGTGTTAAAACCAAAACTGGTGGCAGATGGAAAAGGGCTCTAGTCTTTTTGGTGCTCACAGGTATTTTTGGTATTTTGGCTCATTCGGTTAAAAACGTCTATTTGAAAAAGAGAGGTGCCGAAAACGCTTTGGTTAAAATGCAGGAGGAAAAAATTGCTCTGGAGAACAGAAAGCAGTTTTTAGAACAATCAATCAACCGGTTATCAACTCCAGAAGGGGTCGATTTTGAAATACGTCGTAAACTTAATGTAGCTAGTGCAGGGGAGAGTGTCGCGATAATTGTATCCCAAGAAGAATCTATTGATACAGCTTCCACTAAACCTTCTGCCTGGGAACAACTAAAATCATTTTTTGCTCAGTTATTCAAATAAATAAAGTTAAAAAAGCCGACCAGTGGGTGGTCGGCATAAGAAGGGAAGAAAAAATTTACGAAGAGCGGCTCCCCGTCAAGTTGCCCGGCAGGCGAAGCATTTGTGCACATGCCAGCAACTCAGAACTTTCCGCTCTTCTGTATATCAAGATAGCAGACCTATAAAATTTGTCAACGTCAAAATTGATCTTGTTAAACTAAATACACAAAATATATTGAAAAATAAGGATATTTTAGGATTTAA
>CAZRKB010000027.1:0-6054 GCA_964601125.1 uncultured Candidatus Saccharibacteria bacterium
TCTCCTTCTGGTGAAGATTTAATCATAAAGGTATGAATATGTAAAGGGTTTTTGGTTAGAACCTCACCTAAAATCTAAAACTGCTTTGCATTGTAAAAATAAAACTGGTTTTCATACAAAAAGCCGTCTCGTAATCTGTCTTTTAAAATACTCCGAGTTATAACCGCCCAAAATCGGAAAAACTAATAACATCTTAGAAAAAACTCAAACTAGTATACTAATATGCGGATTATCGGACGTTATCGGAACAATTTTAATGGAAAATAGATAAAAATGAAAGGCCGGTAAGTTTTAAATAAAAAAAACCCCCACTTTGTAATGTGAGGGTTTGGGCCCTGGAGTGTTAGGGCAACCTTACCAGGGGATTTGCTAGGTTGTCCTAGGCCTCATTCGGGAGACCGCCTATCGCATTGTTCGGTGCGAAGCCTATTGAGGAGAAGATTGTGGTCGCTCAAGCGTTCTTGGCAAGTCCTCAAGGCACTACCTAAAACTAACGACACTACAAGTATAGCAAACCTACAGAATTTGTCAACATAAAAATAAATTTTGTCAAACTGAATACCTAAAATATGTTGAGAAATAAGGAGATTTTGGGATTTAAGAAAAATTGAAAGGCCAAGTTTTTGAGACTTGGCCAGTGAGACAGTATTTGTCGCCAACTAATGCACCTTAAGTGACTCAGAATGACCCTGATGGGTACTACCATTTAGGTTCTGTTCGCTTCTGAGGCTTGGTGGCGTACCGATGGTATAATAACATAAAATATACGAGATGTATCGAACTAATGTACCAAATATAAAACGAAAGCCGCCCAGGACGAATGTGGCTTTCGTTGGACGGCATATCAGGTTTTGATTTGTTTGGGGTAGTTCTTGACCATCCTGTTGTTGAACCAAAGCGTAGCAGCGAGGTGTTCTCCGGCTTTTGCGGATGCAAAAGCCCGCTGAACACATTCATCTGCCTTGATTATGGCTGAATTGTCATCAGTCACACCTGAAAAGATGACCGAGAAGCATCCATTGGCGTATTGGTCAAACAACGTTTTGTTTTTGGATGGGTCATGTTTCCTCCCACCCAAGACATATTGATCTTTGAAATCCTCAGCGGTGAAAGGCATAGGATAATTTCTCCGTAGTGTATATAACTACAATTGAAGTTCAAAGTCAAATTCGAGTTAGAACCGCCATTGCAATCCAAGATCACTTTGATTTACAAAGACAGAACTAGTTTTGGTTTAGAAAATCGTCTCTAATCTATCTTTTAAAACAGCCAGAGTTATAACCGCCAAAAGTACGGAAATCTCAATAATAGATTCGGCAAATCGCAAGAAAAGTATACTAATGTGCGGGATGGGGGAATCGAACCCCCGACCACAGTTTGGAAAACTGTTATTATACCATTTAACTAATCCCGCTTCGTCAAGCCAAAATTTTATATGAAGGCTGACTTTTGGCCAGTCTATCATAAAAAAAGTCTTTACTCCATATGCACTGAGGTTTTTTGGGAGAAATGCTTTTGGAGTAGGGGATAGCGAGAAAGTTCAAGGTCGGATTCGATGATAGAACGAGCTTCGGTGCGTGCCGCTTCAACCATTTTTATATTTTTTAGAGCTTCCATGGCAAGGTCGGATACTCCCCACTGTTTGGCTCCCGCCAGATCTCCTGTACCGCGTTGCTTTAAATCTTCTTCAGCCAGCTCAAAACCGTTTTTAGCGTTTATAAAAGATTTTAAACGATTGACCGTTTTGCTCGAACTGCTATCAGAAAAAACGAAACAAAACGGTTTGTGCGAGCTGCGTAATACTCTTCCACGCAGTTGATGGAGCTGGGCCAAACCAAAACGTTCTGCGTTCTCGATGATTATAACTGTAGCATTTGGCACATTGACCCCGACTTCAATGACTGAAGTAGCTACTAAGATATGATTTTTATTTTCTTTAAAACTCTTCATTATCTCTTCTTTTTCTTTGGGAGTATTTTTGCCAGTAAGGGCGGAAACTTTGAATTCGGGGAAAACTTTTTTCTGTAACCTCTCTGCTTCTGATTTTACCGACTTTGCGTTTATGATATTTTCTTTATCTGGGCCCGCTTCGCTAAAGCTTAAGCGAGGCGAGTCTGGATCGTTCACTCTTGGGCAGATAACATAGACCTGCCTCCCATTTTTTATTTCCGCTCGCACTTTTTCATAAACCGCGTCTCTCTCGTGATGAAGGACTATTTTTGTTTCCGGTATTTGCCGCCCTGGCGGAAGTTCATCCAAAAGAGAAAGATCGAGGTCTCCAAAAATGGTTAGAGCGAGAGTGCGGGGGATGGGAGTTGCCGTCATCGATAGCAAATGAGGTGAAAGATCATACCCATCTTGCAGAGGCTTTGTTGAGATAGATCTTTTTCGTAATTCCTTTCTCTGTTTTACACCAAAACGGTGTTGTTCGTCGATAATAATAAGCCCCAAATTTTTAAATTTTACAGTTTTTTGTATGAGGGCGTGAGTACCAACAAGTATTGGTATTTCACCGTTCTCAACCCACTTTAAAAGTTGAGGTTTGGATATTTTTGTCCAACTTTCTTTTGAAATTTTAGAAGGAAATTTTTTTGCGCCAGAACCAGTTAAAAGTCCGATCTGTATTTTGTGGCCAGCTTTGATGCTAGACGAGTTACCGAAATATTCAATGAACGATTCAAAATGTTGTTGGGCCAAGATTTCTGTGGGCACCATGTATGCCACCTGCAGAGAGCCGTATTCTTTACCTGCTGGTCTCGTGGTTACCGCAGCAAATGCGGCAGTTGCCGCCACTGCTGTTTTGCCACTACCCACATCGCCCTCAAGAAGTCTCGACATGGGAAAACCGGCTTTAAAATCGTTTAAGATGGCCTCTAGAGCGCGTTTTTGGGCAAAAGTAAGAGGGAAGTTGAAACCAGACACAAATTCCTGAAGCTCGGCTAAATTTTTAGAAATTACAAAAGTTTTCTCCTTTCTTGATAAGTAACGCTCTTTTTGCCGATCAAGCTGGATCATAAATATTTCTTCAAAGGCAAATCTTTTCCTTGCCACTTCAATATCTTGTTTTTTGCGGGGCAAATGTATCCAAACTAGCGCGGTTTTGATGCTGGGCAAACTGTATTTTTTTAAAATCTCCTCTGGTATCGGGTCCTCAATTTTTTCTAAAATCCCGTTTTCTATAAGCTTACTTACTGCGTGAAATATCCAATTTGAAGTAATGCCGCGGCTTTCGGGGTAGACTGGATGCAAGCTTTGATCGGCTTCTTGAAAAAGAGAGCCGCTAGTGCCCTCCGGAATTTTTGAAATTTTTTCAATTTTTGGATTTGAGAAATAAAGAGAACCGTCTTTTTTTAACGATACTCTTCCTTCTACTCTCACCAACCCTTCTTCGGTAAACATTTTTGCTATGTAGGGTTGGTTGAACCAAACCAGTTTCACCTTTCCGCTCGTGTCTTCTACTGTGGCACTCGATATCGCCATTCTAGAACGAAAAGTTTTTGAGGTTTCCAGATTTGAAATTTTGCCAAAAATAGTAGCGCTTTCGCCAGCTTCTAAAAATTCTATAGTTTTTGAAGCCGCAGCTTCTCCATAGCGCACCGGAAAATAGCGGATCAAGTCACTCGCTTTCCTAATACCCATTTTCAAGAGAGCTTTTTTTTGTAATGGATTTAAGCGATGCAGTTTTTCAATCGGCGTGTTTGGGTCGATCATTACTCAAGTATAGTACCATCTTCAAAAATTGGAACTTCCGGTAAACCATCTCCTCCGGGGCATTGAAATTCACAGTTTGGCCCAGTGCGGCCCACATAACTTCCATCAGGGCAGAGCATGGCATCAGCAGTACAAAATACTTGCTCTGGTTGGTTAGGCTCGCTGTATTCTGTGGGTGTTGGATTGTAGATATAAAGCAGTGCTCCTAGGATAAAAACCACTATCACAAATGTAAGTATTAAAGCTTTGTTTTGCATGTTAATTTAAACTATTCTCGCAGATCATTGGCGGAAGGGATGGGATTCGAACCCATGGAACCCTTTCGGGCTCAACACATTAGCAGTGTGCTGCTTTCGACCGCTCAGCCACCCTTCCTTGATTATCCATAACCCTACCTTATTTTTGCATGAAATGGACCTTTTTTCAAACTTGCAAAGTATTAAAAACTTTATGACTATAAGTGGGTGAATAAGACTTATAAAATCAAGAATAAAGTTTGGAGATGGCCCGGAGCTGGTGGTTGGCATTTTGTGTATGTCGATAAAAATTTAACAGAGGAACTTAAGAAAAAAGGTTTTAAGCATAAATATGGCTCCGGATTTTTAGCGATTACGGCTACAGTAGGTAAAACAAGTTGGGATACGGCGCTATTTCCACATACAAAAGAAAAAACCTACCTCATTTCCTTGAAAGCTTCTATACGAAAAAAAGAGCAAATTTGGGAAGGGGACATGGTAGAAATAAAATTTAAGTTTAGGTAGCTATAAAAGGCTTTTTTTGGTATTCTTCTCTTGAAATACTTATCTGAGTATGGCCGAAAGGCTCCCGTCGTTCAATGGATAGGACATGACTTTGCGGAAGTTAAAATGTAGGTTCGATTCCTACCGGGAGCACCAAATAGCGAAGCAATTTTGTGCTCCCGAGCAAGCAAACTGCTTTGCTTGCGTGTAGGAATCGAACAGCGGAATATGTTTTTTGTAGCAACAAAAAACTATGAGCTGGTGCCCAGACCAAAATTTTTTGACTGAAAAAATTTTGAGTCGAGGGAGATACTCCTACCGGGAGCACAAAATTTACTTCGCCAAGAGTTTATCAAACCAGCGGTGGATGATTGATTCTTGCAGGGGTTCCTCTTCGAGGAAGAGGAGCAGAGTTTCCTGTATATCTTCAAGATCAACTTCTTCATTTATCGGCACCGAGGCCAGAGGCAGAAAGGTGCTTCTGGGTGAGAGGAGGATCCGCGCGCCATGGACATGATCATCCTCAATCCAAAAGGATTGGTATGACCCCCACGGATAAAAATGTTTATCAAAAGCTATACCTTTGGATGTTAATCTGATTGGGACTACCTTGGTTTCTTTGTAAGAAAGCATACCGACCGTTAAAGCCGCGATAATTATGAAAATACCAAAAAGCAAGTTTCCAAAATAAAAAGCGAGGATAGCAATACCTACAGAAACTATTCCCAAAATCCAATACCAGTCGGCTGACTTTTTATCAAAGCGATGTTCCGGTGAGTGCCACTCGAGAAATATTTTCATATTTAAATTTTATCACCCCGTAAAATATTTTGTCTTATTATGTGTGTATAAAGGCTTGAGTCAAAACATCACGAAACAAGCACCTTATTTTATAAAAGTACCAGGGGCAATATCAGCAGAAATTTTAAGAAGTGAAAATTTCCCATCTTCGGTAGAGGCCGCCATTATCATTGCTTGGCTCTCAAGCCCCATAATGGCGCGTGGTTCTAGGTTTGTGACGAAGGCACAAGTTGTACCAATAAGCTCCTCTGTGGTGATATATTTGGCAATACCGGAAATTACTTGGCGAGGTTTTTCTTCGCCAATATCTACGCTCAATTTTAAAAGCTTCTCCGACCCATCAACTTTTTCAGCTGTAAGTATCTTCCCGGCTCTTATTTCTACTTTTTTAAAATCGTCGATTGAAATCATGTTATTGGCGGGAATGGTTAGATGCGTTTAGAACTGTTAATTGGAAGGAAATTCAACATGACTTAGAGTATAGCAAATTAATTTCAGTAATAAACTAAAACAGAAACCCGCCGTTTTATAGCGGCGGGCTTTGGTCACAGAAAAACTCGTCAACTCTCTCAAAAAACTCTCTTTTAGGTCGTTTGCTTCTCGTGGTATACGATTGGCAATTCTCTATCAGAGAAGAGTGCACGCTATTCCTGCAACAAAAATAATACAACTTAGTGAGAGTGAGGACCGTCCACTTTCCCACTCACCATGTGTCCTAGAGGAACTTTATTTCTCTTGCGAGCAAAGTCCAAAACTCGTTGGAAAACTCCAAGTGCTCTAATGCGGGAGCATCTCACTAAGT
>CAZRKB010000028.1:0-3815 GCA_964601125.1 uncultured Candidatus Saccharibacteria bacterium
CATCGAATTGAACCGCATAATCCACCGCTTGTGCAAGTCCCCGTCTATTCCTTTGAGTTTTAAGCTTGCGCTCGTACTACCCAGGCGGATCGCTTAACGCGTTAGCTTCGCCTCTCAGAGGGTCGATACTCCGAAAAGCCAGCGATCATCGTTTAGGGCGTAGACTACTGGGGTATCTAATCCCATTCGCTACCTACGCTTTCGTGTTTCAGTGTCAGGATTGCGCCAGTCTGCTGCCTTCGCTTTTGGTGTTCCCCATGATATCAACGGATTTCACCCCTACTCCATGAGTTCCACAGACCCCTCGCATCCTCTAGTTGTGCCGTTTCGTCCCCTGCTTCCCGGTTAGGCCGGGAGATTTAAAAGACGACTAACACAACAACCTACACACCCTTTACGCCCAGTGATTCCGGATAACGCTTGGGGCCTCTGTATTACCGCTCCTGCTGGCACAGAGTTTGGAGCCCCTTATTCATGACTGAATCAATAAACTTTTCTAGTCATAAAAGGTTTTTACGTCTCGAAAGACTTCATCAACCACGCGGCGTCGCTCGATCAGGCTTTCGCCCATTGTCGAATATTCTCGGCTACTGCCACCCGTAGGTGTACGGACCGTGTCTCAGTTCCGTCGGTGGGGGTCAGGCTCTCACCTCCCCTAAGCGTCATAGCCTTGGTAGGCCGTTACCCTACCAACTAGCTGATACTCCGCAGGCCGCTCCCAAAGCGATAAATCTTTACTCCTCACTTACGTTCGGAGACCATCTCGAATTATCTAACCTTTCGGCTAGTTATGCGAGACTTTGGGGTGCGTACCTACGTGTTACTACCTCGTCTGCCGTGGGTCTAAACCCACTCGACTTGCATGCCTTATCCACGCCGCCAGCGTTCATCCTGAGCTAGGATCAAACTCTAAAATAAAATCAAAATTAAATTTTAGATTTTTTTGAACGGAACAAAACAAAAAATACCTAATAGCGTTTCTTGTTACTTGATCCTAGACTCCTATTTTTAAATCACTGTAGTATAAACTTGAATTTGCACATTTATACATTCTCCCCTGAACCGTGTAAGGTTCAGGGCTTTTATTTATTTTTCAACGAGCCTGGACATTATATACCAGTGGAGATTTGAGTCAAGCCTGTTTGTTCTGGGTTTGTGAGTCCGGCGTTTGCTCTAGAAAGAGCTCTATAAACATGTATGAGAGCAAACATTGAAACGGGGATCGTCACCAAAAGACCAACCCCCAGGGCGATTAACCCTAGCAAATTAACCAACATCAATACTAGGTAGAAACCAAGCAGTTTCCATTTATGTCCTTTTGTTATAGCGCCACTTTCTTTCATTGAGGCCACCGGTCTCCCGTTTGTATCTATGAGTATAAGCTGAGAAAACGAATATTTTATCGCCCATATGATGCCTGGTATCACTAAGAGTATAAATCCACCAATTACAGCCAAAGCTGTAAGTATAGAAACTCCTACATATCTCCAAAATAGTCTATATTCTTCAAATATCTCACCAAATTTCACGCTCTGACCATCGGCCATCTTTAGGAATATTTTCATGTAACCGATCCTTACTATGGCTGACGCGACAGCTATAGCTAATATGAAAATAAAAGTACCAACTCCATCATTATCAAAAATTTCTCCCACTGAACCAAGAGCAAGAGAAAGCAGGGTTGCCGCTAAACTTATATTTAAATTATTTTTAAACTTTTCCCAACCAAACTTTAAAGACTCTTTTATTGAAAACATGTCACATATTATAACATTTGTTTAAAGATTGTGGTAGTATTGGTGTGCATAATGAAAAAAGGAAATAGAAACGACAAAAAAATAAATAAAAAGACCAAAACTTTAAGGGGTGTAATGAAGGTGACAGCGAAGCCGATGGGTTTTGTCATGCTTCCTGATACCGATAGAAATCAAGACATAATTGTTTTTGAAGAATCATTAAACTGCGCTTTGGATAAGGACGAGGTAGAGGTGGAAGTGATAGGCAGAGATAGAGAAAGGAGGAAAGGTAGGGTTGTTAAAATATTAAAAAGAAACAAAACTGAGTTTGTTGGAACTTTAGAAAAATTTGGAAATGGATTTGTTTTTGTTCCTGACGACTTTAAGTTTTATAAGAAGATTGACATAAAAACTTTGCCTGGTGATGCTAAGGCTGGAGAAAAAGCCCTCGTCAGGATGCTTCCTTGGGAAAACCCACACCTAAATCCAAAAGGTGAAGTTTTAAAGGTTATCGGTAAAAAGGGTGAACATGAGACAGAAATGCAGTCGATCATTTTGGATAAAGGTATAGTTTACGATTTTCCGGAAGATGTTGAAAAGGAGGCAAAGAAAATAGCGGAAGAGTTTGTGAGCCAGCAAAAAAACGTCTCTTCAAAAAAGTCCTCGGATCTCCTTCGCTCCGCTCGGCCAGACTTTTCTTCAGAGAGTTTTTTTGCTGGCAGGCGAGACTTCCGTAATGTTACCACTTTCACAATAGACCCAGCGGATGCAAAAGATTTTGATGACGCACTTTCCTATGAAGAAATCGGAGAGAATAAAATCAGAGTTGGTGTGCATATCGCTGACGTGTCACACTTTGTTCGTCCGGGCACCGCTCTTGATCGTGAGGCGAGGAAAAGATTATTCTCAACATATCTAGTCGACCGAACCATCCCAATGCTCCCCGAAGTTTTAAGCAATGATTTATGCTCTCTGAATCCAAATGTTGATCGGTTTGCTTTTTCCGCTGTTTTTGAAATTGAAAAAGAAAGCGGAAAAGTTTTAGACCGTTGGTTTGGTAAAACTATTATAAATTCAGATAAAAGATTTAGTTACGAAGAGGCGCAGGAGGTACTGACCTCACCCCCTAACCCCCTCTCCTTGCCAAGGCGAGGGGGGACAGCTTCTTCGAGTGTTGGTGGGGTTTTCCGTGACGAACTCCTAGAATTAAATCGCCTAGCAAACATTTATAGAAAAGAAAACAAGAAAAACGGTGCGATTGAGTTTGAGACCGATGAGGTTAAATTTGAACTTGACCAAGAAGGCAAACCAGTCCGCATTTATAAAAAGGCGCGCCTCGATACTATGAAAATGATTGAGGAATGGATGCTTCTTGCAAACAGAGAAGTTGCTAAATTTATAAGTGACAAACTTGAAAAAAGAAGTGCTGGGGCGGCCTCTATATATCGAGTACACGATCTACCCAATATGGATAAACTTGAGGAGCTCGCTGTGTTTGTGAGGGCTCTCGGACACGACCTTCCTATAAAAAACGGTGAAATAAGCGCAAAAGATTTAAATGCTCTCCTAACAAAAATAGAAGGTCACAGCGCTGAGTCATTAGTTAAAACTGCAGCAATAAGAAGTATGGCAAAAGCGGTTTATTCAACTCAAAATATCGGTCATTTTGGTTTGGCTTTCGAGTATTATACTCACTTCACCTCCCCTATTCGAAGGTACCCCGATCTGGTCATTCATAGGATTCTTGAAAACCATTTAAACGGCGGAAAAATAAAAAAAGATGAATTTGTTTACCTGCAGAAAGTTTGTAATGAGGCTAGTGAAAAAGAGGTGGTGGTGGCTGAGGCCGAGCGTGAGAGTATAAAATACAAGCAAGTTGAGTTTATGCAATCTCGTGTGGGGCAGGAGTTTGAAGCCGTTATTTCGGGTGTTACTGAGTGGGGTATGTATGTCGAAGATCCAGCCACTAAAGCTGAAGGCATGATTCGTCTTAAAGAAATCGAAGGTGATCGTTTCGAGCTAGATGCTAAGAATTATTGCATCGTTGGCACTTCATCAGGTCGCAAATTCTCACTCGGC
>CAZRKB010000029.1:0-3521 GCA_964601125.1 uncultured Candidatus Saccharibacteria bacterium
CTTGATGGAGTGACATCAATTTGATATTTACTATTGAACGCAGTGATTGAAGAAGATTTAGTGAGTCTAAAAACTGTTCCGCTGAAACTTGCGGAACCGTTAATCCAGAAACTGATAGTGTATGTATTTGCGTTAAGTGTGGAAGCTGTTGCAAGGGTCAAAGCATCATTTGTACCATCAAATTGTAATGCCCCACTACCCACTCTGCCAGCTTGCCAGGTCGGCACATCAACAAATGTTCCAGTATGGCTATTTCCAGATGAATCTGTTGCAGATGTTCCAGACCCATCGTCAAGAGCCCAATGACCGAGTAAGCCAGTTGTAATATCCGCACTCGCTTTTTCCGGTAAAAAAACCAAATATATACCAGTTATAGAAAAAACCAGAGACACTATAATTATTTTCCGAAGTACAGATTTAATTTTTGAAATAATAACTATCTTCATATTAGGCCGGCTTTCTCAAAATAATTTTGTAAAGATTATCCAACAAATCACCTCCGGCGTAGCCGACAAGAAAAGCGATCGCAGGAATAAATCCTGAAATACCTAAAATACTGATGTCTAGTTCTTTTGTAACGACGGCAGCAATAAGTCCAACTGCTCCGGAAACAAGCATGGTCATAAGGAAATATTTAAGATCAAAGCTTGGTTTAGTAAATGAAAATTGTTTGGCAAATCCGACTAAATTTCTAACTGCTCCTCCTCCAAATCCAGACAAAATTATTGAAATATAGAACCAATCCATATATTAAAATTTAAGGTGGTAATCCTTTTGTACTTACCTTCATTTTACCCCCCCCGCTACGGCAAGTCAAAGGATAAATCAAGTCCCTCGCCCCCGCCACCACTCATCCATTTTAATAACCCCGCGCAAACAAAAAGATGAGAGGAATTCTTGGTGGCGGAGGGCGAGGGCAGAGCGAGCGCAGCGAGCTGAGCGGAATTCTTTCCCCGAGCTGGCACTTTGCGTCGAGCGTATGATGAAATACCGAGTCACCACGCGCGCGGAGCGTGCGCCTAACCGTTGCACTGGAAAAAAGTTCGAATTTGGTCGTATAATGTAGCCCGAATAAAACTTGTTTGAAAAGGTGAAAAATTTTGGAGCGCGGCGCGGAGCGCCGCGTATGGAGGAGAAGGGTTTTCTTTGATTTTTTTTGTCGTGCAAAGGGTTCGGAAGGGGCAAAATCCGAAGATTTTTTGGAGAAATGCCTTTTTCTCGGAGAGGTCGTACAAATTTATGTGCGCTTGACCCACCCACCCGTTCGCGCGCACGAAAACAGCTCCCTTAAATTTTATATTTCTCTCTTATTTTTCTTAGTCTCTCGATCTCATGTTCTTGAAGGTTTTTTATTACCTGGTCTACTGCAAAAACCGGTTGCTTGTCATAGTTATCATACATATTGGATGAAAAATCTAACGTTCTATAAAACAAATCAATTATATCCTCTATTATTTTTAGCAAAATTTTAATTTGTGGACCTGTAATATCTACATGAGTTTTATCTATGTCATCGTGAGCTAGAAATTTATCTCTATACGTTTTTAGATTTTCTATTATTTTCTTATTCCTAGATAATCGCCTTCGCATTCTTGCAATATCTTTACGGGTGAGAGGTTTATATCCCTCGAGTAAATCTGGAATGAAATATCTATTTGAGTGAAATTTTAGGAATTCATTTTTAGAAAAAGAATTTATGTTGTTATCACTAAAATCAAGCAGCAGTTCAATGGTTAAAGATTGATTATTTTTGTTTTTATCAAAAAATTTTGCCAATTCAACGAAAAAATAGCATCGGCAGGATTCTTGAACTGGCATAAAGAAATATACATGGTTGCTGAATAATTTAGCGTTCGCCTCTGCTTTCCTTTTCCCAACAATATTTGTAGCAGTAAGTTTTCTAAATCGTTCGTAAATTCTAAAAGTAGCAAGGGTGTGCAAATAACGACCCCGTAGTTTTTCAGTCCAGTCTTTAGCTTTTGCAAAATTTTGCTGATGTGAATACATTGTAATTTTTGTTTATGTTATACTTATTTCGCACACAATCAATAGGATGAATTTTTTAATGGCCGTCTCGAACGATCAGGATTCATCTTGGTTGTGTGCATCGGGGCGGCCATTTGAGTTATATGAAATATTTTATATACGCTCGCAAAAGCACTGATGTCGAAGACAAGCAAGTTTTGAGCATTGAAGCTCAGCTTGCCGAACTTCGCGCACTTGCCAAAAAAGAAGGTTTGGAAATCGCGAGTGAATTTGTGGAAAAACGCACGGCAAAAATGCCTGGTCGCCCGGTATTTAATGAAATGATCCGCAGAATTCAAAATGGCGAAGCAAACGGAATTGTCTGCTGGAAGTTGGACCGATTGGCTCGCAATCCGGTAGACGGAGGACAAATTAGCTGGATGTTGCAACAAGGAATTATTCAACACATCCGCACTCACGACCGAAGCCATTATTCCACCGACAATGTCCTCATGATGTCAGTTGAGTTTGGCATGGCAAATCAATTCATTCGCGATTTAAGTACCAACGTCAAAAGAGGTTTGCGAGCAAAAGTTGCCAGAGGTGAGTTTCCAAGCTCTGCCCCAGTCGGATATTTGAATGATACAAGAAGAAGGACGATTGTGGTTGATCGCAAAAAGTCAAAAGTTATCCGTGAGTCGTTTGAGCTATATTCCGAGGGGGAAAGCCGTTTTGAAGATATTTCAAATTTTCTTTTTGAACGAGGAGTTAAAAGTTTAGGCGGACTTAAACTCCACAAAGACAGAGTCAAATGGATTTTCTCCAATCCTTTCTATTACGGCCACTTTTATTACAACGGAGAAATCCACGAAGGCAAACACCCCGCCATAGTTGATAAAATACTTTGGGACAAAGTGCAAAAAGTCATGGTTGAAAGAGGCCACCCCATGAAGCCACACAATGAACCAAAAATATTTTGTGGACTTCTCCGTTGTGGCACTTGCGGAATGATGGTAACGGCAGAAGACAAATACAAAAGGTGTAAAACCAAAACTCACCACTATATTTATTATCACTGCACCCACAAATCTAAGATGATTGAATGTCACGAACCATGTATTGAAGAAAAAGTCTTAGATGAGCAAATTTCTGAAATTCTCTCTTCTTACGCCATACCTTCGCCTTGGGCGAGAGAATTTGAAATTTGCATCAAAAATGATGAGAAAGAAGCTGAAATGAGTTCCAGAGTTATTGTGGATGATTTGAGAAACAAAGTTTCTAACCTCTCCGAGAAAATCCAAAGATTGTTAGATATCTATATTGCCCAAGATATCAACCGAGCAACTTACTTACAAGAGCGCTCAAAACTTTTTTCCGAAAAGAAAAGTTTTGAGGAGAAAATGCTTAATTTGGAAAGAGACGCCACTTCGTGGCTCGAACCTGTGCGAAACTGGCTAAATTCGGTTAAAAACCTAGCTGAAATTGCGGAAAGGAACGACCTCTCCTCGAAAAAGACATCTCTCCAGAAAATCTTCGGATCGAACCTCTTTTTGCAC
>CAZRKB010000030.1:0-2735 GCA_964601125.1 uncultured Candidatus Saccharibacteria bacterium
TTCGATATGTGCTAGGCGAACATAAACTCGAGGATTTTAGTGGCCGGGATATGATTATAAAGTCCGCTGGGGTGCCACTTGATTCGATTTACATTGCTGAAGCAAATAAAAATAATGTACCGGTAGAGATGGATGTGTCTTTATTTGCCAAGCTTGCGCCAGAGGTAGAGGTGGTAGGGGTTACAGGCACGCGTGGCAAGAGTATGACCACGATGCTTATTTATGAAATCTTAAGTAAGAATTTGAAGAATCGCGATGTTTTTCTCGGTGGTAATGTTCGTGGGGTTTCTACATTGCCATTACTTAAAAAGGTAAAAAAGAGGGACGTGCTTGTTGCCGAGCTTGATTCATGGCAGCTGCAAGGCTTCGGAGACTCAAAGATGTCTCCTAACATTTCAGTATTCACGAGCTTCATGCCGGATCACATGAATTATTATAAAAATGATTTGAAGAAGTATTTTGCCGACAAGGCCAACATTTTTAAATATCAAAAGAAAGGCGATACCCTGATTATCGGTGAAACGATGACTGGACGAATTAAGAAAAGTGATACAAAAGGGAAGTTAGTAGTCGCCAAAGCGAAAAGTGTCGTGAGCTACAAATTCCTACCACCAGGTGAGCATAACCGGGTGAACCTCACCTGCGCGGTCGAGGTTGCCCGGGCTTTTGGCATACCAGAAGCAAAAATCAAAAAAACAGTGGCGAATTTCAAAGGAGTAGAAGGTCGGTTGCAACTTTTACGCACTTACAAAGGCATAAAGATTTACAATGACAACAATGCCACCACCCCCGAGGCCACCATCGCCGGCCTCCAGGCCCTGTCGGGTGTCCAACACCCGACGAGCCTTATTTTAGTATGTGGAGGGGCGACAAAGCGGGTATCACTAGATAATTTTGTTAAAGCACTAAACAAATATCCCAAAAAAGTTTTCTTGATTCCTGGCACTGGCACGGAGGAGTTATTAAGTAAAATGTTGAAAGTCGAAAGTTATAAAGCCAAAGATTTCAAAGATGCAGTTCTAACCGCAATCAAATCGGCCAAGCGAGGCGACACCGTCCTCTTCTCCCCAGCCTTTGCGTCCTTTGGTCTTTTTGCAAACGAATACGAACGAAATGACTTATTTATGAAGATAATAAAGGGGTTGAAATAAAATGGAAAAAATTTTACACGAAATTATAATTAACGAAAATTTTGATGCGCATCAAGATTGGGAAGTTCCGATACCGGGTTTTGTGGTGGTTGCATCAAAAGTAACAGACAGGCGAAGCTTGGCTGATTTTTCTAGTACCGAACTAACCGAGCTAGTTTTATTACTAAAAGATATTAGAGTCGCAATGCGGGATGTTTTAAGCATAAAAGATATTTACCTTTTTCAAAACGAAGACACGGAGCATGGATTTCATGTTTGGATGTTCCCTAGACATGAATGGATGGAAAAATTTGGTAAAAAGATTCAATCAGTCAGACCAATAATAGAATACGCAAAAGAGAATCTGTTTACCGAAGAAAATCTAAAAGAAGTAAAAAAGTCTGCCGAATTATTGAAATCATACTTACAAAACCAATCCACTTTAGTTGAGTAAAGTAAAAAAATGGATAAAGAAAATAAAGTCTTAATAATGTTAATTGGCAAAACTCATTGTGGTAAAACGACTTTTGCCAAGGAATTAAAAGGCCAGGTTGCAAACCTTATAATTCTTGAAGCTGATCCGATTGCTGTATTCATGAAAGAACAGTTTCCTGAATTAAGGGGCCTTGATGACCAAGAACATAATGGTAATTTCAATAATGTTTCTTTAAAATATCGAACTTTCTTACTATTTCTAGAATTTGCTTTATCTTTAGGTAGACCTATTATTCTTTCGAATTCAAATATGTGGCAAAAGGGCAGGGAAATGGTTTTTGATTTATGTAAAAAATTTGGATATAAAGCCATCGGTTTATATTTTGATTTTCCAGAAGAGTTGGTTTTGAGCAGGGCTGAAGTTTCCGATAGGTCTCTAAATGTTTTAAGAACTTCGAAAAGCTTTCAAGATTTGATCATAAACCAACGAAGTAGAATGCAACCACCCGAATCCTCTGAATTTGAAACGCTTTTTACTGCGAAGTCTCCCGAAGAATTGTCAAAAATAAAAGAAGATTTAATTAAAGTACTCAAATAATATGCCAATACAAACATATAAAAAACTAGAAGACGTACCGAAGGGTGTAATTCTGCCTAGTCAGGTGCATGGGGACAAAGTGGTGGAGATTATAACAGGGAGTGAATATGTTAGTGGTTGCGATGCTTTAATAACAAAAAACAAAAAGGTACTCTTAGGTATAAAAACAGCGGATTGTGCGCCTATTTGTTTTTCCGATGGTGAGAAAATAGGTATAGCGCATATAGGCTGGCGAGGGCTTTGCTTGTCGCTTATTGAAAAAATGCTAAAAGAGTTCTATTCAAAAGACTTGTCTATTTTTGTTGGCCCATTTAATCATAGTTTTGAAATTAAAAAAGATTTTTGTTTTGACGAAATACGAAAAAAGTTCGGCGATAAGTATTTTATAGAAAATAAAGGTCAAATAACTTTCTTGTTTAAAGATGCTATTATGTCTTTATTGCCCCTAAATGCCCAGTTTGATTTAAGAAATACATTCACTGATTCGTCGTTACCGAGTTTCAGGAGAGACAAAACCACCGAACGATTAGTAACTGTAGTTAGTTTTAAATAAAAATGAGTATAGATTTATC
>CAZRKB010000031.1:0-2681 GCA_964601125.1 uncultured Candidatus Saccharibacteria bacterium
CAGGTGCAACCAAAAGGCTTGATGTGCTCGTCAAAATATTCGGTATCGTAATCGTAAGAAAGCTCTTCACCAGCTTTTATTTTCCTCAATGCAAACACGTAAATACGGCCAAGCTTTATATCAATTTCACAATTCGGTCGACACGAATGGTTTATGTAGCGAGCAGTGTTTAATCGCGAAGAGCCGTCTATAAATCGGTTTTTGTTGGTCTCAAACAAATATTTACCCCCCCTTTTGTCAGCTTCTTTCGAAGTAAGGATCGGCCCAAAATACTCAATTATAAAACCACCCTTTTCTATTGGCGCATTGGTAAAAAGTCCGAGCCCTGAGCGTGATTTTTTGACCACTAAGTCTCTTTTTGTATTCCTATATTTTTTTGGAAGTGGCGCTGGCACGAGGAGTATTATACATAAAATAAAAGTAATTACATCTAAATAATGTGCTAAAATACTGACCTATGAATTTGCTATGGCAAGAACTTAAAAATCACAAAAGGGTAATATTTGGAGCACTTTTTTTGGCAACCATCAACCAGGTTTTCAGTCTTTTGGACCCGCAAATTTTCCGCCTTCTTATAGATAACTATGCGAATAAAGCAGCGACACTCTCAAGACAAGAGTTTATTAACGGCGTGGGGCTCTTGCTTCTCGCAAGTGTTGGTGTAGCTTTCGTTTCGAGAGTAGCCAAAGCATTTCAAGATTATTACCTCAATGTAGTAACCCAAAAATCAGGCACCAATCTTTATGCTCGAAGTGTTTCTCATTCATTTTCTCTTCCCTACTCTGTTTTTGAAGACGAGAGGTCTGGCGAGCTTCTAAGTAAACTGCAAAAAGCTCGCGATGATTCAAAAAGTCTTATCATCAACTCAGTCAATGTAATTTTCCTATCCCTAGTTGGTATTATTTTTGTGCTTGTTTACGCCACTTTCGTGCATCCACTTATAGGGCTCGCCTACTTCCTTATACTACCAACATTGGGCATAGCCATCTTCGTTTTGAGCAAAAAAATAAAAGAGGCGCAAGCAATGATAGTGAGAGAAACGGCAAATCTTTCCGGATCAACAACAGAAACCTTGCGCAACGTGGAACTTGTAAAAAGTCTTGGTCTCGAGACCCAAGAAGTAGAAAGATTGAATAAAGTTAATAACAAAATCCTTGATCTTGAGCTCAAGAAAGTTAGAATGGTACGCTCTCTCGATTTCGTACAAGGCACTTTGATCAACGCCCTTCGAAGCGCTTTATTACTTTTAATGTTTTATCTTATTTTCCGCGGCAGTATAAGTTTGGGGCAGTTTTTCAGCTTGCTGTTTTATTCTTTCTTCATATTTAACCCGCTCTCCCAACTAGGTTTAGTAGCGAGCAATTACCAAGAAACCAAAGCCAGTCTTGGAGAACTTAATAAAATTCTCTCTCGTGAACCAGACCCAGAGCCTAAAAATCCAAAAGTTATTGAAAAAATAGAAAGCATAAAATTTGAAAATGTCGGCCTCCGTTATGAAGGTGTCGCCACCTCTGCGATCAAAAACATAAATTTGGAAATTAAATCCGGAGAAACAGTAGCGTTCGTTGGCCCCTCTGGATCGGGCAAAAGCACCATGATCAAACTGCTTGCCGGGCTTTACTCGCCAACCGAAGGAAATCTGCTTATAAATGGCATAGAAACCAAAAACTTAGACTCAAAAGCGATTAGGAAAAAAATAGGACTGGTCGCCCAAGAAACACAACTCTTCGCTGGCACCATAAAAGAGAACTTGCTTTTCGTAAGACCTGAGGCGACCGACGCCGAGTGCATGCGGGCACTAGAGAGAGCTCAAGCTAAAAATATTGTAGATAAGGGGAATGGTTTAGAAACTCGGATCGGCGAAGGCGGCATCAAACTTTCGGGCGGAGAGAGACAGAGGCTCGCCATAGCCAGAGCTCTTTTGAGAAACCCCGACCTTATAGTGTTTGACGAAGCTACTTCAAGCCTCGACTCAATAACCGAGAAAGCCATTACAGAAACAATCAAAGAAATTTCTGAAGAAGACCGAGGTAAAATAAAAATACTTGTGGCTCACCGTCTTTCAACTATCGCACATGCAGATAAAATTTATGTTTTTGAACATGGCAGAATCATAGAAACAGGCAATAATCATTCCCTGATCTCCAAAGGCGGCCTCTACGCAGCCCTCTCTCGCGAACAAACCGCCGAAAATCACTAAATTTGCTATAATGGGGATATGAAAAAGATTTTATTTTTTGGAGTTCTGTTTGTTTTATTTATAACCATATTTTTTAGTATAAAAGGCTTGATGAAGCCAGACAGAGGTTCCCTTGCAGATCAAACCTCAGAGCTGGCAGATACCGATATCGTTATCCCCCAAGACGTACTGGAGCACATAGGGGAAAAGAGCAACTTAATAATCATGTCTAACCCCGCTCCCCTTTCTGTGGTTTCTTCTCCGCTTATCATAGAAGGAGAAGCTCGGGGCACTTGGTTTTTTGAAGCAAGCTTCCCTATCAGCATAGTCGATTGGGATGGGAGAATAATCGCAGAAGGTCACGCAGATGCTGTACTAGACCCAAACAACCCCGACTCGACCCCCGCTTCGGCCGAGACGAGCTGGATGACCGAAGACTTTGTGCCATTTAAAGCGGAGATAACTTTCACCAAACCGGAAAACATTGGCGACTTTAGCAATC
>CAZRKB010000032.1:0-2639 GCA_964601125.1 uncultured Candidatus Saccharibacteria bacterium
TTCGTCATACAAACAATTGTATTACGAGTGTCCTAATTCAAAAGGGAATCAATCATGGACTCATGGCGATGACAAAAACCACCAAAGACGTCTGATGTTCCACCCTGCGCCTAGATTTTGAAGATTACTGGACGATCTTCTTACTCTCGGCGCTTTTTATATGTGGATAAATGTTTGACTTCAGCTTTGTTTTTAAATAGTCTAAATCTAGACCACTTCAGCGATGAAGAGAGAGACGGGGGCGCGGACATCATCCTCCGAGCCGCGTCCCCACACTGAATAAGTTCAACTTCTACAAGGTGAGGGAAATGTCAGATTTACGAAAATTGCTATAGCTTCGCTATAGCTCCGACTAGCTCTTATGAGCTAGGCCGACAACTCCGCTGTGGGCGTGCCGAAGGTACGGCTTCCGCATGTTCCACATACGCCACACCTCCTCTTCGAGACAATAATTCCTTAATTGAGTTGGAACAAAGGCACCACACCGTACAGGGGTGCCTTTTATGTTATATTGTCTCCATGAATTTTAAGATTAATTCCAAATTTGCCCCGGCTGGGGATCAACCAAAGGCTATAGAAAAATTGGTAAAAGGTGTAAATGCTGGTTTAGAACATCAAACACTTCTTGGAGTTACCGGAAGCGGAAAGACTTTTACCATTGCGAATGTTATTGAAAAAGTTCAGAAGCCTACTCTTGTGATCGCTCACAACAAAACTCTGGCCGCTCAGCTTGCTCAAGAGTATAAAGAATTTTTCCCAAATAATGCCGTACATTATTTCGTTTCTTACTATGATTTTTATCAGCCCGAGGCCTACATGCCGGTTACTGATACTTATATAGAGAAGGAGGCGATGATAAACGAAGAAATTGAACGCTTGCGACATGCTTCGACCGAAGCTCTGCTCACAAGAAGGGACGTTATCGTCGTAGCCTCGGTATCTTGTATTTATGGTCTTGGTTCTCCAGAAGAATATGAAAAAGTTAATATGAAAATTGAGGAAGGTGCAAAGGTCGAACGCAATCAATTTTTAAGAAATTTGATAAACATACATTACGAGCGTACAAATGCCGATCTTTCACCCGGACTTTTTCGCGCTATAGGTAACACTGTGGAGATCATGCCGGTGTCAGAGAGATTGGTTTATAAAATAGAAATAAAAGATGGAAATATTGCAAGAATAGAAAAAGTAGATAGCATAACAAGAAATATTATAGAAAATCCAAAAGCTTTTTATCTTTTCCCAGCAAAGCACTTCATAACTCCTGAGGATGAAATAAAGCGAGCTTTAAAAAATATAAAAGCTGAGCTCAATAGTCAACTCAAAAAGTTTGAGAAGGAAGGAAAGCTTTTAGAAGCAGACAGGCTAAAACGTCGCGCGAGCTATGACCTTGCGATGATAAAAGAAATCGGTTATTGCAACGGTATAGAAAACTACTCCCGTCACTTTGATGGAAGAAAAGAAGGGGAGCCAGCACACACATTGCTTTCGTATTTTCCAAAAACGAAAAATGGCAAGCCAGATTTTTTGACTGTGATAGATGAGTCTCATGTCACAGTTTCGCAAATTGGCGCTATGTTTAATGGTGACAGGGCAAGGAAGGAGACTCTTATCGAGCATGGTTTTAGACTGCCTAGCGCTAAAGATAACAGACCTCTTACTTTTGAAGAATTTAGGGAGAGAGTGGGGCAGACTATTTATACTTCTGCTACGCCTGGCAAGTATGAAATTGAAAAAAGTGGTAAAGATGGGGTGGCCGAACAAATCATCCGTCCCACTGGCCTTCTTGATCCGGAAATTTTTGTAAGGCCGGTGAGCCAACAAATAACTCACCCCAACCCCTCTCTTACATTAAGAGAGGGGCGCGAAAATTTCGAGATTGGTGGGTCTGATTCCCCCCTTAAGGTAAGGGGGGCTAGGGGGGTTATGAAAAAAGAAGTTGCTTATCCTGGTCAAATTTTGGATTTTATTAAAGAAGCGGAAAAGGTAATCAAAAAAGGCAATAGGGCAATCGCTACTACTTTGACCAAAAAGATGGCCGAAGATTTATCGGAATACTTAAAGGATCCTTCGACAGGTTCAGGACGTGGCCGAAAGATAAAATCGGAATATTTGCATAGCGATATAAAAACAATAGAACGCATCGAAATTCTTACAAAGTTTAGGCGTGGAGAGTTTGACGTGCTTGTAGGGGTCAACTTGCTTCGAGAAGGTTTGGATTTACCTGAAGTGGAACTTATAGGAATATTAGATGCTGACAAAGAAGGGTTCCTACGGAGCGAAACCTCTCTCATTCAGATCATTGGTCGAGCAGCTCGAAATGTTGATGGCAAAGTTATTCTTTATGCTGACAACATGACTGGTTCAATGCAAAGAGCCATAGATGAAACTACGCGGCGCCGCTCTCTCCAAATGGAATACAACAAAAAGCATGGCATTACTCCAGCCACTATCAAAAAAGAAATTAAAGATATCACGGAACAGATGCAGCGAGAACATAAAAAAGCTGTCGGCAGCCTACTTGCTGTTGATTTGAAACGAGGAGGCAAAGAGGGGCTTTCAAGCAAACAAGTGGCCAAACTAATTAAAACTAAAGAAAAGCAGATGAATGCCTCAGTCAAAATCCTCGACTTCGAAAC
>CAZRKB010000033.1:0-2324 GCA_964601125.1 uncultured Candidatus Saccharibacteria bacterium
GATAAATCTATACTCATTTTTATTTAAAACTAACTACAGTTACTAATCGTTCGGTTGTTTTATCTCTCCGGAAGCTCGGTAACGACAAGTCGGTAAACGTATTCCGTGAGTCAAATTGAGCGTTTCTGGGCAATAAAGACATAATAGCATCTTTGAACAAGAAAGTTATTTGGCCATTGTCTTCTATAAAATACTTATCGCCAAACTTTTTTTGAATGGCATCAAAACAAAAATCTTTTTTAACTTCAAAACTATGGTTAAATGGACCGACAAAAACAGATAAGTCTTTTGAATCAAATTCTTGAAGCATTTTTTCAATAAGCGACAAGCAAAGCCCTCGCCAGCCTATATGCGCTATACCTATTTTCTCACCATCGGAAAAACAAATAGGCGCACAATCCGCTGTTTTTATACCTAAGAGTACCTTTTTGTTTTTTGTTATTAAAGCATCGCAACCACTAACATATTCACTCCCTGTTATAATCTCCACCACTTTGTCCCCATGCACCTGACTAGGCAGAATTACACCCTTCGGTACGTCTTCTAGTTTTTTATATGTTTGTATTGGCATATTATTTGAGTACTTTAATTAAATCTTCTTTTATTTTTGACAATTCTTCGGGAGACTTCGCAGTAAAAAGCGTTTCAAATTCAGAGGATTCGGGTGGTTGCATTCTACTTCGTTGGTTTATGATCAAATCTTGAAAGCTTTTCGAAGTTCTTAAAACATTTAGAGACCTATCGGAAACTTCAGCCCTGCTCAAAATCAACTCTTCTGGAAAATCAAAATATAAACCGATGGCTTTATATCCAAACTTTTTACATAATTCAAAAACCATTTCCCTCCCCTTTTGCCACATATTGGAATTCGAAAGAATAATAGGTCTACCTAAGGATAAAGCAAATTCTAGAAATAGTAGGAAGGTCCGGTACTTTAAAGAAACATTATTGAAATTACCATTGTGTTCTTGATCATCAAGGCCCCTTAATTCAGGAAACTGTTCTTTCATAAATACAGTAATCGGATCAGCTTCGAGAATCAGAAGATTTTCAACCTGGCTTTTTAATTCCTTGGCAAAAGTCGTTTTACCACAATGAGTTTTACCAACTAACATTATTAAGACTTTATTTTGTTTTTCCATTTTATTTCAACCCCTTTATTATTTTGACAAATAAATCGTTGCGCTCATACTCATTGGCAAAAAGTCCAAATGAAGCAAAGGCTGGGGAGAAAAGGATGGTGTCGCCTTTTTTAGCGTACCTTATCGCACTTACCACTGCATCTTTGAAATCTTTGGCTTTGTATGTTTCTACTCTAAGTTTTTTGCTTAGCAACTCCTCCGTGCCAGTGCCAGGAATCAAGAAAACTTTTTTGGGATATTTGTTTAGTGCTTTAACAAAATTATCTAGTGATACCCGCTTTGTCGCCCCTCCACATACTAAAATAAGGCTCGTCGGGTGTTGGACACCCGACAGGGCCTGGAGGCCGGCGATGGTGGCCTCGGGGGTGGTGGCATTGTTGTCATTGTAAATCTTTATGCCTTTGTAAGTGCGTAAAAGTTGCAACCGACCTTCTACTCCTTTGAAATTCGCCACTGTTTTTTTGATTTTTGCTTCTGGTATGCCAAAAGCCCGGGCAACCTCGACCGCGCAGGTGAGGTTCACCCGGTTATGCTCACCTGGTGGTAGGAATTTGTAGCTCACGACACTTTTCGCTTTGGCGACTACTAACTTCCCTTTTGTATCACTTTTCTTAATTCGTCCAGTCATCGTTTCACCGATAATCAGGGTATCGCCTTTCTTTTGATATTTAAAAATGTTGGCCTTGTCGGCAAAATACTTCTTCAAATCATTTTTATAATAATTCATGTGGTCCGGCATGAAGCTCGTGAATACTGAAATGCTAGGCGACATCTTTGAATCTCCGAAGCCTTGCAACTGCCATGAATCAAGCTCGGCAACAAGCACATCCCCCTTTTTCACCTTTTTGATTAATGGCAAGGTGGAAACCCCGCGCACATTGCCCCCTAGAAAAACATTTATCTTTCTTCGTCTCGCCGAAGCAGGAGCGAAGGAGGAAAGGTTTTTCGAAAGCAATTCATAAATAAGCATCGTGGTCATACTCTTGCCACGCGTGCCTGTTATGCCTACTACTTCTACCTCCGGCGCAAGCTTGGCAACTAAAGACACATCCATCTCGATTGGTATATTATTTTTCTTTGCTTCAGCAATGTAAATCGAATCAAGTGGCACACCGGCGGACTTTATGATCATATCCCGGCCACTAAAATCCTCGAGTTTATGTTCGCCTAGCACATATCGAA